>CAYSUW010000064.1:0-1519 GCA_964434385.1 uncultured Dehalococcoidales bacterium | reverse complement strand
AATTCTACTCAAGATTATTATCAGGATTTAGAGACTATCTTTGAAATGAGTTTTGGGCCTTGGGATTTTTTAATGAATTATTCTGGCAGGCAGACCTTTGAATTTGTAACGCCAAAGGAAAATCAAAATGAAATAATATCCAAACTATCATGGTCAAGAGTGATTGCAACAACTCGCGTTGATGATAAGGTTAAGCCCAATCATCACGCACAAAAACAAAACGGCACATCTTATACCATGACGTATGATTCCGTTACGGGAGAGCAGACATCTATTGTTGGAAATGATGAAGCTTCTATAGAAATGATGGAAATGGTGGCGAGCGATGAAATAGGCTCTATGTTTCAAGGTGATGATTCCAACATTTTATATCCATTTGGGCCTGATAGTGTAAGGTATGTAGGGGATGTTTGGAAAATAGAGGCGGAGGGTGATCATACTGGAAAAATTTTTACTTTTGAAGAATTTGAGGGCACAAAAAAATCAACGATCACTTATAATTTTAAAAAAATTAAAGAAAAAAGGGGAAGTAAAATAGCTTACATAAAATTCGACAACGCTGTAGAATTAATTGGAGTGGGCGCCTCAGATGATAAATCTATAGATCTGACAATAGTTACAACGGTTTCGGGTGATGTTAAATATAACATTACAACAGGATTAACGGAAAGTTGTAAAATGTCAATGTCATTAAGTTCGGTTGGCCGAGATTTAGAAGATGACAGTATTAAAAAAATACGTATGGGTTTGAACGCTAAAATAAAACAGAAGCTTAAATAGGTATTAAAATATGTATAAAAAAATATTTGTTTTTCAATTTATCCTTTTTATTTCAGGCTGCTCTAATGGGTTAAATTCGTCAGAAGCCTGGATTGATTATAATGATATTTCAAAAATTAAAATTGGCATGAGTAGAGAAGATGTTGCTACTACACTTGGCGAGCCAATTTTGATTCTTGCTGATACAGAATATGATAATACTGTATATGTTTTTTATAATTATCATATTAAGCGTTATAAATTAGGCGAGGGTAAAATAAATACTAATAGTAGAGTAAATTTGGGTGAAAGGGCTACTTTGCTAAAATTTACCTTTATTGAGGGGAATTTATCATCATGGGAAGAGGAAAAAATAACCCTATCTATGGCAACCCCTAAAGATGCGATGAGGGGTTCTTATTTAAAATATTTCTCATTATTGGTTAATTTTATTGTTCTTATAAAAATATTTTAATTTTTGAATATTATAATTTCTCAGCTTACAGATAAACAAATCGAAGAGCAGGGCGTGTTGTCTTGGCCTATATGGTCATGTGATGTTTCTGAATTTGATTGGGAATATGATCAGCAGGAATCCTGCTTATTATTAGAAGGAAAGGTGGAGGTTAAAAGTGAATTTGAAACTGTCCGCTTTTCTGCGGGTGATTTTGTAGTTTTCCCCAAGGGGTTAAAATGTCACTGGACGGTGACTAGCCCTGTTAAAAAACACTATACATTTAATTAGGCCCGGGGGTCAGCT
>CAYSUW010000063.1:0-1703 GCA_964434385.1 uncultured Dehalococcoidales bacterium | reverse complement strand
TTCACCAAATAAAGATTTCTATCGCTTATAGTTTTTGATTCTAATCCCCTACTCTCCACATAAATAGATAATTTGCTACAATTTTTATATGAGTGAATGGAATTATACAAGTTGTTCAAGGCCTTTTAAATCAGTTGAAGAAGCAACTGATTTTATGTGTGAAAAAAAATATGATGGGATGATATTGCTTAGAGAGGATGGTTCTTATTCTGCAGTTTGCCCTACTTATCCTGAAGGATTTTATAAAGATGCAGTATTGGTCAAAGAATTAATTTGCTCTGAAACTGCAGATTGTTGTTAATAAAAACTCATAGGAAGATTATACAATTTAAACAGTTATTTATATTGAAGATGTGGCACTCGCTTGTCTCCAAACAATATCTGAATTTCTGTTAAACTAGAATTTATCAACGGTTTCATAAATAGATTTTTCGTTAAGACCATTCATACCTATTAAAATCATCTGTGGCACTTATTTCAATTATAAAATAATTAGATTTTTACTGGAAATACAATGATTCCTATGGACATTCAAAAAGGGGAAAAGGTACTACTAGAGATTAAAGAATTAATGGATGAATTAAATGTTATTTTCTTTCTTCGTCACGGTACTTGTTTGGCTGCAGTCAGAGATGGGCAACTTATCAAATGGGATGATGATTTAGATATTGGATCAATAATAGGTATGAATGGTCTTAACGAAAAATCTATTTATGAAACCGTTGATAAATTTAAGTTAGCTGGTTTCGAAGTTGAAGCAGGGGAATCCTCGTTGAACATTCAGGTTACACTTTGTAAATTCGGAATATCGGCCGACTGGACTTGTTATAAGATATTTCAAGGAAGTATATATCAATACCCTGTGGTCAAAATACCCGTTGAACTTCATGATGATTTAAAACCCATTTCGTTTCTTGGAGCTACTTTTTTCGTGCCAAATCCTCCTGAAAAATATTTAGAACTTAAATATGGATCTGAATGGCAGATTCCTAAGGAAATGGATTATGAAGGTGATATCATAAATTCGATACCTGAATCTGTAATTCTTCAACAATCTTGTATATTTACTCGAATACACAAGTTCTTTTTCCCAAACAAATACATTACTAAAATTCGAATTCTTACACATGACAATAAACCTGTTGAACTAGCTAAAGTAACTCTTGTGGGGATTGGTAATTGTACAACTGATTATCAGGGATATGCGAAATTCGATTTGATAAGTAAAAGAATGCATTTTAAGGACGAGTATGCAGTTATGATTGAAACAAAAAATAAAGAAAAAGAAATACTCTTTCAGGAGGTTTTGAAACCAGGTTTAAATTATGATTATTTACCACACAAATACCACACATCTGGTAGATTACATGTTTTGAAAGAGCAAAGTTAACAAACTATACATCTAAATTATTAACACTAGCTCAAATGATTATAATAATGAATAGGGTTATTATGAAATATTCTAGTCTGATGCATATATATATCCTACATCTAATACTGTTGTAGTTGCATCTGTTGTAGTTGCCCTTTTTGTTTTAAGTTTTTATTTTCAAATGATGCTTTTACATTAGATAGGTTTCTAGCAATTTTAAGAGATTAATTCTCAACACTTACACACCCACATATATATTTACTATAGTCCCCCAACGCCTATCGGCGGGAAGTCCACCTAATATAATAATTATATATACGAGTCGCGTCCG
>CAYSUW010000062.1:0-1705 GCA_964434385.1 uncultured Dehalococcoidales bacterium | reverse complement strand
ATAGGAAACAGTTCAATAACAGCATGCTTCTTGCGATTTCGATACAAACAAGAAGAAAAAATAGAATACTACAGAGCAAAGTTCCCAAGAGCAAAGTGGGCTTTCTTTGAAAATGAATTTTATAATGATGATGTTGAGAAATTAAAGAGTGGTCAAAAATTAGAACATTATAAAACAGTTCATACTGTACCAAAGTATACAATATTTAAGAACAATCACAAAATAGGTATTGCTTTGCCAAGAACAAACCCAAATCTTGAGGTAAATTTTCTATTTATACCAAATACATATAGAAGTAAATGGCAAAATACAAATGATAAAAAATATGCAGTATTAAGGAACTATTATATTTATGACATAGATGATGAGTATGTTATAAATGATGGTGCAAGGTTATTATTTTATCAATAAACAAAGAAAGAAAAACAAGATGAACAGTAAAAACAAAAAGATAGCTGCTTGGGGATTTATTATATCTCTAATCGTAGCAAGTTTAACAATATTCAAAAGCGATAAACCAGCAGAAGAAGTCGTTATTGAAGTTGAAGTAGTTGAACAAGAAGAACCAACACAAGTAGAAATACTTACTGCTGACCTTAGAGAAGAAGCTGAAACAGTCCCATTAGAAAATGTAATTGAAGAAGAAATATTACATTTCACAGATGATGGTATATTAATAGCACCTTATCCAGACTATGAAAACTTTTCAGATGCATTTGCATTTGCAAGAGGGATGTTAGGGGATAGTTCTGAACATGGTAGTTTAAGAATATTCCTATGGAGAGGTGAAAGATATAATACTGAGACTTTAAAACAACCAGCTCAAATAGATTCAGATGAAGAAACAGTAACAGTAGAAACGGTAGAAACAGTAGAGCTAAATACAACAGTAAATGACTCAACTAATAAACAGTAATATATAATACTTTTGGGAATAATGGGAAAATGAACGGGAGGTCGTTCAAGTATTAAATTAAGGAGTTAAAAATGATAATAGCAAGTTCAATTCCACTTGAATTAAATTTTGGAGTAGGAGTAGCCATTGGTATAATAATTGGACTATTAATATCGATGATGTTAGATAAATGGCATGAATGGAAAAATGATATGAAAGAAAGTGAGAATAAATAATGTCAATACAAATAACTAGAGAAGATTTTATAGAATATGAAAGATTAAGAAGAACTGGTAAATGGAATATGTTTGACCCAAGAGTAAGATTAATGAGTGATTTAAGTAAAGAACAGTGGAGCAAATGTATGAGTGACTATGGGAAATTTTATGAAGCATGGATTACTGATGAAATAGATGAAGAATTAAACAATGAAGACTAGCACTTTAGTAAAGAGAGCACTTAAAAATGGCCCAAAATTCAAACCAGCTAAAGGTATGATGTATTTAAAAGATTTACCAGTTGGTAAAATGTTTACAACTCCATTTGGGACTAGAGGAGTATTGATTGAATGCAATGTAAATGCTAAGGTAATAATATTAAGTGCAAATGTTAATGATGAAGATTCATCTTATTATTTAGGCAAGAAAATAATAGCAGCGGAAACAGAGATATATAAATGAAAACAGATGAAGAGGACAAGAAAAAAGAATCTTGTAAGCATGAAAATATTGAACAAGGTGAAGAATATTATGGATTAAGACTGACTCAATATATTACATATTATTTCTGTGAGGATTGTGGTGAAACAGA
>CAYSUW010000061.1:0-1746 GCA_964434385.1 uncultured Dehalococcoidales bacterium | reverse complement strand
AAATATGACAATCGCACATTTTATATAACCATTCAATATAAATTTGGCAATATTTAATTTCTAAAACTCCTGAATTTATTATTTTTCCTTATATTTATAGCTATTTTTACCTGATTCATTCAACTGTTTTCTTGTATTCACATTTGTCAACTGTATTTTATAATGTGATAGATCCACAATTACAGGAGCTAATGATAAAATTACATCCATCACTGTATATTTTTCAACTAAATATGCCTTTTCAAAATAAACTAAACAATCTTGGTTATAGAAACCTGATAGAGGAAATATTTTACCATTTACTGAAGGAATAATAATATTATTCTCAATGCCAACGATCTCTTTTTGTAGTGAATCTATTACATCTGAAGTAATATAAGGTGTATCAACGCTGATAATAAAATTCCATCGAGAAGATGTGTGCCTTAGAGCCGTGATGATTCCAACCATGGCTGCCTGATAATCTGAAAAGTCTGGAACAAATTCAATTTTTTCTGAATATGGTTTTTTCCCAACAGAAAATATATGAATAAAATCAGATTGAAGTGTTTTAAATATCTTGTCCAAAAACGTAGTTCCATTGATTATACAGGCAGCTTTATCTGATCCAAATCTCCTACTTAATCCACCAGTTAATATATACGCATTCATATGATCTCCCATTATCATTGACTACATGTGGATGAAATCCGACTACCATCTTTTAAAATAACATTTTTCCATATTGGTACATCTTTCTTCATTTTTGAAATAAACCATGCCATAGCATCTAGGGCTTCTTTTCTGTGTTTTGACCATATAATAACCCTTAGAGAAGCTTCTCCATTAGATATCTTTCCAACTCGATGGATACAATCTAGTTTACTTATATAAAATTTATGCATTGTATTTTCTCCTAATTTCTGAAGCTCTTTTTCTGCCATACCCTTATAGTATTCATAATCAATAGCAACAATAGCCTTACCATTCTCTGCACTCCTAACCCTTCCATAGAACTGCAATTCAGCGCCATTGTTCGTATGGGTATCATCTGATACGAGAATAGGAATTATATTTTTTATGATGCGCGTGTTTACCATTTACCCTCCTGAAACAGGCGGAATAAGTGCAACTATGTCCTTATTATGAAGTCTGCAATTTTCATCTACATATGACTGATTTACTGCAGCTCGTATCGGAAGACCATCTAATTTCTTTTTATTCATTACCCTAATTTTTCCAAGTAAACAACCTACTGTTTCACCGTTATTCATTTTAATCTCCATATTTTTCTGACCTAATGCATCTTTAACAAGTGAGAAGTTTAGTACATATATTGTTATCATTAAAAATTCCTCCAATTTAGTAAATTTATTGTAATTTTATCTCCTGCTTTTAATCCTTGTTTTCCAGGGGGCGATTCCAAAATACAGTTAGATTCAATGCTTGCTGTGAGCATATGAGATCCCAGTTTTGATGTTGGCGAGCAGAATAGTTTTCCACTACTAGGATCAATCCATGATTGACCAAATAAATATCTATGTTTCTTATTTTCTACAGCAAAATTTTCTGTCAAGATGGCCCGATATTTAGAATCCTTTTTTTTCTTCTGAAAACCATGTATTGTAGAATGAATATATTCCACATAACAAATCAATGAAGATATAGGGTTTCCAGGCAAACCAAAAATAAGAGAGGATTTCATTGTTCCAAAAAAAAGAGGTTTTCCTGGTTTCTGGGCTACTTTCCAAAAATGTTCTTGCACTC
>CAYSUW010000060.1:0-1749 GCA_964434385.1 uncultured Dehalococcoidales bacterium | reverse complement strand
GTTCGCTGTCAGCGCCAGCGTCCTTATAAAGTATGTCGTCTATGTTTTTAAAGGTCTGTTCGAACATATTTCATCTTTTTGTTATTTATCCCGAATAAGGGAATCTAATATCATCTTGCTGTCCACCCATATTGTTACAATAAATACGAGAACTACACTTATAACATTTGTTTGTATTTATAGAATTATTATCAAATTTTTTCTCACCTGAATGCATGAAGTCCAAAATTTCAGCGTGAGTTTTCATCAATGCCTGTCTTAAAGCGCTTGTTTTATTTATTTTATGTAATCTTGGATTCTTAGTACTGAGTTTTCCTTTATAATAATGCCATGAAAAATATATTAAATATCCATTGCTCATTGGTATATCATCATGAATGACTGTATTAAGATAAGATTGAACTTGCATCTTATGCGATTCCCACGGTTTTAGCACCTCTTCTTTCCACGTATGTTTTTCCTCAACTATGAATTTAGATCCGTCCTCCCTTTCAAAAATATAATCAGGCATACCCGCAAATTTTCCATCTTTAGAAAAGAAAGGTTCTGTTTCTTTATTATTATGACCGTAAAAAACACATTTAGACGTTAATAAATCACCGTACATACCCTTGTAAATTTCTTTTAATTCTTCTTCATCAAACTCACTGTCATCTACTTCTTTGTTTTTATAAAATCTATAAAGATCAATTTTATTTCCATCAGTCAGAAATCCACGGATACCTCTTTCTCCAGTTAAATCTTGAAATGACACTCCCCTCGTTTTTCTAATGTCTACGCCTTCTTTGATTTGCCTTAATAATGATAATCGAAAATTATCTCGCTTGCGTTTATTAAGTAAGTTTGATAAAAATTCATCAAGTTTTCTTTTATCATGTAATTCTTCTCCTGCTTCCATTTCAAACGTCTTTGGGACATCAAAACTTTGTTTTAAAGAAAAACTTGCAGGACAAAAAATATAGTCCGCAATATCTGTTGCAGCTAATGTTGTTTTGGTTTTGATTTGATCTTTTAACTTTTTATCTCTTCGGAGTTCAAAGTCGCCAATCAACCCTTCAATGATTCTTTTTGGATTATCATGAATTGTTTGCTCACCTTTATACATAAAATGAGCATAATGTGATTTAGAAATTATCTGATCAATAATTTCTTCTTGAGATTCTTTAGATTTAAATCCCAAATGCTCGATCAATCCATAAAGTCGCTTAGTTGGTTTCATTTCATGACGTTCTGTGGAATAAAATTCATCTGAAGACATCTTTTTTGATATTCTTACAGCTCTATCGTATCCTTCAAAAAAACTATTAATATTATATTCCATTAATTACGTATCACCAATAGTCTTAAATAAATCTGAATCAGGATAAATATACTTTCCTACCATACACTGATCCTCAGGATTTAGATTTGCTTTATTTATGCACTCTTCAATTTGAACTTCAGTTATTTTTCTTCGTCTAATTTCCTCATCTAACTTCCACCCTATTTCACATAATTCTTCAGCAGAGTCTGCTTGGTCAGTTTCTATTAAATGACAGAAATATGCAAAAAATACAGTGTGATTCTTGATTAATTTTTTATCTGATATTGAATTCATGAAAAGAAATTATGACTTATGAATCTTACCTGCAAATCGGTAAATATTTGGCATCATATCAAGTTTTTTTAGCCTTTTGTATACTTTTGGAAATAACGTGATATGCTCTTTTTCTAGTGATTTAAGTAACCCTGGTCTGATATCAGTAAGAC
>CAYSUW010000059.1:0-1771 GCA_964434385.1 uncultured Dehalococcoidales bacterium | reverse complement strand
TTAAAGATTTCAATTCTTCTTTAACTATAAATCTATCTGAGGTAGATGGAATCTTGAATCCAGATAATCTAGATTGGCCTCGTGAAATTAAGGCAATGAATGGAAATATAATAATTAATCAAGAACCCAAAAGAATTCTTACAGTTTCCTTGGGTCATGATGAGATGTTATTTGGATTTGTAGAATTAGATAAAATAGTAGCTACCACCTCATTTTCACAAGACCCAAAAGGAAATATTTTTGAACTTGCTAATGGTCTTCCAATAATTTCTGCTGATCCTGAAGTTATTATTTCTCATAAACCAGATATTGTTTTTGCTGACCCTTATGCAGGACCTAATCTTTTAGATGCATTATCAGATCTGAATATTCCAGTAATACAGACAAAACTTCAAAATGACGTAAAAGGTAGAAGAGCAGATATTCTTTTGATGGGTTATGCCTTAGGAGAACTAGAGTCAGCACAAAATCTTATTAATATGTTAGATGAGAGGACAAAATTTATAAAAGCTTATTTAGCAACTAAGAAATTAGAGGAAAAACCAAAAGTATTAGCTTTGACATATTATGATGCTTATTGGGCAGGAGGATTGGGTTCTACAGAAGGTAGTATTATTTCTTTATCAGGAGGGATAAACATTGCTGCAGAAGCAGGAGTGAAGTCAAATGATATGATTACCAAGGAAAGTTTAATTTCAATGAACCCAGATGTGATAATTATCCCTCAATCTAAGGAATGGGGAGGAGAAGCATTTTTAGACGATTTAGTTTCTGATGCAACACTGAGTGAAATTAAAGCTATTAAAGATAATAAAGTATATTTAGTTGATCCAAGATACTTTACTACATTGTCACATTGGAATTTAAGAGGGTCGGAAGAATTAATGAAAATCCTTTGGGATGACCTTGCATCAAAGAATTTTCTTGATTTTAATAGATAAAATAATTGAACTAAATCGTGAGTTTTTCATTATTAAAAATTAATTATCTGAAGAATGGGAAAAATATTCTTTCTGATATTTCACTTAATTTGTCAGAAAAATCTATTGGAATTCTTGGTCATAATGGCTCTGGGAAAACAACTTTGATTAAGATTCTTGCAGGTATTATTGAACCAACTAGTGGTAAAGTGAATTTTGATCAAAAAAATTTAAAATCCCTTTCTCATTTGGATAGAGCTAAAAACATTGGATATGTTCAGCAGGATAGGGAAAATGTTATTGGGTTTACATTATATGAATACGTGGAATTAGGAACTTTTCCACATAAAAATTTTCTTGATTTCAAAAACAATGTGAAGCCTAAAGTTATTGATGATGCTTTAGAGATTGTGGGCTTACTTAATAGAAAGAATGAATTGGTTGATAATCTTTCTGGAGGTGAGATGCAGATTTTGAGAATAGCAAGAGTTTTAGCTCAAGATACCAGAGTTATTTTATTCGATGAACCAACATCGAATTTAGATTTGAAAAATGCACACCAAGTATCTTCACTAATAAAAAAATTAAATTCCCATGGCATACAAACCATTGTAACTTCACATGATTTCAGAATTTTAAAAGATATTTCTGATTTCTTATGTTTGCTTAAAGATGGTGTTTTAATAGATTCTGGTCAGATTAAGGATGTTTTAACATATCAAAATATTATTAATGCATTTGAATTATCACCTGAACATTATTCTAAAATAGATTCAGATGAATTTAAGAATTTGTAATAATTAAATTAATGATTTCCAAATAATCAAATTATAACCTTCTATAAACAGACT
>CAYSUW010000058.1:0-1793 GCA_964434385.1 uncultured Dehalococcoidales bacterium | reverse complement strand
CTGAATAACCTTCGGCATATTTATTTGTTAATACAGATCCTTGTGCTTCTAATACAGCTTGAGATACAATATTCTCAGATGCAATTAACTCAATATGTTCTTGCTGTCTCTGCAATTCATCATTAATAGCTTTATGCAGATCTGGATCAGTTTTAGACAAACTATCTTCAAAAAAGCTTTTGTATTGATCGTTTAAATATTTGCTCTCACTAGACATAATTACATTTTTTTAACTCTTTTTAAGTGTCTGCCGCCTTCAAACTTTGTGCTTAAGAAAATTTTTATTAGACTGAATGCTTTGTTTTTATCAATCAATCTTTCTCCTAATGTAATGATGTTTGCATTATTATGCAATCTAGATAATTTGGTATTTTTCTTACTGTAACATAGTGCTGCCCTTATATTCTTGGTTTTATTTGCTGCTATAGACATTCCCATACCAGATCCACAGACAAGTATACCAAAGCTTCCGTTATTAGAAGCAACCTTTTTAGATAGTTTTTTTGCAAAGTCAGGATAGTCTACGGAGTCTTTTGAATTTGGACCCAGATCAGTAATCTTTTGTATTTTTGAAAATTTTGAAATAATGCTATTTTTTAGATTATAGCCTGCGTGATCAGATGAAATAAAAATCTTTTTCAATATAATGATTTATAAGCTAAAATTAATTGAATTTATAGTCTAAAACACAAGCAACTAAGTGAACTCTTCCTTCTTCACCTCCATTAAATGCGTTATGATATTTTACATTGTTCGTAATCCAAGCTGATCCATCTGCAGGAAGATGTTTAGCTGATTCTTCAATAACCATTAAACATCCAGGATTTGTAATTATTGGTATATGTAATCTTGGTTCAGGGTCTCTATGCCAACTTAATGTAGATCTAGGCTCTTTTAACAATATTCTTACTCTACCTAATTTAAATCTTTTAGAAAGTTCATCATATACTTCTTTAAAATAAGTGTCTTTTAAATCTTCAACAAATTCTGTATATGCTGCTTCATCAATTTTTTTTGCTCTAACCTCTTCCTTTCCCGATTCATTAGGCATAGTCCAATAAACACCCTTTACATTTTCTCCTTTTACAGACTCTGGGTCTCCAGGAATTTGATTTAATGATATTCCAGCTATATATTTTGTTCCTGCTGCATCATCATAGCTTTTTCTTTGTAGAACAGTTTTTAATGCAGTCTGTAGTTTGGATACATCGAATTTTAAATTTTCTACTTTATGAAAATCACTAGACATAGTACTTTTATAATTACAATATATAATATTTTAATAAATAAAACTAATGACGCATATATAAAATTTGTTGAGAATGATTATCACTGGAAAATATCCAAATTTAAGACTTAGAAGGAATAGAAAAGAAAATTGGACGCGCAGACTTCTTAAAGAAAATACTTTATCTGTTAATGATTTAGTCCTTCCAATATTTATAGTCGAAGGAAAGAATAAGAAAGAAAAAATTAAATCTATGCCGAGTGTATATAGATACAGCATTGATAGACTCTCAGAAATTCTAGATAAAGCTCTATCTAATGAAATTCCAATGGTAGCTTTATTTCCTTATACAAATTCAAAGCTGAAAAATTATAATGGAACAGAATCACTAAATGAAGATAATTTAATATGTAGGGCCATTCAATATATAAAAAAAAAATATAATAATTCTATAGGAATAATGTGCGATGTTGCTCTTGATCCCTATACGTCTCATGGACACGATGGATTATTATATAAAGGAAAAATATTAAACGATGAAACAGTTGAAATTTTAGTAAAGCAA
>CAYSUW010000057.1:0-1815 GCA_964434385.1 uncultured Dehalococcoidales bacterium | reverse complement strand
ATTTTTGTAACTCTACTTCTTCATTACAAACAGTTATGCAATAACTAATTTTCATATTCGAATCGGGTTTCTAATGCTTCCTTTAAACTTTTTGATAATTTTATAGGCTCTTTATAAACTGGAGATTTTCTAGCTTTCAGATAATCATAAGTTCTATAAAGATTATTAGATCTATTTAAAGGTTTTAAATCTCTGTAAAGCCTTCTTAATTGTACTTCCCCCATATCTCCTTTAGTTTCTAATTTTAATCCATAAATCTTATTTTTAGCATCTACTAACTCAATTTCTCCGATTTCCATTAAAAATTTTTCTATAACATCTCTGGGAACCAATGGCCTGTTACTTTCTTCTATTTTTAATCCAATCAAAAATCGTTTAGCACCAGATTTAGTTGGTACTTGTATATCTCTAGCCAATGTTAAAATAGAATGTGTCAAAGCTCTACCACTTCGTTCATTCTTATATCTAAATGAAATTATATCTCCCGCCTTTACCTTAGGCCATTGCGTGATTACTTTCATTTCCCTTTCCTTCTATTATTACTTCTATATATCGTAGTGCTTCATAAAATAATACATAATTAAATTCTCTAGAATTATCCATATCTAATTCAAAATCATATCCTTTTCTCTCTGATTTAATATATTTAGCCGCTACCCAACAATAAGTATCTTCAAAAGTTTCTGGATCTTCTTTCGGATACACTACACCTTTTTCTGGAACATTTACTACTGATGGATACCAATAAATAGACCTCTCGATATCATATTCTTTTAAATCTATAACTACCTGTGGTGTATTTTTTAAATGTTTTTCCATAAATTCTGAATCTTCTCCCATCCTACCATCAGACATATAACCACATCTAAAACACATATATGATATTAAATCTCCTTGAGATTCCTCAATACACATTTTTTCAGCATTACATACTGGACAAGTTATTTTCTTTTCCACATTACACCTTTTTAAGCTTTGGAAGTTTTATTTTAGTAGGTTCTGATTGAGAATCGCTAACCTTTTTAAGTTTAGGTAAATTAAGAGCAACTTCTTTTGGAAATTCAGGAACATATTTATCAATAATCATTCCTAATTTTTCTGTCATTTTCTGTCTAGTAAAATTTCTAGCATATATTGCCTGTCTTTTAGATTTTTTACTATATTTTTTGTATTGTTTAAAACAATTAACCAACTCCCTTTTGACCATAGGATAGTCACAAGTAAACCATTTAGCTCCTTCTTGATATATATTCTCTGGAAATGCATCTTTCGGAACTTCTGTTAATCTTCCTTTCATAAGAGTAACGGCGTCCTTTTTAAGAAAATCTATATGACCACTCCAATTACTAACCAACATAGGCTTTCCAGTAGTTGAAAATTCTAAAATAGGTCTTCCAAAACCTTCTCCGTGTGTAAACATAGTCATAGCTTTTACTTTTGGATGATTATATAAAGCATTCATTTGGTCATCTGTTAAATCTCCATGTAATAAATACACTGGGGGTAACTTCTGTCCTGGAAATTGTTTTTTAATTTGTTCAATTTTACCTAAAATCTCATACCTATCAAGTACTGATGGAGTAGCACCAGTAGTTTTCAAAATTAAAGCTGGTTTATTTAACTTTCTACCAAAAGCTTCATAAAATATCTTAATCATAGCTCCAACATCTTTTCTATCATTACCCAAATTACCTTGCAGCCAATGTCCTGTGAAAAAATAACAAAAATTCTCTTTAATTTTTGATAATTCTTCGTTTATAAAATCATCAGTTGTAACTTTTCCATAAATATTTTCATTATAACCTTCAAACAATA
>CAYSUW010000056.1:0-1823 GCA_964434385.1 uncultured Dehalococcoidales bacterium | reverse complement strand
TAATCTGTTTAATCTTATTTTGTAAAAAGGACTGATTAATTTAATGAAAATTAAGAATGGGAAAAAAAATATGGCTAATAATTTGTGAAACAGATTGGCTTCAATCATAACAGTTCATTACAGTTTTTTTATTTTTAAGATTTTTCCCCACTCATTCATAAGAGCATTTCCCTCATCCATAAGTAGAAGAAAATCACCCTATTGTTATACCAATGAAGCCGGATTTAGCTAAATTATTAGCAAAAAGATTGGGTATGAATAAATATAATTTTATCTTACCTGACCAGTTACACTTGAATTAATCAAAAGATATTTTTTCGATATATTAAAACATTCATTCAACATTTAAGCCCGCTAGAAACTGTAAAAAGATAATGTGCCATTTTTGAAAATCCAGTATGTACAACCTCATCATTCATTGAAAATAAGAAAACGTTATCGAAATAATTCTCCATTAGTTCTTTAAATTCCAAGCCTGTTTTACAATTGATATGGCCCATCTTACTTTTGGATGAAGCAAAACTTTGTGATTCTAGACTTGGCATCCCCAAAACAAGAACTCCTGAATCTTTTAATGAAAGCATTATGTTCTTTATAAAAGTATCTTCGTTAAGGGTAGGAATGTGTTCTAAAACGTCCAAGGAATATATTGCATTAAATTTCCTTTCTAGTGGTTTGTCTAATATGTCATGCACCATGGCAGTTATTGGATATTTGTCAGAAGAGATGCCTTGAAAACGTTCTATAAAATAAGGGTCATAGTCAGTAATAAGTAAATTTTTTACAGCTTGTTTAACAATTCTTGCACCAAATCCATCGCCACAACCAATCTCAGCTACATCTTCTTTGCCATCTAACATTTTAGAAATAAATTTATATCTTGCAAGTGTAAAAACCAACCTTTTTGGATCTTGCTGCCACACATAACTAGTCATTAAGCCCAACTTTTGCAGTCCAAGATTCTTCTCTTGTTCTATTAATTCCTGATTTACTGAATCTCTAGTTTTTTTCATTATTTTCTCCTATGCAGAAAAATAATTACTCTTCGCAAAGGCTTGTGTATCTTAGAGGCGTAAAAGTAATTTTTTTACTTAATTTGTAAGAATCTTTTTCGATTAGATCCATCGGGTAATTTCCCAACTTTGCAAATTGCTTTGCATACTCGTAATACGAAATATCTTTACCTCCTCTGCAGTGAAAAATTCCTTCTCTTTTATGCTTCAAGAGCAAGTCTATTTTTTTTATTACGTATCCAAATGAAGTTGGGGACAAAGTCATATCGTCAAATGCTTTAATCTTTTCTTTTGAATTTAATTTGTTTTTCCATTCTATTAAAAGTGAATCTTCATGATTAATTACTTTGGACAGCCTTAGAACAGAACTTTTAGATAATTTTAGAATATTCTCTTCGACGTCAGATTTCTGCCTTCCATATTCATTTATGGGATTTTTTTGATCGCTAGCTTTTCTGTAAGCCTTTTTTCCATCAAAAACTTGGTTAGTCGACAAAAAAAGCAAAAATGTTCCTTTAGAATTTAAGATTTCAGCTAATTTTGATATAGCATCTACATTAATTTTTCTCGACTCTTTCGGATTGCTTTCACATTCAGAAAGACTGGTTTGGGAGGCACAAAAAATAGCTGAATCATAGTTAAATTCTAAATTTAAATGATCCAAATCGCTTAAATCTATAAAAGGTCTCTGTTTTGAAATTAACTCCTTTCTTCTGGTGCTTGAATGGAATTTGAGCTTCTGATTATCCCAATTGGAAGATATTTTTTCTCCTATTTTACTGTCACCTCCTATTATTAATCTCATTCCTA
>CAYSUW010000055.1:0-1836 GCA_964434385.1 uncultured Dehalococcoidales bacterium | reverse complement strand
AAAATTTAGTAGATATAGTTCTTTTATTAATCGCTTTTATTTGTTGTACATTCATTCTGGTTGCTCTCTTGTTCCCTCTCCCTGACTCACGTTAATCCTATTCATCCTACCACTATTTATTAATATTTTGTGGTGGGTTTTTCTCATTTTACCTATCAATTTATTATCTGCCTCCGAAAGTTTTATATTTATAGATCTATTTTCAAGCGTACTTAAAGTAACTGCTTCTTTTACATAATCATCTTTAAAAATAGCTCGCATACCACCAACAATTTCTGTAGTCCAATTAGCTTCACTAACTTCATGATTTACTTTTGAAACAAAAAATACTGTTTCATCTTTAAATCTTTGTTCTATATAATCTGTATGAAATTGATTTCCCCAATTTAATCCTGATAGTCCTTGTATTTTTAGACTTAATTCACACATATCTAACACTCTTGTAGTTCTATCTGTTATTTTTGTATATATACCACCTTCTTTCATATAATCTTTTTGTAATCTATAATTCATAACTTGTTTAATATTATCATACATTACACCATATGCATCTATTGATATACCTCTCGAAAATATACTACCTTCATCCCCAACCCCGTCTATTGATATGTTTTTTGCTCCTTCAAATCTATACTCAATTGCTGCTCCTTTAGTTTTTATTTCAGGTTTTAATTTTGTCCATGTTTCCCTCAAACTTATGTAACCATAGCTTTTAATGCCTGATAGACCAATGCTTTTTGTTACATCTATTTTAGTTCCTTGAAATCCAGGATCAACATTAATTTTTTGTGGTGGTGTTACTTTTCCATCAGCTCCATCAGCTGGTGGGCGCTCACTAATATAAGAAAATAATTGAGGCTGATCTCCATCTCCAAAAGTTTTATTTTGAAGTGCGTTTCTACCTTCTATAGATTGACCATAAATCATAGATAACATAGTAGTACTAGGCATTTTTACTGTTAAATTTTGATTAAGTACAAATCCTCCGTCTTTATTCCAAGTTGGAAATACAAATACCTCTCCAGGTGGTGGCGTTTCATCTTGTTGCTTTGAATCTAGTTTACCCGCATCAGCTTGCTCTTTCACTTTCTCTATTGCATAATCCGCTATTGGAGTTAACGAATTTTTTTCATAAACACCAATTTTATCATCTACTTCAAAAATGTCAAAATCCCAGAATCCTTTATATCCCATATTTTCAATTTTGTTTAAAAGTATTCTTAATCCTTCTACTGGTGTTGCTGCACCTATAAATGATTCTTGAATTAAACTATAATGTAAAACCAATCTTCGAATAGAACCCCTAAGATCATGGTCTGTCCCAAGAAGTTTTTCCCTTTCATCATATAAAATTTCACTGGAAACGTATCCTGCTAGATCTTCTAACTCATTTGCATCTAATCCTATAAGATCTATTAAACCACCACCTACAGCATCACTTTCAACGGCTTGAAGCGGCGAATCAAACCCTAATGCGTTTTCAGATATCCGAATATAATCATGAACTATTGGATGGTATGCACCAAAAACTTTATCCACTTTAAAACTTGTCTTTAATTGTCTATCTACCATCTCTAATTCTAATCGTTTAATTTCTTTCTCTTCATAGCTTCCTGGAGGTATTACTTCCTCAAAGGTGGTAAAGTTTTGTGTCGGGTCAATTTTACCCCCGAATGTGTCATCACCTGTTGACTCAAGGGAAGGACTCCCCGTTCTGTCCATCATGGACCGATCTTGATTTTCTACATACTTACCTTTCCTAATACTATCTTCTATTTCTGCAGAATCCCACTTGTTTTCTAACATATCTGGCATCCTACCAGGAATAATTAATTT
>CAYSUW010000054.1:0-1860 GCA_964434385.1 uncultured Dehalococcoidales bacterium | reverse complement strand
TTAGAAAAAGTTGCTGAAAGAGATAAAGACGCATTTACTGCTGAATGGAAAAAATTATTTAATCAGTATGAAGATGAGTTTGGCAACTACAGAGCTATTAGTGAAATGTCTGAAGGCATTACTGAAAACTTTGATGATTTATCTAAAAGTATTATCTTTGACCCACAATATAGAGCAAGGGAAGCTACTTTTACTAATTCATTAAGAAGTGATTTAGTTCCTAATGCAGTAGACCCATTAACAAAAGCTAATGATGGTTTTGCAGGAGTATTATTAAGAGCGGCAAATAACCACCCAATATTAAGAGTAATGGCAGGTCTACACTTTTTAAAAGTTCCTGCTCACTTAAATAGATGGGCTTGGTGGCATACACCTTTCTTAAATAAAGCACATTTTCAATTTAGAGCTATGTTAAATTCACCTGACCCTATTATAAGGTCACACGCTAAATCTATTCAGGCAACTTCTCTTGGATTATTTGGAATGGCGGGAACATTAGCTATGATGGGAAGATTACATGGTGGATTACACCCTGACACCACAAAGAAAAATTCAATACAATTAACTATTAATGGTGAAGAAAAATATATACAATTTACAAGATTATATCCATTAAGTATTCCATTTATGATGATGGCTAGTTTTAGTGATATGATTAGAGGTTTACCGAATATTTGGAATGACCCTGAACATACTAAAGCAAATGAAAAATTTGGAGAATTAGCAACCTATCTTGGTAAATCTTCTGCGGCACTTTTATCTAATGTCTTTTCAGCAAATCTAATGACTTCTGAAATGTTTACAAAAATGGAAACTTTATTTGATGGAACACTAGGATATAGTGAAGCCTCAACAGATAATTGGGCGAGTGAATTTTCAAGAACTTGGTTAAAAGATATTTCAAAACTCGTACCTATGGCAACAGGTTGGAGATGGGCTAATAAAGAATTAGCTAATGCTGATGCTGAACTTAGAGATATAAGTGAAAAAATATTATTTTCAACACCAATAGAATTATTAAAATTACTGGGACTTGATTGGCATACTTTTCAACCTAAAAGAGACCCTAATGGAAACATTTTACCTAAAGTAGAAGGTGTAGGAATTTTAGGAATTACTAATATAGATACACCATTTAAAGTATCTAGCATGTGGATTGATTCAATTATTAAGACAGATGCAGGAAGAGAATTATTTGAAAGTTTAGGTATTGTCTATAAACCACCTATGGGAACTATTACAGTTAATAATGTTAAAATAGGTGATATGAAAAAAGAAACTGTTAAATCTTATGTAGATTATAATAGTAAAAAAGTTATTAATGATGGTGATTTTATTTTGGATAGTAATGGTAAAGCTATGATAGATAACAATGGAAAGAAAAGAGTGTTTAAATCAGATTCACAAACTTTTTATGATTTAGTTATGGAAGTCAAAAGCACTATGAGCATAGATGGTTTAACTTTAAATGAGCGTTTAGCTGAAATGTTTGATAATCCTGATAGTGCATTTCAAAAATCTATTAGATGGAAAAAAGATAAGACTGGAAAATTTATTTATGATGGAGCTAATGTTGATGGTAAGAATCCTGATGCTCAAAGAGTTCTTGAAATAATAAGACAGTATGAACAAGCGGCTAAAAAATGGGTTCAATACTATGCTTATAGTGGTGATGAAAAAGGTGACAAACCTCATTTTTATGAAAAAGAATTAGAATTAGCTGAAAGATTACTTTTTAGAGCTAATGAATATAAAGGGGTTAGTGAACAAAGAATTAAGTATATTAATATACTGACCAATGGAGATTAACAAAAGTACCCCTTTTAGAAGAGATAAAACAGAATATAAGGATATAAATGG
>CAYSUW010000053.1:0-1925 GCA_964434385.1 uncultured Dehalococcoidales bacterium | reverse complement strand
AGTTATAAGAAATTATCTTGACTGGGTGATAAGTATTCCTTGGTTTAATCCTTCACCAATATCCAAGAATATTAATAAAGCAAAAGGTATCTTAGAAGCTGATCATTATGGTCTTAACAAAGTTAAGGATAGAATTATTGAATATTTAGCAGTTCAAAAAAGAATAAATAAAATTAAGGGGCCCATACTCTGTTTGGTAGGACCGCCTGGTGTTGGAAAAACATCACTTGGCAAATCAATTTCTACAGCAACAGGAAGGAATTTTGTTAGAATGTCTCTTGGAGGAATTAGAGATGAAGCAGAGATAAGAGGACATCGCAAAACATATATCGGTTCCATGCCAGGTAGATTTATTCAGGCAATGAAAAAATCTAAGTCTTCTAATCCATTAATACTTCTAGATGAAATTGATAAACTTGGATCTGACTGGAGAGGTGATCCATCATCTGCTTTGTTGGAAGTTTTGGACCCAGAACAAAATAATAAGTTTAATGATAACTATTTAGAATTAGATTATGATTTATCAGATGTTATGTTTGTCTGTACAGCAAACACTTTGAATATTCCTCCAGCTTTACTTGATAGAATGGAGATTATTAGAATAGCAGGCTATACTGAGCAGGAAAAGAAACAAATTGCTAAAAAATACTTAGTTCCTAAACAAATATTAAATCATGGATTAAAGAAAAAAGAAATTTCTTTTAGGTTACCTTTTATAAATAATATAATTCAATTTTATACTCGAGAAGCAGGAGTTCGTAATTTAGAAAAGGAAATTGCAAAAATTTGTAGAAAGTCAGTAAAATTGCTTGAGACCACAAATAAAAAAATTATTATATTAGACAAGAAATTGCTTAACAATTTTTTAGGAGTAGAAAAATTTAGAGTTGGTGAAATTGAAAAGAAAAACTTAATTGGGGTTACGAATGGCCTAGCATGGACTGAAGTTGGAGGAGAAATTCTGTCAATAGAAGTTTTGTTATCTTTAGGTAAGGGCAAGTTAACAATTACTGGCAAGCTTGGAGAAGTTATGAAGGAATCAATACAAGCAGCTGTTTCATATGTTAGATCTCAATCTCTGAATCTAGGAATAGATCCTAAAGATTTTGAAAAATACAATATACACGTTCATCTTCCAGAAGGTGCAACACCTAAGGACGGTCCTAGTGCAGGCATTGCAATATTCAACTCTTTAGTTTCATCACTAACTTTAAATAAAGTTAGAAGAGATGTAGCAATGACCGGAGAAATCACTCTTAGAGGAAGAGTTTTACCAGTAGGGGGCCTAAAAGAAAAACTATATGCAGCTATCCGTGCAGGAATAAAAAAAGTTCTAATACCTGAAGAAAATAAAAAGGATTTAACTGAATTAGATAAAAATATTCAAAAAAATTTGAAAATAATAGAAATTATTGAAGCTAGATCTATTTTGGAGCATACTCTTGTAAAACCTATTGTACCTATAAGTTTAAGCGAATCTCAGTCTAGAAAAACTATAAAATCATCAATATCTACAGAAAATATTGAAAAATCTACTGCTCATTAAACCATTATTTTTAGCCATTTTTATGTTAATTTCCTAATTTTCTGGGATTTTTTTTAATATTGTTATTGACTACTACGAACTTCAAATAATAATCATATATAATCTAATTTTATAAAGGAGTTAAAAGTGAATAAAAATGATTTAATAGCTTCTGTTGCAACTTCTGCGGGTTTGTCAAAATCTGATTCAACAAGGGCACTTGAGAGCCTTTTAGATGCAATTACTAACTCTCTAAAAAGAGATGAAAAAGTAAGCATTGTTGGTTTTGGAAATTTTAGTGTTAGTCATAGAAAAGCTACTACTGGTAGAAACCCTAGAACTGGGGAGTCAATTCAAATCCCAGCATCTAAAAGACCAAAATTTACTGTAGGAAAAGCAC
>CAYSUW010000052.1:0-2036 GCA_964434385.1 uncultured Dehalococcoidales bacterium | reverse complement strand
AAGATGAGCATTTCTAATAAAATTGGAGATATTGTTAGAGATCTTCCAATTATAGATTTTTTAGCACCCTATTATAAAGTTGAACAAGTTGTTCTGCCTGAAGTTAAATATAATGTTAATTTTACGCACGTTCCTGAAGTTGATAGATGTACTAGTTGTCATTTGGGTATAACAAACCCAGATTATATAGATGCACCACAGCCTTATACAACTCATCCTAATTTAGATCTTTTTTTAACGTCATCTTCTAAACATCCATATGAGCAATTCGGATGTACTAGTTGTCATGCTGGTAGGGGTAGAGGTACAAATTTTACCTCTGCTACGCATACACCTTCTTCGCCAGAACAAAAGGCTGAATGGGAAGAAAAATATCATTGGCATGAAATGCATCATTGGTTAAAACCTATGCTTCCTACAAAATATACAGAAGCAGGCTGTTTTAAATGCCATGATAATCAGACATATATAGAAGGTGCAGATAAATTAACTCTTGGACTAAAATTAATTAATCAAAAAGGCTGTAATAATTGTCACCATATAGAAAACCAAAAGCCAGCTAGAAAAGTTGGGCCAGATCTTAGAAGATTAGATGAAAAAGTAAATAAGGAATGGGCTGGAAAGTGGATTAGGAATCCACAAAATTTTAGACATAATACTAAAATGCCAGCATTTTTTGGTCAGTCAAATAATTCTGATTCTCTTTCTGTTCAAAGAAATGAGACTGAAATAGCTACAATAGTTGAATATCTTTTCCCAAATGGAGATAAAAAAACAAGTGATGGTAAAAAATATTTAGGTAATAAGGAAAATGGAGAGAAATTATTTAATGTAGTTGGTTGTAAAGGTTGTCATATTATTGAAGAAAATCCTGATAATTTACCAGAAATAGTAAATCAGGATGCACTGTTTAGACAGCATGGACCTAATCTGATTGGTATTGGTTCAAAAACATCACCCGATTGGTTATATAGGTGGTTAAAAGAGCCAAGTGAATACTGGCATGAAACAGCAATGCCAAGTTTACGACTTTCAGATCAAGAGGCTAAAGATCTTACAGCCTATTTATATAATTTTAAGAACGAAGATTTTGATAAGGAAAAACCCTTAGAATTAAATAATGATCAGTTAGATGATATTACGTTTAGTTGGTTAAAAAAAGCCTTTCCAGTAGAAGAATCAAATTCAAGACTAGTTTCTATGAGTTATAATGAAAAATTAGATTATGTGGCAGACAAAAGTATTAGGCATTATGGTTGTTATACTTGCCATAATATTGCTGGTTATGAAACTGATAAACCAATTGGAGCTGAATTAACATTTGAAGGATCTAAACCTGTAGATAAATTAGATTTTGGTTTTATGCATGATCTTGAACATAAAAATTATATTTGGTTTTATGAAAAATTAAAAAATCCAAGACATTTTGATTATGGTAAAGAACTTGCCTATGAAGATAAAGCTCGCATGCCAAATTTCTATTTAAAAAATGATGAGATTGATGCACTTGTGACAGCTCTTCTTGGATTTAATGATGATAAGGTCGGAGAAAACTTATTATCTGAATCATATATATCTGATAAAGAGATTTATGAAGGTAACAAAATAATAATAAATAAAAATTGCCAAGGATGCCATTTAATAGATGAAATTGGTGGGCATATAGCTGAAAATTATTCTGCTCCGGAATATTCGCCTCCAAATCTAAATACAGAAGGAGCAAAAGTACAGCCCGAATGGCTTTTTAATTGGTTCCATAATCCATATACAATACGTCCTAATCTTCAAGTTCGAATGCCTTCATTTAATATGACTGATAAAGAATGGAATGTAATAATTAAAGCTTTTCAAAATAGAGAAAATGATTTACTGAACTTTGCTTCTGATCTAAAATTTGATAAAACATCAAAGAAGTTTAAAGCAGGTGCCAAATTACATGAACTGGGTGCATGTAATAACTGCCATTTTTATGGCAATGAATTTCCAAAGCAGGCAGCACAAACCTGGGCCCCAAATATGGCACTTACAAAGGAAAG
>CAYSUW010000051.1:0-2265 GCA_964434385.1 uncultured Dehalococcoidales bacterium | reverse complement strand
GAGACAGTAGGAGCCTGGAGGGAAGAAAGGTAGACCCCCCAAGCACCCAAAAATCCTACTGCCTAATTATGATTTTGCGAAATTAAAAGACCTTTCCATAACTTTACCAAATTCCATTATACCTTTCAACGTAGAATAAGTAATTATTTCTTGTTCTTCTGTCGTAGATTTTTCAGATAGCTCCATTAGCCTTAAATTTGCTTCTAATATCATTCTTAACATTTCATAGTTTGTTGAGTTTTCATTTGCGACATTAATTTTCATTTGCTCTTCTCCAAACCGCTATACATATTGCGTCTGCTGTATATAAAGTTGTTTTTTCATAAAAGCATTTTGCTATTTTTTTCAACTCTTGTTTCCTCTCTTTTTTTTCTTTAGGTAGGTGGAAGTCGTGTTGCCATTTTTTTGGCATTACTAATTCATATTCTATATTATTAGATTCTAATATTCCCATCCAAGCTCCATAATTTGTTCCAAATTTAAAAGCAGAACTTCTTCCGTCAGTTGGAAATGCATGAACTTTTTCTAGCACACATATATAAGAATTATTATTACTTATTTTTTTTATTAATTCAGCCATTTCCTTAAATGTTGGCGGGCATTTATACGCTTCAACAGAATCTTCACTAAGTATAGCTATCCCCCCAGACTTGCCTGGGTCAATTGCTAGATATTTTTTCTCTGAAGAGATTATTACTTTCTTTATCTTTTTTGTATCTTTTTGATTGCGTCGCTTTTGTACCATAATATTCTCTAATTGCACATTTCTTGCATATAATAAATTTATCAGTTTTTAGTGGAGATACATAGTTATACATATCAGTATAACCTAACTTTCCACACATCCTACATTCTCTATATTCAGGTTTTAATATTCGATTTATTCTCGGTATCATTAAATGCAAGTTCTCTATTCCCATAGAATTTACACTTGTTTCCATTAAATCCAACTATGTAACTTCCCACATTACCATATCTTGCTTTTGCTGATATAATTTTACTTTCATATTTATCATACGATGCACTATCAAAGTTATATCCATAGAATACAAACATAGCAGTCTCAGCTGTTTGTTCTATAACACCACTTTCAGAATAGTCACTCATCTTAGGTTCTGGGTTGATACGTCTATCCATTTCTCTATTTAGCTGGCTAAGCAAGAAAGCACTTGCGTTTTCTGCTTTGCATACCCATTTATATTCTTGCATTATTTTCTCAATTTCAAATCTCCTACCTTCATTCACACCATCTGCTTGAATTAACTGAATATAATCATCAATAATAACATCAGGTTTATGCTTTGCTATTTCAGACATAGTGTCACTTAAAGAACGTATATGGTCATACATTTTTAGTTTTGCATATTTGGTTTTCAGCTTTTCCATTTGCATTTCCATAACAATTTCAGTATCATCATTAAACTGATTCTTACGAACATCAGCATATAATAATTCTTTATTTTCTAGGACACACATCTTTTTAATCATTTCTGTATTACTCATTTCACGATTAAATAACATTACTTTAAGTCCCTGTTCTATAAGACTCTTTAATATATTAATCATAAGAGTAGTTTTGCCATGACCTGGTCTTCCCCCTAATACAGTAATTTCTTTTCTTGTCATTCCCCCTGCGGGGTAATCTAAGACATCCATACCGAAAGGGATAAGGTTCCCACCTTCTTTAATATTAACCTTTGCTTCATCTACAATATCTTCAATTGTTTTTACTCTTGAAGGTTGTATTTCTTTAAGCTCTTCTATTAATCTGCTATGTTCATCTAAGATTGTTTGAACATTTTCTGTTTCGTCAAAACTAACATTATACAATTTATTAGCACTTTTAGCTGTTTCTCTTTGAATATATTTTTCCCAGATAATCCTAGCATATTCTTCTACATTAGATGTTGTTGGTACTTTTTCGGGTAATCCTGTTAAATAATATCCTGTTAATTTATTATTTTCATTATACATACTCTTGCTTTTTTCCATAACAGTTACTACATCAATTGGAGTATTTTCTTTATAAAGAGTTTTTATTATGTTCCATATTATTTTATTATCATTATTATAAAAAGCTTCATCAACTCTAATCCAAGGCGATACTTTTTCATATATTGTTTTACCTTCTAACAATATTGCACCAAGCAAGGATTCTTCTGCGTCATAACTTTTTGGGAAAGGTTTATTTACCATTCTTATTCTCCTTTAGAACATCTCTATTTGAGGAGGTTCTGTATCATAATTTGTTATTACTAGTTCAAT
>CAYSUW010000050.1:0-2386 GCA_964434385.1 uncultured Dehalococcoidales bacterium | reverse complement strand
GGAGGGCAAAGGCAAAGAGTAGCTTTGGGTCGAGCAATTGTAAGAAAACCTGAAGTATATCTTTTTGATGAACCATTATCTAATCTTGATGCAAAACTTAGACTAAAAATGAGGGTAGAACTTGGTTCGTTACAAAAAGATTTAGGAGTTACTTCAATTTATGTCACTCATGATCAAGTTGAAGCAATGACTTTAGGAAAAAGAATTGTTATAATGAATAATGGGGTTTTACAACAAGTTGGTACACCAAAAGAGATTTATGAAAAACCAGAAAATTTATTTGTAGCGGGTTTTATTGGTTCGCCTCCTATGAATTTTCTTGACTGTAAAATCAAAAATGTAAAGGATAGTTATATTATTGATTTAGAAGGGAACAATTATCCATTACATAATAACAATGAGTTGAAAAAATATGAAAATAAAAAAATTATAGCGGGAATACGACCTAATGACTTTTCTATAAATAAAAATGAACATTATGATAATTCTGAATTTATTTCTGGAGTAGTAAATGTGGTAGAATATCTAGGGAATTCTAATTTGCTATATATCAGCACAAATAATAATTCAATATGTGTTGAGCAGGATTCAAATCTTCTAGTTGAAGAGGGTGATGAAGTTATTCTCTACACAGAACAGAAAAATATTCATCTTTTTGACCCATCAAATAATGGAAGTTCAGTTCTAAAGAGTTATTAATTCTTATGGAGCCCTTAATTTATATTTTTCTTGCAGTTATACTATGGGCACTTGCTCCCCCAATAATTATTTATCTGATGAATAAAATCAAATCAGATGGTTTGAATTTCATTTTCAATAGTAAAAAAGTTATTTTTATTAATATTTTAGTGATTGTAGGATTGTTTCTAATTATAAGATTTATTGGTACTTCCATAAAAAATGAACCAATTCAACCCGCCTCAATTATTTCAGAAGTGGATAATACTGAAATTGACGAAATAATTTTTTGGACATGGGAAGAGTTTGGTACTTCTTCCGAATCGTTTTTGGTTGAAGCTGTTAGACTTTGGAATGAAAACCACCCAAAAATAAAAGTGGTACATCAAAATCAATCATATGCTGGATATAGAGATAAACTAAAGTTAGCTATTGCGGCTGGGACACCACCCGATGTTGCCGTTGCTGGCATTGGTGATCTTGGGACTTTAGAAAGAGATAAGCAAATGCCTGAACTTAGCGTGCCAATTCCTGAAGAGATGTTTAGTGAGGACGAATTAAAAAAATATGGTTCAATGGTTCTTAATTCCATTACTCGTATGGATAAACGATGGGTTTTTCCTTTATTTAAATATATGTCTGGTGGATTTATGTCAGCCAATAAAAAATTGCTAAATGAAGCTGGCTATGATGAGGATTTATTATTACGAGAAGGTTGGACTATAGATGAGTTTAGGGATGCCGCAAAAAAATTAACTATAGATTCTGATGGAGATGGTGATATAGATATATATGGTTTCGGAACTCCATTGAAAAACTTAAGAGAGTTATTCCAAAATGAGTTAGGTCCTTCTTATTGGGGTATTAATAAAGTAAAAAGATGGAGAAGTTTATTTGTTGTATTTAATAATGAGACAAAAAGATGGGAGCGTGATCCTGAATTACAAATATCAGATTTCTCAGAACCGATGAAAACTATCCATCAGATGATTTATAATGATAGAAGCTTTGGGAAAAAATACTTAGGGATGGTCCACAATCAAATCACAAAGGAATTGATTCATAAACAAACTTTGGCTATGACTTGGTCAGGAGCCCCTCAGGTATATGTGCAATATGCGAAGCAATTTAATCTAGAGGTTAGCAATGGATCAATTAATGGTAGCCCATTAGAAATGGTTGTCATGCAAACTCCTAGATACACTAAAGAAGGTCATCCAGTTTTTATGGTAGGTTCAACAGGATTCTCAGTATTTAAACAGAATCCATACAAGGGTGACAGGCACACACAAAATGCTCTTCTTTTTGCTAAATACATTTCAAGTCCCATCATGGTCTCATATTTCCAATATCGACCTAGAGGTGCTTTTCCACCACCTTCTGTCAAGACAACAGAGATTTTCCAGAATATTGTTAATTATGACCACCCTGAATGGAAAGCATATAAATTATTTTTTGATTCACCTCACTCTTGGTCACCTTCGGAAGAAATAATTTATCCAAATCATGATGATCGTCGTGGTATAACACTATTATGGCAAGACTGGAAAAATCAACGAGGTTTTCCTCTATTAGAAGCTATAGCACTTGATCGAATTTCACCTGAAGAAGCTGGGAAGGAATGGTTTGATAATATAAAAAGTGTTACAGACCGATACTATTCTGAAAAATGAAACCAATTAATAAAACTTTATTTTTTCAATTAAGG
>CAYSUW010000049.1:0-2480 GCA_964434385.1 uncultured Dehalococcoidales bacterium | reverse complement strand
AAGTTTTTTTTCTAATTCTTCGTTCATAAATTTATTAAACTTTTAGTTGTTCAAAGATATGTTTTTAATTTAACACGAAATAAAATTCATTTTCATTTCAACATTAGTTTTCATCTTGTTTAGATAAAATTGTGTAAAAATAAATATATTCAATTAAAATAAACCAAAACTAAAACTAGAATATATATTCTGCTAGTGGTTTATGAGAAAATTTCAATCATATAGAAATAAATTAATCTTACCTACAATTATAATAAGTATTTTTGAGGTAATAAGTCATTCAATTAAAAAATTCTTCAAAGATGATGGAACTTATCTAGCAGCAGGAATGTCTTACTATATTTTCTTTTCTGTATTTCCATTTCTTTTAGGAACTCTTGCAATTTTGGGAATTTTCTTCGGCACTGATTCAGCAACATTACAAGTAAAAGATGTATTAGAGAGGCAACTTCCAGGTATAGCAGATAGTCCAATTATTTATGATAACTTGCAATCCATAGCTTTATCAGGACTAGTTGGAATTGTATCTATAATTGGTCTTCTTTGGGCAGGAAGTGCAGTTTTTGGAGCATTGACAAGAATGATGAATAAAATTTGGGACCTAGAAGATAATAGAAAATTCTTGAGAAAAAAAATGACGGATGTTTTGTATATTGTTTTATTAGGATCAGTATTTTTCCTAACTATCAGTATTGAGATTTTTTATGGCACTGTTGGTAGTTATATTGGCATAGAAGGTGCAGGAGATACTGACGGTACTTCAAATTTTCTAGAAACAGGTTGGACTTGGACAACTATAAATGTACTTCCTCCACTCTTAAGCTTTGGTCTTTTTGCATTCATTTATACAAATATTCCACAAAGAAAAATTAAACTCAGAGATTCATTAGTTGGAGCCACTTTAGGAATGTTAGTGTTCGAATTTTCAAAATCATTATTTGTTCTTTATATATATAATTTTGGGAATTTTGACAAAGTGTATGGCAGTATTTCAGCAGTAATAATTTTATTACTATTCTCTTATGTTTCCTCAATAATCATCGTATTTTTTGCTGAAATATCCTACGTTTACACAACTATGAGAGAAGAAGGCACTTTTAAATTTACTTCTAAATAAATTTTAAGTCTGATTTATATCATATTCTGAAACTAAGGTTTCATTCCAAAGAACAATCTGAATTTAGGGATTCGTTTAATTATTTCAAACATTACTAAACTAAAAAATATTGTTGCTGTAGTAATTAAAAAAAACTTTAAGATAGGAGCAATAGACAAAGGATAAATAAAAGTAGCCATAAAATTTTGAATTGGAAGATGAAAAATATACATAGGATAAACAGCTAAGGTCATATATGAAAGCACTTTGGTACTTTTATTAAAGTATGATGATACGAACCCTGTTAAAGTAATCATCCAACATGATGCTTCAAAAGCAGTTAGAACATTATTAACTATAAGTGGATAGGCAGGAGTAATTCCTTCAAAAACTGGAAACATAAACAAAAATGACCTTTGGCAAAAAAGTCCTATAGCAATAATTAAAGTAAAATATTTAATTTTTCTAACAGAATCCCAAAATAAGTCTTCAGATAATGCAAAAGAAAATCCTAAAATAAAACAGGCCAATCCTGTAAAAAACCCATGAGGATTTATAATTCCAAAAAATGGAATCCAGACAAAAAAAGCATATGACTCTGGATTAAATACTGTTGCCAAAAACATTAAAGGTATAGCAAAAATAAGTAGAACACCAAAAGGAGTCTTCAGAGTTTTCTTGATAAATTTGAATTGTAAATTATCAAATTTGTTCTTAATAATATATACCATTGGAAGCGCTAGAATCACATATACAAATATTGAAAACAGAAACCAAAGATACCCTGGATTTGGAAACCAAAAAAAATCTTGATTATAAAACCTTGAAAAGACCAAACCTTGTAAGGGAACTATAAAAATACTACAAAATAATAATGGAACTAATATTCTTATAGCCCTTTCATTAAGAAGTTTACGAATTGTTCTTCTTTCAGATGAAAATTTCAGGGCCATTCCAGCTATTAAAAAAAGAATCGGAAGCCTCCAAATATTTATTGCTTGAGAAAACCAAATAAGTAGACCAGTAAAGTCATCTGCTCCTTCAGGGTTTACAACAAATTGTATTCCTTTAGTTTCTACGATAAATGAAATTACAATATGGTATGCAATTAACAATAATAGAGCGATAGACCTGATTGAATCTACTTCATATCTTCTCATTCCAAAATAATAACATGGATTTTTTTTATAGAGTTTTTACAAAGAATTTATTTATAATTAATTTATGAAATATGTAAATTTTGGAAAGAGTGGAATCAAAGTCTCTCCTATCGCTCTAGGATTAGGACTGAGAGGGCAAGGAGATGCGTCAAAAGCTGAAAAACTCATTAGAAGCACTATAGATCTTGGAGTTAATCTTATTGATTGTGCTAACGTCTACGGAC
>CAYSUW010000048.1:0-2625 GCA_964434385.1 uncultured Dehalococcoidales bacterium | reverse complement strand
TTTAATTTAGGATTGACTGTCAATTTCTAAAATAGAAATAGTTAGTTTGGGGGCTGGGTAACCGGCTCCCAATTTTAATTAAAAATAAAGCTTGACTCGTATAGGTTTTTTGTTGTATAATAGGGTATGAATAAAAATACAGTTATATTTGATTTAGATGGAACTTTAGCTAATATTGATGCAAGGAGAAAGTTAGCAACCAAACCTAATGGTAAATTAGATTGGGATGTTTTCTTTGACGCATCTAATATATCGTTAGATGTTCCAAATGAACCTGTAGTTAAAATGGCTCAGTTATTTGCTGAAGATGGTTTTAATATCGTAATCTTTTCAGGTAGGAATGATAGAAGTTTTCATACTACCAAAAGTTGGTTATCAAGACACAGAGTTCCATTCCATAAGTTAATTATGAGGCCTGATAAGTTTCTCAATTGGGGTGAAAAGATTGCCGATGGTAATATTGCCACCCAAGAGATGAGGTTTATGCCTGATGAAATCTTAAAGAAACATATGTTAGACTTATTCGTTGATGTTGACGACGTATTTTTAGTTGTTGACGATAGGAATAAAGTTGTTAAGATGTGGAGAGAATTAGGACTTAACACTTGGCAAGTATCAGAAGGTGATTTTTAATGAGTGTGTAGCCCGATTTGGTAAGGGGGTGGACTGTAAATCCATTTAACCATCAAGTAGGTTCGAATCCTACCACACTCACAATGAAAAAAAAAGTAAAAAAAGTGAAAAAAAGCCTTGACTTGTATAGCTTTTTATGCTTATATTATAGTAGATAATGAGAGAATATAAATGATTTTGATGATAAAAGTGTTAGTAGGTTTAATGAGTTCTTATTTTTATTTAAGAGCTGGTAAATCATATATGAGTAGTATGGGATTATATTAGATTAATATGAGTTATGATAAAACACTCATAGAGTTTATGAATTACTTGGAAGATAGATTTACAGAAGAATCTAATTCAAGAGATAGATCTCCTGATAAGTATTCAATAAGAATGGTTAAAGGTCGTAGATTTGATAGAATAGTTTATGATAATAACTATGATTTTAACCGCATACATTGTTTTGTAGAAAGAGATACAGGCAATATTTACAAACCTGCGGGTTGGAGAGCACCTCATACAAAAGGTAATTGTATTAGAGGTTCTATATATGATAAGGAAACTTTTAAAAACGCCGATAGATTCGGTGGATGGTTATATTTATAATGAAATTTAATGCAAAGGTAAAAGTAGCTAAAAAACCAGTTAGAGTGGTAAAAGTAGCTAAAAAAACAGTAGCAGTTAAAAAAACTGCTAAAAAACCTGTAGTAGTGAAAAAAATTGCTAAAAAGCCTGGTGTTGGTAAACATTATGAAAAGATTGCAGAAAATAAATCTTTATATGGTAGAAGAATTAAACAATTAAAAGCCATTACAGAAGATACTAACTATATACCTAAACGGGGTACTACTGGAACTACACTTGAAAATTCTTATCATGAATTTATATTTAGTATGTATGGAGCTTTAATAAGTGGTAGAAAAATTACACCAAAGATGGAAGCAGCTATTACTAAAGTTGTTAAGAGATACGCGGGATGGTTAAAAAAAGAAAATGATCCAAAGTATCGAAAGAAAAAATTAGATTATACAGAGAATACTATAGCTAAGTTAAATACGATTAAACGTAGATTGGGTGAATGTAATTATACTAATAGTTATACAAATGATAAATTATACTTCTTGGAATCTATTGAAAAACAAGTTTATAGTAGAGGTAGTTTGAGCATAAAACAGAGAAAAGCTCTGAATGGTATGTATGTTAAGTTTACAAAAAGAAGTGAGCGAAATGAAAAAATTAAAAGTAAAAAATAATAGGAAAACAATAAGAGAAATGCAAAATGGCTCGTAAAAAGAAAGTAGAGTATCACAGTTATTATGAAGGACGTATTCGATATATGTCTTGTCAGGTATGTGGTAGATATGAAACAGTTGGTGAATCAGCTACAAGTGTAAAATGTTCTAATTGTGTAACAAGATCAATACCTTTGGATAAACCAACGGGGTATGTACCAACAGGTCGTCCAGCAGGATGGCATTGGAGAAAAGAGTTTGTAGATACGGATGGTACTGTGTATCATTTGGGTAAAGAACAACCTAAACTTAAAGGTACATTGAAACCAACTAAGGTTAAACCTCCTAAGAAAAAGGTTAAACGTCGAACAAAACAACAAGTTCTTATAGATCGACATAAAGAAAAAAAGGCAGCTCTTAAAAAAGCTGTAAAGAAACAAAAAGATTTTTTAAATCATAATATTAATAAAGAACGAAAAATGAAAGGAAAATAATGGAAAATAAAAAAGTAGGACTTGACGCATTCAATGATTTAGCTAAATCACACGATGCTCATGTTAAAGAAGTTGAGAGATTACAAAAAGAGTTGGATGAGTTAAAAAATTTAAAGTTAGTAAATCAAGATGGTGAACTATTATTAGAATGTAAGATAGGTGATAAACATCATCAAGCACTTTTGGAAGTTGGATTGAACACCATATTAGAAAAGTTTATAAAAATAAAAAAATAAAATGAAAACAATAAAACTAACCACCTTTAATGACCTCGGTGATTG
>CAYSUW010000047.1:0-2650 GCA_964434385.1 uncultured Dehalococcoidales bacterium | reverse complement strand
TTTAGGTAGCATTTCTTCAATATCCGTACCTGCCTTTTGTTCAAGTGTATCCAAATCAACTTCCGCAGGTTCTTTACCTAACATTTTAAGTATTTGTTTTTGAAGAGGACCTGTTTCTTTTGCTCTAATTTCTTTTGCAAGGTCTCCCCAATACTTAGGGTCTTGGAAATAATCTTTTTGTTTTGGTGCGGTTAATTCCATTTCTGGTCGAGAGAACTCATACCATTTCTTCGTTTGTGCTGGAGCATCTACACCGATTTCAATATTTGCTTCTTTATGTTTAAAGTTAGCTCGAACATCCTTTAATATTTGGTTTCTTCTCTTCTCTCCATGTTCACCAGAACCGGCACTAACCCACGAATCTTTTAAACTAGGTGTTGCCATGACAATTTCATAAGCTGCTTTTTCTGGAGTCATATTTTCTTTTTCAATTTTTGCATAAGCACTTTCTATCTTATCATTTGCTTCTACCTTCTTATAATATCTCTCCATATCTTTTGAATAACGAGCTGTAGCTAAAGCTCTATAGAGTTGTTTATTATCTTGAAGTTCCTTAAAGCGTTCTTCCAATTGCTCCTGCTGTTTTTTATTATCATTAACAGTAAAGTCACCACCAATCTGTAACGCTAATGCACCTAAATCTATTGCCATTTTATGCTACCTCTTCTGTTGGTTCTTCTATTGGTTGTTGTTGCTGTTCCATTTCTTCTAGCTTCGGTAAAGTTTTTACTCGTTGCAAGATGGAAGCTGGAACGCTATCTTTTCTTATGTCTTGTTTCTTTTTATTTATTTGTGATTTAACATTATCATAATCCGCTAATTCCTCATCTTGTCCATCATATATATTAGGTTCAATATCATTCTCTTCCGCAATTGCGATTAACAAATACATAGTTGGTTCAATTAACATTAACATTAAGTCTGGATTAAACAAACCGGATGTCATTCCCTTGTATAAAATAACTTGAGCCAGTTCATCAATGGGCGTTTCATTATTTAACATATTAAGTAACTCAATATAAGTTTCTCTTGCTGTTAATTGTAAAAACAATTCTTTTAGAACAGGTTCAACTTCTGTATATCGTGCAGGACTTTCCCATGCATGACGGGTTTCCTTCGGAACAGTTAAAGATTCACCCGGTATGGGGGAACTGAAAGGATTCATTCCTATTTTTTCAAATTCATTCGGTTCAGTTTTATTTATTTCTGCCATTGTTTCTCTCTATTTTAGCCCCTTCTCAGAACCATTATGTATAATACTGTTGACTGCCTTTGATATCTAAATTAAGATTTTGTAACCATCTTTTATACGCTTCAGTCGTATATTGATTACCAGCACCTTTAATGACCTTTGTTCCACCAAAATTACCAGCAATTAGATTTCCTTCCTGCTCACTCCCCGGATGAATGTATTGTTCTTGTTGATTATCGTCACCAGACATAGTATTTAGTACTGCTTGACCAACTCTTTTTGCATTGGAAGAAGAAAGTAAACCTTTTCCAATTAGTTTTTCTCCATATACATCACCTTTAGGTTTCCATACAGTTCCATGAGCTTCTACACCCTTTAAAGTATTCTTCATATTTTCACCAGTCCAATCAAATGCACCAACACCACCAGTTTCTAAGAAATCACCAGATGAACCTTTATCTAAAAAATAATTTAATTCTGAACCTTTTCGTGTTGACCAAACACCATTATTCTGAGCATACTCCCAAGCTTTTTGTGCATCTAAATTAGTATTCTTCATAATAGTTCTATGATATTTGGAAACATCTGGAGACATACTGGAATATGCTCCATTAATATTCATTGTTCGTTCAAAGGAATCGTAAGATAATTTTCTATCAACATTGAAATTTCCCAAATTAATACCACCAACTTCTAAAAATTTTGATGTACCCATTCCTGCTTTACCGGTTATAACATCAGTAGTTCCTTGGAATAAATTACTGAATCCTTGAGAAATACTTCCACCAGTTCTTTTACCAGTAACAGCATTTTTAACACCGGCAAATCCTTCGAAAGATTTACTAATAGTTTGTGTAATACCTCTTGTCGTTCCGCCTATAAAGTTAGAAGTTTTATAAATTCCCTGACCGGCATGACCCATAACTTTAAGAAATGGATTTGTACTTAATGAAGCTGTTTTAGATATAGAACCAAAACCAGTCCATAGACCAGCACCTGTTGTACCAAATGCACCAAGTAAATAAGGCATAGCCATAGATACACCTATCATACCTATTGGTCCAAGCTTCTTGCTAAACTTACCATAAGCTTGATAAGCTTTCATTCCCATATCTTTTATACCTTTAAAAATTTTACCGCCAACTTTAGCGATTTGTCTTCCAACTCTTTTAAAAAGTTTTCCGATAGGATTTTTAATTTTTGAAACTACCTTTTTTATTCTTTTAAATATACTACCCATTTAATTCACTCCTTGCATATGCGTGTCCTATTTTCTTAACATAAAAATTATTATTTTTCATTCCTATTCTTACCCAATTTACTTTTGTTTTATCACCTTTCAGTTCAGCGATATTTTGTGATGTCCACCTGTGTACAGGTAAAACATCAAAACCTTTTTTAATAACTGTATCAATGTGCCAAACTTCTTCACCATTATTCCACCAAGAATCATGTTCA
>CAYSUW010000046.1:0-2659 GCA_964434385.1 uncultured Dehalococcoidales bacterium | reverse complement strand
TCACCACCGTAGGGTGCATCACGACCTATTCCAGGGGCCCAAACTTTATAAGAAAATCCTATATGATACCCATTCTTCTCAAGCACAAGTGGGTAAGTTGGAATAGATTCGTCCCACCTTGACCCCTCAAGAATAGCACCGAGTCCAGTCTGCCAAAAATATCTACCTGAAAGAACAGAACTACGACATGGAGTACAGCTAGGTACCGGAACATGTGCATTTTGAAAAAGTGCACCTTCTTCTGCAACCCAGTCAAAATTAGGTGTTCTAATTAACTCATTAATAGAATTCTGATCTTGATATGCGCTTGCATATCTTCCCCAATCATCTGAAAAAGCAAAAACTATGTTTGGACGAGGTTTAGTCATAGTTGAATTTTAACTTATACCAATAAAATGTCTAGAAGGAATTAAATAATGTGATTTCCCATAAAATTTAGATGTGAATCAAAGAAACATTGGTTATAATTGAGCGAAATGCAAAACTTTAATCAATTCAGACTTTCTGAAGAGTCACTAAAAGCTTTGAATGGATTGAAGTTTAAAACTCCTACTCCAATCCAATCTGAAGTTATACCTATTTCACTTAAGGGAAAGGATATCCTAGGCACTGCTCAAACAGGTTCTGGAAAAACTATAGCTTATGTAATTCCTATAGTCGAAAAACTAAGAATAAATAAAAATTCTTCTGCATTAGTATTACTCCCTACTAGAGAATTAGCTAACCAAGTAACTAGTGTGATGAAAATATTTTTGGGATTTAAGAATCCTTTACAAGTAGTATCACTCATAGGAGGAGAAGGAATTTATTCTCAAATTAATAGATTGAAAAAGAATCCCCAAATTATAATTGGCACTCCCGGCAGAATAAATGATCACTTGGAAAGAAAGACTCTCAATTTAAAAAAATGCGATTTAGTAGTCCTTGATGAAACAGATCGAATGCTAGATATGGGATTCGGAATTCAAGTTAATAAGATTCTAAAATTTGTACAAAAAAATCGACAAATGCTGATGTTCTCTGCAACACTTCCAAATCAGATATTGGAGATTTCAGCAAAATATTTAAATAAGCCAGCAAGAATTTCAATTAAAGATAATGATGTCATTGAAGTAAATATTAAACAGGAAGTGGTTAATTTGACTCCTAAAGATAAACATAAAGAATTAGTTAACCAAATCTTTTCTAGAAATGGATCTATTTTAATATTTGTGAAAACTAAATATGGAGCAGAAAAAGTTGCTAAAAGGCTTGAAAAAGATTCAATAAAAGCTACGGCTCTTCATGGAGGATTACGCCAAAATAAACGGACTAGAATAATGGAAAACTTTAGGACCGAAAAATTCAGGATTCTAGTAGCAACTGACATTGCTTCTAGAGGTCTTGATATTCCTCATATTGAACACATAATTAATTTTGATTTACCTCAATCTCCTGAAGATTTTATTCATAGAATTGGCAGAACAGCTAGAGCTGGTTCGATTGGAGAAGCTGTTAGTTTTGTTACATCTAATGAGACCAAAATATGGAAATCAATTGAAAGAATTTTAAAAATATCAAAAGATAGTAAATCAAATTCGGCTATATCTCTTAATAAAAGAAAAAAATTTAAAAGAAAAAAATTTAAAAGAAGAAAAAAATAATGTATTTTTTTTATTTAACGCAGTTTAACTTCCAAGAGTTACTTATAGAACTTATTTAATAAATTCTATTGTTAAAAAATAGCCAAATTTTTTGCTTAAAAATTTCCCTAATATTGAATCAGTTTTTATAAATGGCAAAATTTTACCTTTTCCCAAATAATGATTAATCACAATATTGGCTTCTGAGAAACCTAAAGATAGAAATTCTTTCTTTAATTTTTTAGGAATATAATGTTTATGATAGACACCATCGGTAAATTTCTTTGAAACATTTGACCAATTATAATCATACTTCTTTATCTGTAGCCAAAAAATGATTCTTCTAAAATATAAATGATAAAATCCAAGTAACCAAAACCTCAAAGAATTTTTATTGTAAACCATAATCGTACCTTTACCTCCATTATTAAGGACCCTATAAATCTCCTTAATAATTTTTTCTGGATTTGCTGAATGATGTATTACGCCCCAAGAAAAAATATAATCAAATGTATTATTTTCAAAATCTAAATTTTCTGCATCCATTTCAATTAATTCATAATTATTTATTTTGTTAAATATCAAGTTTTTCCGGGCACCTTCTATTGCAACAGTAGATATATCAATTGCTGTTATTTTTTTTGAATATTTTGATAATAAAACTGTTGAAGAACCCCATCCACATCCAATATCTAAAACACTTGAATCTTTAAGAAAATTATTTTTATTTAAAGTATTAAAAAATGAGTTCAAATAAAAATTTTCTTTTAGATAAGATTTATTCAAAAAAACAAAATCTTCTTCATTATCTAGAATTCTTTCACTATTATCTTCAGGAAACAGAAAATCTCGATTAAATGGTTTATAAGTCATTGGGTTTCGATTCCAATAGTCCTTATTTTTCGAATTATCCTTAAGTTCCATAAGCCTATGTAAAGTAATATTAATAAACTATTTTATCGAATTAAATTATTTCTCTAAAGAATTAGCTAAATCAGAACAATTTTGTCTTGCATCTGTTAAATCTAATCCAGTAC
>CAYSUW010000045.1:1305-2848 GCA_964434385.1 uncultured Dehalococcoidales bacterium | reverse complement strand
AATAAGGGTAGCTACGGTTGTGTTTTTTGGGGCTGTGCCTAATGCACAGGTCGCCAATCTTGAACTATCTAGTTAATCCTTTTTTAAGATTAAATTTTCCCAATAGGGGATTAATAAAAGTTTCAAGAAACTCTGTATTTCGTTCTTCACTAACACCTTTTCTATGATATTCTTCTGTCATAGTTTGATAATCTTTATGTGCCAGTGCTTTAAATAATTTTGGAAAGCCTTTAGGATTTTCTGGAGCTATTTTTGATGCACCCATGTTAAACGCCATTTCAACTAGAATTGCTCTTCTATCAACATCTAAACCTTTAAAAGGTTTTGCTGCATCTCCTGTATATCCTTCATCCTTTATAAATTTATTATAGACAACACGAATATTTTTTTCTGCTTCCATAATATCTTTTGCTAATAAATCTTCTGCTTCCTCTTCTGTAATTCCGTTTTTATATTTTTCAATGTCTTTTTTTGTTGTTAATCTATGTCCAAATCCAATAGCCGGCACACCATCATCATCATAAATATTAGATTGAAATCCTTCAATTTGAGGTTGTTTTAAATAATTAAAAACACGATTATAATCTTTATTAAATTTTGCAGTATGATTGTTCCCATCATAACCGGTACCACCACTACTGTTAATTTGAGAATCTCGAATATTATGCTTTGCTTCATACATCATTCCATCTCGTTTATGCCAATTATCTTTTTTATCAAAGGATTCATCAAATTCATATTTCAATGTTCTTTCTGTATTGTCAAACTGTGATTGTGCCTGTTTTCCTTTTCCTGTCAATCCCGGTGTTCCATTTGGATAATTAACTTTTATTCCTCGTTTTGATACATTAAAACTAGGATATAACCATTCTCCTGTTGATACATAATTAGCTTTATTTAGTAAATGAGCAGTCTCCGTTGTCTTTGCGATATTAAATAAAAACTGTTTATTAACTAATTTATCACTACTAAAATCGGCTGTATGGTCAATTCCGTTTTCAACTGCTGTTTTTAAATTATTCATCGCCTCTCTATACAGCATTATATTAGCTTTTTTTGGCTTATTATCAAAGCTTGAACTTTTAAAAATCTTTTTCATTATACTATCAGCCTTTTCCCAAGCCATTTGTCCCTTAATATTATTACCGGCAAATACAGCAGAACCGTGTTCTGGATGGGGAACCACCATTTTAGGTTTTGGTTTTAGTAATTCTTTTAAATCATATTCATAGGAGGCATCTGAAATTGGAATATCTTTTCTATTTATTGTTTCTCTATCACTAAAAGTTTTTCCACCCATATCTGCATCACTGATAGTTCTACCACTAACAACATCTCCTTCATCATGTTTAGATGGAGCATTTAATTTCTTCAATGTTGCATAACCACCTTCAATGTAAGGAATGTATTCCTGTGGAATATGCATTTCACCATTATGTGCAAGAATATCCACTGAATCACCACGTTTATAACCTTTAGTTTTTACGCCTTTATCCTTGGCTTTTAACATCGCCTGTTCCACTAAACTTCTTACTCTAGGGCC
>CAYSUW010000045.1:0-1205 GCA_964434385.1 uncultured Dehalococcoidales bacterium | reverse complement strand
TTTTTTATTAAATTTACCACTAAACATCTGTGTAAACAATGTCATGTCCCACCATGCAGGATTGTCATCATCATAGTCATAAACTACTTGTGATTCATCCTCATCTTCATCCTCTTCATCATCACCATCATCAACCACACCAGTATTGTCAAAGGAATAGGTTTGATAATTTCCACCAATTTCATTATCCTGAGTATTTTTTTCTTCAACTATATAATCTTTAAAGTCAATTCCAAAATCATCAAAATTTTTTCCACCGTTAATATTTATTTCATCTCCATACATTTCAAAATCAAATATACCATTTTCATCTATTCCAATTTCTCCCAGTTTATTATGGGAATTAAGCCAGTCAACTACTGTTGAACCGGTCTTTGATGCCGTCATCGCTGATAAACCCGGAAAAAATATAGATTCCATAAATTTACTAAATCCACCAGTACTTTTTAACGGTTTATGTGAATTAATCAATGCTCGTTGGTAATCAAAAGCTATAGAACCTGCATCAACTTTTGCCGTCATATCACTTAATGTTTCTGTATATTTATCTTTATCCATAGGGCCGACACCTTTCCAAGCCGCATCGCCTCGTAGTCGTGTCCCCCATGTTTTCCATTTCCCGTCAGGGCCTTCTCCAACTAATTTATCAATAGCCGCAGCATTTTGAGAATTTCTTAACTTTAACTGAGAACCCCATTGGTCATCGCTTAAATAATTCAATGCAACCCGCATACTTTTTTTCTTTGTTGGGTCTAATCCTAGAAGTTTCATCATTTCATCAGCAGCCTCTTTTAAACTGAGAACATCATCTACAACATCATCACTTGTATCAACACTGCCACCATTTAAATTATCCTTACTCCACTTTTCCAAACCCCAAATCTTCTTTTTCTTATTCTGCTTGTCTTCCGCTAATTTTAATAATTTCTTCTGTTCATCTAATTGAAAATTTTGTTCCGAAATCTGGTCTAATACTGATAATTCATTTCCGTCACCAGAATCATTATTTACAGAACCTTGGTCATTATTAGTTGTGGTATTAGTATTATTTACTGTTTCAGGTAAAGTATTCAAATAATCCAATCCAGATACATCATTATATTGATTGCCCTGTTTACTTTGCATTCCTGATTTAGAAGCACTACTACTATAAGAACTGCCCTGTTTACTTTGCATTCCTGATTTAGAAGCACTAGAACTTTCTG
>CAYSUW010000044.1:0-2914 GCA_964434385.1 uncultured Dehalococcoidales bacterium | reverse complement strand
GACGAAGTCGTAACAAGGTAGCTGTACCGGAAGGTGCGGCTGGATCACCTCCTTTTAAGGGAGATAGGTGGAGAAATTAACTTAGTTGTTTATTTCTTTAACTAGGCAAGGCTAAGTTGAAATTAATTGAAGGGTTGAGTAGAAGTATGATCTTGAATTTCTTTATGAAATTATAGAGGAACTCCTTTACTCCTAGGTTAATTTTTGAAAAATAACTTAGCGGTTACTTTTTAACAAAAACTTTTGAAAATAGATGTCTTTACTTTCCACTATTGAGTTGTTCTTTTGAAAAAACTCTTTTTCTTGATTACAACCTATATTGTAATTACTTGTTATTAACCTATAATCTCTATATTGATTCTTGTTCAAATTTCTAGAGTGATGTATATAAAACTTTCAAATAAATTTATATTTTTTAGAATTTCTTTCTTTGTTATTTTAATTTTCTTTCTAAGTTCATGTACTGGATTAGTAGAAAAATCTCCTGCTAGAGTAGCTCTTGAGGGCTACTTGAAAAATTTAAAAAATGCTGATTATGAAACTGCATATGAATATTATTCTGAAGAAAATAAATCTAATTGTCCTGTAAATCAATTTAAGAGAAATGCTGATGATGTACAGGAAATGATTGATCAATCTAGACTGATATTTAAGAGTGAGAAAAAAGTTGGAGAAAAAGTAAAAATCAATTTTCTGATTCAATTTGATGATACTGATATAGATTTATTTGATAATGCAATAGTGGATCCATATTTAGACAGTGAAACAGCACATCTAGTTTCTGAGAACTCTGAATGGAAACTTGATAATATGATTTGGCCTATTCATTGGTGTGATACTGGAGAGAATAACCCATGAATTTCTCAAAGAGATTATTGATATATGTGATTCTCTTAGTTACATTAAATATTTTTTGTTTTAGTTTTGTAAATTTATTGGGATGGATATTTGACTTAAGTAATGATCTTACTGGATCTGATCCACCTATGATAGCTCCATTTTTAGCAGGAATAATTGTTGCTTTACCAATTTGGGTTTTTACTTGGAGATTTGCACAGAGAATTTCTATATCTAATCCATCTGAAAGCAACTCAAAACTAAGGAATTTATATTTAAACATTGTCTTAGGAATTTCTATAATTAATATATCCCTTTTTGGATATAGATTTTTTGTAGGCTTTCATCAACTTTTTAATGAGTTTAGATTTGGATATATTGCATCTTTAATCGTTTGGTTGCCTATATTTATAATACATATCAGGCCTGCACAAAAAGAATGGTTTTCTGAGAATGCTAGAGCAAGAATTCATGAATTATTCTTGAATATCACTTTTTTAGTTTCATTAATATTGATTTTTATCTCTGGAAGACAAATAATTCTTGAATTACTGAATTATATTTTAAGATTAATTTTCCCAGAAGATGTTTTAGTTGGGTCAAATGCATTTGATTACAACTCTGGAGATATTTCAAGATTAATAATTGGCATAGGTTTGTGGTTCTATGCTTGGAATCTTAGAATTAAAAAATCTGATTTAGATTTTCGTACTGTAGATATATCTGTTATTTCTGTTTCACAGATTTTCATATTATTTGTTTCTTTATTTGTTATTTTAGGCCAGTTCATTGAACTCCTCCTTGGCTTAGATAATATTCAAGAATCATTTATTGGAAGGTTTGAATTTTTTCCAGAAGTATTTAGTTTTTCTATAATGAGTATCTTAATTTGGTCTTACTATTCTTCTAGCTTTATTCCAATAAAATCGGGAATGAATTTTTTTAATGTTTCTTCATCTATAAATAAATGGATTTACAGATATTCTGTAAGAGCTATAGGAGTGATTTTTATAATTGCTGGAGCTGTATCAGGTTTGTCATTTTTATTAGGTTTACCAATTCAGTTTTCTAAACCAGATCTGTTAATACCAGATGAGATGGGATGGGAGACTGGAGTTATCTCAGCATCTATATCTGCAACGATAATGGGTCTATTAATTTTTAGATATATAAATTATAGAATTAAAAAAGATATTTCTGTTGAAGAACAAAAAATAAAAGTTGAAAAATCTTACCTATATTTTGTAGCAATTCTTTTTTTGGTTGTTCTTGTAGGTGCTTTAATAGCTATCTTGACAATTTTTATCAACAATCTCTTAAGTGGAGAAATTGGATTAAGTACTCTGAATATTATTAGATGGCCATTGTCTTTCGCTGTAAGTTCATTATTTATTTTAATCTTGTACAGAAAAAATATTTCTACTCAATTTAAGGCTTCTAGCGTTACATCAGTAAAAGAATATAAAGTAGAAATATTTGATTCAGGCTCATTAGAAAAACATAAAGACCAATTATCTAAAGTTTTTAAGGTGAAAAAATGGAATTCAATTGAAAATATTGGTAAATTTTCTATAGATAAAAGTCAGATTGAAAATATTCCGAATGAGTTAGAGAAAATCGGTTCAAATAAAGACTATCTTCTAATTGACTTGGACGAGAAAAACATTTGGGTATATTACTACAATAATTGATATAAATTTGATAGAGTTATTCGGTTATTTGTTTTTGGGCTGGTAGCTCAGTCGGTTAGAGCGCTACTCTGATAAAGTAGAGGTCGGATGTTCGAGTCATCCTCAGCCCACCATTGATTTTAAGTTCAAATAAGCCTGTTTTACCCTAACTATTGTGTTTCCTAAAAGTAATAGTTACCCCTTTACTTACCCCTTGAGCATGTAATTTTACGTTATTCTTTGCGTTGTCCAGAAAGTGCCGACTCTTGCGCCCTTCACCTATATACAATAGGGATTTCTAAATAAGGAGTGCCGATAGGCAAGGGGCACTATAGTAAATATAGATGTGGGTGTGCAAGTGCTGAGTCTATTTAATATTGTTAACAATTCTGTAATTCATCATTAAC
>CAYSUW010000043.1:0-3061 GCA_964434385.1 uncultured Dehalococcoidales bacterium | reverse complement strand
GTTGATTTACCTATGAGTGGTGAATCTTCTGGTGGTGGAATTGATGTTGGTAAGGAAACTAAAAAAGTTGAATTATCTGAAAGACAAAAAAAGATTTTAGAAAAAGCTATTGAAAAACAAAAGAAATTTATGGAAGGTGAACTTCCCAAAAAGAAAGTTACTAAAAAAGTAATGGATGACCTGAAAACTGTTGAAGAATCAGGAATGGGATATCACGATGTTGGTAAAGATTTAAAAGATAAATATCTTGAAAAAGCAACTCCTACTAAATGTATTGTTGTTAGAAATTTAACTAAATCACTTATAGATAGTAATACTGTAAATATGTTATCTACAGGTAGATATAGGAGATGGTTTATGTCAGAGAATGAAAATGAAGAAGGTTTTGTAGAAAAAGGTATTAGGATTGGAACTATCTTGGGTAAAAAATTACAAGTTAGAGGAGAATCCAGAGATACTAAATGGACTAGAAAAGATAGTGGAAAGATTGATAAAAGATTAATAGCTGAATTAGGTTTTGGTAATGATAGAGTTTTTCATACTACTTTTGTAGAATCTTATGCAGACGCTTTTCTTCATATATCAGTAGATGCTTCAGGATCTATGAATGGAGAAAAATGGGATAACACAATGACTTCAGTAGTTGCAATTTGTAAAGCAGTATCAATGATTCAGAATGTTGATGTGGTGGTTTCAGTTAGAAGCACTCAAAGTGGTAGTGGTTCTTATAGAAGTCGTAGAGATTATCCTATTATATTATTAGCTTATGATTCAAGAATTGATAAGTTTAGTAAAGTTAAAAATTTATTTCCACACATTAGATGTTCAGGAACTACTCCAGAAGGTTTATGTTATGAAGCAGTTATGAATGAAATTGTTCCTTCTTCTAATAATAGAGAATCTTATTTCTTAAACTTTTCAGATGGAATGCCTATGTTTAGTAATAGTGATGTACAATATTATCATGATACAGCACTTAATCATACTAAGAAAATGGTAGAAGAAATCAAGAATAGAGGAATTAAGATGTTAAGTTATTACATTGGTGATACACATTCTAGAAATCATAATATGATAGATTTCAAAAAAATGTATGGTAAAGATTCACAATTTATAGATGTAACTTCTGTTATGTCAATTTCAAAAACTATGAATAAGAAATTCCTTGAAAAGTGATAAAGTGGATTATAAACAAGATTTATAAACATAGTCCAATATGTAATTGTGGATATAGAATGAAACCAATCAAAACAAGAGAAGAATATAGTTGGAAATGTATATGGAAAAAATGTGGTTGGGAAACATTTCAATCAGGTAATGGTAAATTACATTGGAAAAAAAGTTGAAAATAATTAAAATAAAGCTTGACTCGTATAGGTATTTAGGCTTATATTATAGTAGATAATGAGAGAGAATTTAAAAGATTTGAATAATAAAGAAAAGAGTGAGAAAATAACAAATGAATAATATTGTTGTAAAAATAGAGATGTCTGGAAACAGATATAACGCCTTTGATACTGATGGTAATAAATACACATCAGAAATAGGCACAAGTACTCGGAGGAGTGCTTTTGAAAAAGGTATGGCGCTTGAAAAGCGTGAAGGAAAAGGTGGAAGAACATATTGGTGGAAAGTTCCAATGAGTGAATTTGAATTAACATCTGTTGATGTAACTACTAATATGTCAGTTGAGATACCTTCTGATCATGAAGAAGTTTTAAACTTCATTCACACTTCATATAATCTTAAACCTAAAGGTTTGGTTATGAAGGAACTTAAATGGAAATATCTGATTAGATCTGCAGTTAGAGGAAAAAATATTCTAATGACCGGACCTTCTGGTTGTGGTAAAACATTAGCAGCTAAATCCCTTGTTAATTCATTGGATAGACCTGATTTCTACTTTAACTTGGGTGCTACACAGGATCCTCGTTCTACCTTAATTGGTAATGTACATTTTGATAAAAAGAAGGGAACTTATTTTAGTGAATCTCTTTTTGTTAAAGCAATTCAAACTCCAAATTCTGTGATTCTTCTTGATGAATTATCAAGAGCACATCCAGATGCTTGGAATATTCTAATGACTGTTCTTGATGAAGGTCAAAGGTATATGAGATTGGATGAGGAAGATGGACAAGCAACTATTAATGTTGCTGAAGGTGTTACTTTTATTGCAACTGCAAATATTGGTAATGAATACACTTCCACAAGAGTTATGGATAAAGCTTTGATGGATAGATTCATCATAGTTGAAATGGATGTATTGGATGAAGATGAGGAATATGGATTACTTTCATATATGTTTCCTCATGTTACTGATGATTTGTTAAAAGCAACTGCATCAATTGCGTATTCTTCAAGAGTTGAATCAAGATCTGAAAATGGTAGATTTTCTAATGGTATCTCAACAAGAACTTCTGTTGAATTGGCAGGATTATTGTTTGATGGTTTCGGTTTAGGTGAAGCTTCAGAGGTAACAATTTACCCCCAGTATTCAGAAGATGGTGGAGTAGAATCTGAAAGAACTTACATCAAACAGTTAGTACAAAAGTTTGTTGATGACGGTTCTGATGAAAATCTTTTCAATGAAGATGAAATAGAAAATGCGAATGATGAGAGTTATGTATAAGTCTATGAAAATTAAAAAGAAGAAACCTACTCTAAATGAGCTAATTATGGATGTATACTTAGCTTCCATAACTAAAGCTTTAGAAGCAGGTAAGAATCCTGAATCTATGTATAAGAGATTACAGACGATGATTGAAGAACAAAAAAATTATAGGGATTCTAAAAAGAAAAAGAAGTAATTTATCTCTCACTCAAAAAGGTGTTAGCGGATTTTTTAATCCGCTTTCACCGCATATATAATATAGGAGAATTAAAATGAAAAAGATTATAATGGATGTATTAGAAGATATGTCCAGTTCACAAGACGGTCAGTTAAATCTTGCATCTGAAGTTGCGAGGGAAACTACCGCAAAGCTAATTAGCTCTACTCTTAAATCTAAGGGTTCATATATAGTATTCACAGATTCGGAAATTGAAGAACAAGAGGCCCGAG
>CAYSUW010000042.1:0-3147 GCA_964434385.1 uncultured Dehalococcoidales bacterium | reverse complement strand
AGGAAATAAAAGAAAGCTTAAATGAAAAATTAATGTCAGTTCTGACAGAACAAGAGGATCCTAGAGTTGTTGAGTCACCGCCAAGATTTGAAAATGCTCCATATGCTGGACCTGTGACAAAGGAATATTACGAAGATCCAGGATTTGCCCCACATGCACGTGTAAGACTAGATGAAAATGGTGATCCTATTAATGAAAGATTGTCAAAAATGCTGGGCTCAGATGATCCTACTTCTCCTAACTATCGAAAAAATTCTGACTAAGAAATTAATTATAGTTTGAGAACGATTTAGTTGATTTTAGTTATTTGAGCTCCTTTAATCCTAGGAGTGCCTTTTAACCCAGTTGTTTCTACTTCAACTTTACCATTCTCCCATTTTACTAAACCTCTGGTAAGCTGATCTATTTCTATATTTCCTTGGGATGTTTTTAGTGAGAATGAACTAGGAGACGGTCCATTATAAGTAGCAATCCAAAGATTTGATTCTGGGATAGACACAAGCAATCTAGAGCCTTTTCCATCGCATTCTAATATAGAATCATTGAGTAATATATCTCCCTTTGATTTTTGAATAGCTATAGGAGAATCTAACATAGGAAATAAATCTTGATTATTATCATTGGTCCAAATTTTCTCGATTTCAAATTCAATCATATCCAGTTCAATACCTATTGATTCTGCATTACGCTCATATTCAATTGACCATAAATTTTTATTTTTTACGTCATATGTCTCTGGTTCATCAAATTTTTCAGTTAATTTTCCCTTTAAAATTTCTGAAGCAAATTTACCTCCATTTGAAAATTCAGATTTCTCAGCAACTTCCGAATAAAAACCGGATCTAGGTTGTCCCTGATAAAAAGCTCCAGGATTAGCTAGTTCCCAAAAGGTTTTAGCTGGACCTAAGTAGTTATATAATTCCAAAACTAATTGTTCTTGTCTTTGAATTAATTTAATTGGAGCGTTACTTCCAAGGTCAGTTAGAGATAAAGGTTTTATTCCTATTAATATATCTCCTGAACCTACTACTATTACGTCTGAATGACTTAAATCTATTGGTAATTCTTTAACTTTTTTTTCATTAATCCAAATTTCATCTATAGATGAATCCCATATAATACAAGTTTTGGCACTAAAGCATCGATTCCATCCATTTAAATTTAATGGATTATATTTATTAGGAGCATAAATATTTATCGATCTTTTTCCATTTTGGATTCCACGAAAACTACCTTCGTCAAAAAAAATATCTCTATTGCCTCTAGATGGTGTTGATCGGAAGTCTCCAATCCATTTGTCGTTTAACAAATATTTAGAATATGCTATACCTGGTCTATCATCTTTTTCTTGAGTGTATTTAATGGAAAACACAATTGATTGATTACTTGTAAATCTGTTTGATTGACTATCAAGCTCTCGGGTTGTGACTCCAAGTGAAAAAGATTTTCCATGATATGTTCCAATACTTGTCTTCTTCTCAAAATCTGATGTTTCTCTAATATTCATAGTATCTGGTCGATTTGAAATAAGTTTTTTAAACCATTTGTCTAATCGGCCATTATCTATATGATCATAGAATCCGTCTGTTTCAGGTGGTGAATTTCGATATGATGGATAGTATGATCTGCAATGAGGACCTGCAAGTTTTTTAGTTTTAGGATGTATATGCAAAGCATAACTAATTCCAATTCTTAATAGAATTAACTTTGCAATCATAATAGATTCCTCATCATCAGAAAGTTCTATTAAATTAGATAGAGTGTTAATAGTAATAGAAGAATAACCTGGAGAGTTATACTCAGTAGGGATACCACTTTTATCTATATGAGCATGCCATTTTTTAAGTTTTTCTTTCCCTCGATTTTTAAATGAAGAATCTCCTAATAGTTGTCCTCCTAAAATAGAATTGACAATATCTTTAGCAACAATATTGGTATAGATAAGATTGACGTTAATTTTTTTAATTTCGTGTAAAGCTAATTTGATTGAAATTAAGATCTTTTTTTTCAAGTTCTCAGAAAGACGATCTCCATATCGCATTATCATAGGAATAAAACTGATCATTACAAATTCTACTGCATTCAAATCTTCTACAAATCCATCTTCTTTTTCCCAAAAGAAATTACCAAAATGCTTGTTTTTTTCATCAAGTTCCTGACATTTTAGTACAGCTTCTATAACTTTTTCAGCTCTTTGAAGAGCTTCAGGAGTACCTAATTCAACTAGATTAAGAGCATATTTCGCATTTGTGTTGGGAATTGTATGGAGATAATCTTTATCGTTTTTTCTTACAAGCAAATTTTCAGACTTATCAAATGATAGATCGCCTGGTATGTTGTCAATAAGTTCCATATAGATTTAGATAATTCTATCAATAATATATAAAAATGGAATACAGATGACATATGAGATGAGTTTCGAATCTTCGCCTGATTGGAAGCGAATATTCCAAAAATTTATTTATTTATTTTATAATTTTTTTTAATTCGATTAAATATTGGGATCACAATCAAAATAATTATTGTTGGCAACCATAGCCATATAAATTCATTCTTCATTACATCGAAGCCCTGTTCAGTAAAAAACACTTTGGGGCTAAGCGTAGAAACTTGTAGCGGATTAAATGAGAAAAAATATCTGTCATTTATAAAGGGGGCAAAGTAAGCAATTCCATGCCCCCCATTAGTAAATCCATCTAGTATGCCATGTGAAGCAATAATTAAAGTAAAGTAAGTAGCTAACAATAAATTGTTTTTATTGAAAATTTTCTCACTTCGAAAAAATATAATAGTAATTAATATAGCCATTATTAAAGCAAAAAATAATGAGTGAGTTATCCCTCTGTGCCCCATTACATGTTCATATGGAATCCCTAAGTAAAGGCCTATTACATCCAAATCAGGCAAACTTGGGCAAATAAATGATAATATCCAAAAACGAATTTTCGTCTTTTTGAATTTTTCCGGCCCAAAAATTTTTCCGGCCGCAACACCTAGTAATGAGTGAGTAAAAACAGATGGCATATTTATACTTTAGTTATATTAATTTATGATTCAAGAAAATATGGAGCGGGAGATGGGATTCGAACCCACGACACCCTGCTTGGAAGGCAGGCACTCTAGCCACTGAGTTACTCCCGCATAAAG
>CAYSUW010000041.1:0-3487 GCA_964434385.1 uncultured Dehalococcoidales bacterium | reverse complement strand
ATTAATTCGTCTCTTTTAGGTCCTCCTGTTACAACATCCCAATAATAGGGATCTATAAAAAATCCACTTTCTACTGCAACAAGATTTAGTCCTTCTGACTTTAATGTTTTAACTATATTCTTATAAGCTTCAAAAGTTTCAATTGGCGGGTTATAGTGTTTTTTCATTCCAGGACCACCATAATGAATTATACTTTCAACCCCAAGTTGTTTTGAAGTTTTAATTACTTCATCATTTATTTCTCTTATTGCCCAAGCACTTTTCATTTTCATTCCCTTTTTTGAAGATTAAATTTCATTCTTATAATTACTCTCAAATTGTAGCAAGAATAAAAAGAATGAAGAAATAAAAGAACATTAATTTTTTTTAGGTATAAAATATTATTAAGTAATCAAAAAATATTCTTTTTATATGGAATTTCCAGATGTTGAAAAGTGTTTTTTTAAAAACTTTGAAAGATTTTATTAATCCCTCGATCTATTTCGCAGTAGGTATTTTTTTAATTTCAGTAATTGTGATGTATGTCATTGCAGAAATTCCATTAGAAGAATTTCAAGAAATCTTAGGAGATCTTCCAAGGATTATTACTGCATTTGTTGGAGGTCATGGTGGAATTGATCTGACTTCAGTGGAAGGTGTTTTAAATACAGATGTTTTTACTATTATTGCTCCATTAATTGTAATAGGATTAGGAGTATTTTCTGGTATGAATGCTACTGCTATTGAGGAAGAAAGGAAAACTTTAGAAATTATACTTTCATTACCAATTGGAAGGAAAAGGTTTTTAATCGAAAAAATGCTTTCTTTAATATTTAAGGTCTCACTAATTGGATTGATATTTTGGATGAGCTTTTTATTTTCAGCTTTAATTTTTGATTTAGATCTGTCTTATTTTAACTTAGCAGCAATATGTTTTAATTTGTCTTTGTTAGGAATTACCTTTGGTTTGTTTTCTGTTGCGCTAGGAACTATTACCAGTAATTCGAATGTGATGTTTTCTATTTCTTCTATAGTTGCAGTAGTCTCATATTTGATTTTTACTTTGGCTCCTTTATTTGACAAAATTTCATTTACTAAATATTTTTCTGTATTTTTTTACTATAAAGGAAGTGATCCTTTGGTTAACGGTTTTCATGATTGGCATTGGATAATTTTCTTAATGTTAATTTCCTTTTTTTCCCTTTTTTCTCTTATTAAATGGGAAATAAAAGATTTATCCTAAATCTTATTTTTTCAATGGAGGAAAATTAATTTGTCCGAGATTCATATTAAGAAAGTTGGTTTCTGGAGATATCAGTTAAATACTTCTATGAAGTTAAATAGATCAATTGATGAAGTTTTTGATTTTTTTTCATCAATAAATAATTTAAATTTAATTACTCCTCCAGTTTTAAAATTTCGTATTTTAGGTAATGAAAATATTGTTGTTAAAAATGGAACAATTTTTAAATACAGATTATTTCTACATGGATTTCCTTTTATTTGGAGAAGTAAAATAAATCAATGGAATCCTCCTAATGAATTTGTTGATGAACAGATTAGTGGGCCTTTCTTGTTATGGAGTCATTTACATAAATTCTCAGAGGTAAATGGTTATACTCTAATCGAAGATGTTGTAGATTATAAAGTTCCTGGAGGATTTTTTATTAATGAATTATTTGTAAAAAGAGATTTGATAAATATTTTTACTTTTCGCCATGAAAAACTAGAGAAAATTTTTTCTTGATTTAAGTATCACAAATCGACTATTTTAGTAGAGACCCTAATAATTTAATTTTTAAATAGATAAGTATGAGTATAAGAAAAGGAAAAAATATCACTGTTGAAAATGAAGAGTCACCTTTTGAGGCATATTTTGTTGAATCTGAAAATTCTAATAATGGATTGATCATTATTCAAGAATGGTGGGGCCTAGTAGACCATATCAGGGATGTTGCAGATAGATTTAATCTAGAAGGGTTTAATACTATTGCTCCTGACCTTTACTATGGAAAGCAAACTGATGAACCCACATTAGCCCAGAAATATATGATGGAACTTAATGTCGAAAATGCCATGAACAACTTGAAAAATAGTATTAAGTTTTTAAATAAGAAAGGTATAGATAGAATAGCTTCAATTGGTTTCTGTATGGGTGGAGGAATTTCTTTATACGCTGCATCAATTGAAATTGTAGATAGCGCTGTTTCATTCTATGGTGTTCTGCCGAATGCAAATGTTAAATATGAAAATATCAAATGTCCGATTCAAGGTCATTATGCTGAACATGATGGAGCTACAGAAAGTGTTAAAGAAATTGAAGAGATATTAACCGCAAATGGCACTTATAATGATTTTAATATTTACCAAGGTACTTCCCATGCTTTCTTCAATAATGAAAGAGAAGAAGTTTATGACAAGCTAAGTGCAGATTTATCTTTTGAGAGAACAATAAAATTTTTAAAATCTCATATTTAAAATAAATAAGGTTTAACTGATTCTAATTCTTTTTCTAAGAGTGAAAGATTTTTTTTATCCAATGATGGTTGAGGTTTTCTGGGTAAACCTAATTCAAAACCTAAGATTTCTAAGGCAGCTTTAAGGCATCCTCTTCCTGTTTTCATAATGAAATAATCGATTTTCGTTACTTTTTTTTGTAAATCTAATGCATCTTGAAATTGATTAAGTTTTATATATTCAAAAATTTTATGAGCTGCTGCTGATCCTATATTTCCAAAAGCCATACAAGCTCCATTAGCACCTATCAATACTCCATGAATTATTAAACTTCCATTACATATCCAAAAGTATTTATTTTTTGGAACATGATTTCTTACGATTGCTTCAAACCTAACACTATGGTCAGTAATATATCCTACGATATTATCCATAGAACATATTTCTCCTATTTCTTCTGGTTCAGCTAAACTACTTTTTGGTTTTATAGAATTTTCGCTTCCTCCGATATTTTGATGGATAACGATTACTGGTAATGAAGATTCAGTTGAAATTTTTTCGAAATAATTAACTGTATTCCCAGATCTTGGGATTCTAATTCTTACATGATTAGCTCCAGAGTCATGGAATTTTTCAATTTGGTTTAATGTGCCATAAATAGAAGGATTATCAATTCCTCCTATTATTAATTTGCTGTTCTTTGAGGCTTCTGAAATTATTTTTGTAGCTTGATATTTTTCTTCTTGAGTTACATAAGCTTCTTCTCCATTTGCTGTCCCTATCACAAAACCATCTAATTTTGTTTTTAACCATAACTCTGTGTTTTTGTATAAGGCATCAAAGTTTAATTCTTCTTTGATCGTAAAGGGCATTGGAGTAGGTGCAACTATAGTAACTTTTTCAATATTCATTGTTCTCCTTTTACATGCTTCTTTATTCTTATATAGAATATAACAATGAGAAAATTATTTTTATTTTTAAGTATAATTTTATTTATTGCTTGTTCTCAACAACCTATACCTACACCAACTCCTGAACCTGTTGTTGAAGA
>CAYSUW010000040.1:0-3567 GCA_964434385.1 uncultured Dehalococcoidales bacterium | reverse complement strand
GTGCAAGTGCTGAGTCTATTTAATATTGTTAACAATTCTGTAATTCATCATTAACAATTACGAAATAATTTACTAATAGAGTGCATGTCTGGAAAAAAACAATTTAGATAGGGGAAATACAATGAGTCATATGAAAAAATATGTATATAATTTCTCTTCTTCAAATTCAGAAGGTGGCGTATTAAACAATGATCTCCTTGGTGGCAAAGGAGCAAACTTAGGTGAAATGTCTGCTATTGGCTTGCCAATACCACCAGGATTTACCATAACAACTGAAGTATGTAGTTATTTTTTTCAGAATGATAAACAATATCCTGAAACTTTAAAAGATGAAATTCTTCTATCAATTAAGTCAGTTGAACAAGATATCAAAAAATATTTTGGTAATAATACAAATCCTCTTTTATTTTCTATAAGATCCGGAGCACCAATATCTATGCCAGGGATGATGGACTCAATCTTAAATTTAGGTCTAAATGACAAAACTGTCATTGGCCTCGGAGATATCTCAAACGATCGAAGATTTGCATTGGATTCATATAGACGTTTTATACAAATGTATGGAAATGTAGTTCTAGGAATAGAGCATGAAAAATTTGAAGATGATATTGATAGTAGAAAAAGAAGTGAAAATAAAATTTTAGATATTGAATTTGACGAAGAAGATTTAGATTGGATTATCGATGCTTTCAAAGATACTATTGAACGTTTTTCTGGCGCAGAATTTCCGCAAGATCCACGTATACAGTTATGGAATTCAATATCAGCAGTTTTTAAAAGTTGGATGAACCCAAGAGCTATTGCATATAGAAAAATAAAAAATATCCCAAATACATTGGGTACTGGAGTGACAATTCAATCGATGGTTTACGGTAATTTGAATAATAACTCAGCAACCGGTATCGCTTTTACTCGAAATCCATCAACCGGAGCAAATAAAATATTTGGAGAATATCTGGTAAATGCTCAAGGAGAAGATGTGGTAGCAGGAATAAGAACACCATTTCCTATTAATAAAAATGAACATTCTAATGATAATTCTCTTGAAGAGATCATGCCAGAAATGTATACAGAGCTTAAAGCTTTAAGTACTAGGCTTGAAAATCATTACAGAGATATGCAAGATATTGAATTTACAATTGAAAATAAGAAATTGTATCTATTACAAACTCGAAATGCACAAAGATCAGCACAAGCAGATGTAAAGATTGCAGTGGATTTAGTTAATGAATCATTAATATCTGAGGAAGAAGCTCTCCTTAGAGTCAATCCTTCTTCATTAGAAGCTTTACTTCATCCAGTTTTAGCACCGAATTCAAAAAAGGAATTTTTTTCTAAAGGTTTAAACGCTTCTCCCGGGGCTGCTTCAGGAGTTATATGTTTTTCTATAGCGGAAGTTGAAGCTGTTTCGGAAACAGGTGGCAAATCGATTTTGATACGAGAAGAAACAAGTCCTGAAGATATACAAGGGATGTTCATTTCATCAGGACTTGTAACTATTAAAGGTGGTATGACAAGTCATGCAGCGGTAGTTGCAAGAGGAATGGGTAGACCGTGTATTGTAGGAGCAGGAAAATTGTTCATAGATCAAGAAAAGAAAACCGTTTCAAATAAAAAGATTGTCTTAAAATCGGGTGATTTGATAACTATAGATGGATTCTCTGGTGAAATCTATTTGGGGAAGCTTGAGACAGCAGATCCAGAGCTTTCAAATGATTATTTAACCATTATGAATTGGGCTGATAAATATAGAAATTTGCAAATCCGCTCAAATGCAGAAACAGTTACTGATATATCTAAAGCACTTAGTTTTGGAGCAGAAGGAGTAGGTTTATGTAGAACTGAACATATGTTTTTTGAAGACGAAAGAATAATCTTCATACGTGAAATGATTATGTCTGACACTAAACAAGGAAGAGAAATAGCTTTAAAGAAGTTATTAAACTTTCAAAGAGATGATTTTATTGAAATTTTTAGATTATTGAAAGAAAAACCGATTACTATAAGACTTCTGGATCTCCCAATGCATGAATTTCTTCCAAATAGTCATATTGAAATTAAAGAAGTCGCAAATGCTTTAAATGTGGGAGAATCGTATGCCAAAGAAAAAGTTCATCAATTACAAGAATCAAATCCTATGTTAGGGCATAGGGGAGTAAGAATGGCGATTACATATCCAGAAATTTATGAGATGCAAGTCAGAGCTATTTTTGAGGCTGTAGTTTATGTCAAAAGGAATAATAAATTGAAGATTTCACCGGAAATAATGATTCCTTTAGTTAGTAACTCGATGGAAATAAAGTTGGTTAAAAGACTCGTTCAAAGAATTCGAAATAGAATTGAAATAGAGTTGGGTGAGAAAATAAATTTTACATTAGGAACTATGATAGAACTTCCAAGTGCAGCTGTAAGAGGTAAAGAAATCTCCAAAGAAGTAAGCTTCTTTTCATTCGGCACAAATGATTTGACACAGACTGTTCTGGGTTTAAGTAGAGATGATTCTTCAAAATTCTTGAATCAATATGTAGAAAAAAAATTATTTGAAAAAGATCCTTTTGTTTCGATTGATATTGAATCTGTAGGGAAAATAGTGGAAATTGGAACTATAAATGGCAGACAAGGTAATAATTCACTTAAAATTGGCATTTGTGGAGAACATGGTGCAGATCCAGAATCAATTAACTTTTTTGAAATTTTAGGAATAGATTATATTTCATGTTCACCGTATAAAATTCCTTTAGCACGTCTTGCCGCTGCTCAAGCAAGTATATTGTTAGACAGAAAATAAAACTCCTCTTGGGCTATTATATATGTATAGGTGGTTGTGTGAGTGCTGAGAATTAATCTGTAAAATATCCATCTAGAAATTTATCTAATGTTTCAAGATAAAAATCAGAATTGGTAATAGAACTACAAGAACACCAAAGAAAAAAAGTAAAAACTTAACTATTAAAAAAAAGATATCTCCCATATCTATATTTTACCTGATGCAGGTGATGTATTACACCTGATGTAATCCACACGTCATACGCACACGTGTAAGGGAGCTGAGAATTATTGTTTTCTCTCATTGAATTTCAAACCATGATTCTGTTCTTCTTTGTGGCACACCTTTTGGAACAAGATTACCTCTATTCATCCTAGTATCATCTTTTGATGGTACACTTTGAGGACTTTGAGGTTTTTTTGGAAGAGGTTTTTTTGGAAGTACACCTCCTCTATTTTGATCATTGTCTTGTTTTTTATCAAGAAATAGAACAGTAAATGCTCTTATCCCGTAAGCTTTTCGAGTTTGTCCATCAGCACCTACATATTCTCTACTTTTAAATCTTCCTTCTACGTAAACTTTAGATCCTTTGGCTAAATACTGATTAACAGATTCAGCCTGACTACCCCAAACAGAAACATCAAACCATTCAGTATTATCTACCAGTTCTCCAGAAGAATTATCTGTATATCTTTGAGTTACTGCAATACTAAAATTTGCAAACGGATCACCCGAGGGAGTATACCTCAATTCAGGATCAGCTCCTAAATTTCCTATTAACATAATTTTATTAAGCATTT
>CAYSUW010000039.1:0-4105 GCA_964434385.1 uncultured Dehalococcoidales bacterium | reverse complement strand
TTAGGTGTAGCTAAAGCAAGGGTCTGTAGTTTAGAAGTGGGTGTGCAAGTGCTGAATTTACCCATACCTATTACAATGACCGGCGTCTAGATGTGTTTTACAATATTCTTCTTTCATCTCTCGATATTCATCTGCAGATAACAGACCATTTACCTCGTTCCAAATCATAACCTCTAAAATAATGAATATAGCTAAGACAACATTAAGTGTTATTAAAAGATATTTTCTTTTATCACCTAAATAAATATTTAAAGCATTTACTCTATTCATAGCTATATCTTACCTGATGCAGGTGATGTAATGCACGTGTCACTACGCACGTGTAAGGGAACTGCAGAAACTGCAGTAATAGTGACTATCCTAAGTATGAGAGGTAATTTATTTGCTGACTAGATCTATAAGATCATTACATAGCTTAAATGCCTCATTGGAATCTTCACCCTCACAAAGCATTATTACATTGTTGAAAATTATGTAGTCAGCATATTTCCAAATCCTTTCCCCACAATTCCGATTAACTGAAACCGACCCAAGTGTACAGACTCCAGATCTTTTTCTGTCTGTTAAACCTACTCTCCACATTGTGTCCTGTCTTCTTAGTTTAGCATCTTCTCCCGTAGCATCTTTAGCAAAAGGAGTTCCATCTGATATAGCCGTGGAATGATCAGGGTATAATCTTAACTCATAATATTTGACACTGTCTTCATTTTCTCCCCAGTATCCGTACCATGCCTCTGTTGCACCTGTTAATTTTGATACGTTATATTCCTTGTACTCTTTAAATCCTACATCAAAGAAATCCTTGGATGTATATGCTCTCCCATCATTAACTATTTGTTCAAAAAGGATTTCATCAACTACAATTACAGGTAGAGGTGTAGCTGTAGGTATTACCTCAGTAGAACAAGCTGAAAATAACATAATAGACAGTACTGTAAGTAATATTCTTTTCATACATATATCTTATCTAATTCGGATATTTATGTGGAGTTGAGTGCCAAAAAACGACTGGGGAGCTATTATCTCTCTTAGTGTATTATCTATATTATGATTACCGAGAAACGAAAAATTAAATCTCAATTTTTGTCTTTATTTACTATCCCAAACATACTTTTAGTTTCTATAGTAATTTTAGGTTTTGCGTTGAGGGTTGGTCGTATTAATAGTTTTGAGAATGAATATTATTCCGCAGCATCTATTTCTGTTTTAAATAATTGGCATAATTTTTTCTTTTTGGCTTTTGATCCAGTTGGATTAGTTACTGTAGACAAACCTCCTCTAGCAATATGGATTCAATCTGTTCCTGTCTTTCTTTTCGGTTATGAGAGATGGTTGGTAAATTTTCCGCAGGTAATTTTTGGAACGTTATCAATTATTTTAATCTATAAACTTTTGAAACCTGAATTCGGTAACATTTCGGCATTTAGTGCTGCTGCAATTCTTTCAACTATGCCTTCTTTAATTACGGTGGATAGTAGAAATGAACCGGATTCTCTACTGATTTTTCTTTCTTTATTAGCTACTTATTCTGTTATTAAGATGGCTAGTTCGAATAAATTAATATGGATAATTGTATTTACATTTACTCTAGGTGCTGCGTTTACCACAAAAGGTTTAGTAGCATTTATTCCTCTTCCAATATTTATTTTTTATTATTTATTAATTGATAACAAAGAATTATTGAGAAAAATAATAAGAATTGGTTTTACCGTTATATTATTAACATTATTTTCATTCATATGGATTATTTTTGTGGCTTTAACCCCATCTGAAAACAGACCATATATTGGTTCAACAGAAGACAATTCAATTTGGAGTTTAACTTTTAAACATAATGGATTTGATAGATTTAATAAGTTTGGTCCTCCGGCCGGCCCAATAGGCCCTCCTCCTCCCGGTATGATTCAGAATAATCAACAACTTCCACTTCAACCTGGCCTAGTTGCTTCAAATCCTAGGCCTCCGAATGTTTTGATGCCACCTCCGAGAGGTATAGGGAATAATCGAGTTGGAATTCTTGAAATTCTATATGGAAGGCTCGGCTCACAAACTGGATATTTCTTGATTGTGGCTTTGATACTTGGATTAATGAAGTTTGGTTCACTTTTGGATAAGAGGGACTACAAGGATCCGATATCATTTTTATCAAAAGCAAGAAAGAATCCAAATATTTCACAGACTTTCCTATTGTACGGATGGCTTTTAACTGGATTTCTGGTTTTTGGTTCTGCTAATGCCACATCTACTCATCCATATTATCTAGCTGATATCGGTGTTCCTATAGCAGCAGTTTTAGGGATCAGTATTCCGCTCCTATTAAACATATACCGTCAATCTTCAATTACTTCTTTTATTGTTCCTTTCATAATTATTGCAGTGATGATGTTTCAACTAATTGAAGGGGGATACATGGCTGGACAAGTAATTTCTGGTTTTGTTCTGATTATTACACTTATCAGTTCCTCTATTGTCTTACTGGGTTGCTGGAAAAAGACAACTGATACTAAATTAGCTACTTGGTCAATTTTCGTGAGCACGGTAGCTTTATTAATAATTCCATTAATGATTGGATGGAATTCAGGAGGAAGAATTGCAGGTCCAGGAGTTAATATTAATCCTCAACTTCCTTCACCAAGAGATCGGTTAGGACCTCCTCCTCAGTTTGACAACAAAATAATAAAACAATTCTTTAAAAATGAAATCAAGGAAGATTCTGATTATTTGGTAGCTACATTAAGAGCTAATACAGCTGCGTCACTGATTATTGATCAGATCCCTGTTGTAGCTATTGGAGGTTTTTCTGGAAGAGATCCAATTTTTACTGTTAAATCTTTTGAAAATTTTGTGTATCAGAAAGAATTGAAATATTTCTTGATGAGAGAGAATTTTAATCCGATTAATCACAGAGAAATTAGCAATAATAACGAGATTTTGGAATCTATCAAAACTAATTGGGAAGATATATCTATTGAAGCTGGATTACCTCCGGGTTTACTTTACAAGTTTCCGGAATAAATTAACTGATAAATCACTTTATTTCTTTTCTCGTTTCTTTCTTTCAGCTTACCCAATAACTATTTCTCGTTCAGGTGATCCCAAACTGATAAAGTAGAGGTCGGATGTTCGAGTATGAGATTATTTTTCATATTTCCATATAGGCCGAGTTCCTACGTCAATACCTCCATCTACGGTTAAAATTTGTCCTGTTATCCAACTTGATTCATTCGAAGCTAGAAATAAACTGGCATAAGCTATGTCTTCAGGATGACCAGTACGTAATAAATTCGTTTCTGCGGGAGTGATATTTCCATTTTTTAGTTTAGCTCTGAACAATCCCGCTGCAACGCAATTTACTCGAATGTTATCGGAATAAAATTCTCTTGCTAAGTTTTTAGTTAATCCTAAAATCCCGCTTTTTGCAGTCCCATAAGCAACGTTTCCTTCTTGCATTACACTATTACTTGCTCCAATAACGATAATTGAACCACCACCTCTTGAAATCATACTAAGTTTTACCGCTTTAGATAAATTGAATAGACTGTTGACTGTATTCGAGACTGTCTGATTCCAATATTCTTCTTTTATGTTGTCTAATTTTTCAGTGGGATGAAAATTACCTCCAACTCCTGAATATAATATGTCTATATGACCATATTCTTTTACAACTTTTTGTACTAATAGTTCAGCATCTTTTTGGTAAGAAACATCACCTTGTATTAATATAGACTGTCCACCAATTGATTCAATCATAGATTGAGTTTCTAGAAGATGGTCTTTTTGTCGAGCATTAATCGCTACTTTGGCACCTTCTTGAGCGAATAGTTTTGCTGTAGCTCTTCCCATTCCTTCACCGACTCCAGTTACCAATGCAACTTTGTTTTTTAACCGCATTTTGACCTCCATCTTGAGACATATTTATATTTTTTAGATTGGATTTTCGAGTCATCCTCAGCCCACCATCATATTTGAACTTAAATCAAAGGGTTATTGCTATTTCTTTAGCTAATCATTTAGAACTTTGACCCCCACTTTGACCCCCGAACACATTTTTTTGCGGAATTTATAGCCAAGATACTGAAGAAATCAGGAAGATGAATCTATCTTT
>CAYSUW010000038.1:0-4229 GCA_964434385.1 uncultured Dehalococcoidales bacterium | reverse complement strand
AAATCAGTGGCGGAAAAGGACTGAAGATTGTAAAACGATTTAAAATTAATAAAACTATTCTAATGAAGGATCTTGAAAACCATAATATTTTAGAAGCCAGAGATGATTTAGCAGATGTTTTGGGTAATCCATTTATTATGGTAATTCCTGCTGTTCCAAAGGGTGGAAATCCAGTTGAATTATTACAAACAAATCCAAAAATAAGACATGCTGCATCGGTTGTAGAAAGTTTCTTAACAGCACGCCAATATGATGTTGTTGTTCCTGAAGCACAGGAGAATTTAGAGAATTTGAATTCAGCTCAAATGTCTTTGGGAGATAGGGAAGAAGATTTTGGTTATCAATTGGCCTTATCGATTGGCAGTGATATTTATATCACATATAGTGGCGCAGCTGAATCAGCTGGCTATGGAACAGAAAAATATAGCATGATAGTTAGGGCCTATGAAACTACAACAGCCAGATTACTAGGAACTGAAACGGGGTATAGTCAGGCACGTAAAGGTGAAGTTATGGTGTCTATAGAAGAAGCTATGAATGGTGCAATTGATAATGTACTATCTCGTTTAAAAAATTATTGGAAATCTGATTTGGAAAAAGGAGTTCAATATAAATTGGTAGTTAATATTTCTACAGATTTTGATGAAGATGAAGCAGAGGCTATATCATTTGCATTTATGGATGCAGTAGAGGAAATCGCTAAAAAATCTAAGGAGAATATTGCAACTTCGCAGACACTAGATTATCTCCTCTGGTGCGACCCAGGGAAATATGATAAATCTTCAAAGGTTTATAGATATTTAAAAAAGAAATTCAAAAACTTTGCTGAAGATGAGGGGGTTGATGCTCAATTGAGAAAACTCAATGTAAATCGTAAAATGATTTTATTAAAAATTGATTCAGAATAATTACCCTAATAAAATGAAAAATAGATATATCGCTTTTTTAATTGGTATGGTTGTGAGCCAGGTTGTACTGGCTCAGGCGCCCCGCTGGTTTGGGCATGATATGCCTGGATACTCCACTTCAAATTATTATATAGGTGAAGGTGAAGGAGCCAGCTATAGTGAAGCAATAAGTAATGCTCAAGCAGTTGTGGCTTCTCAGATAAGAGTCTCAATCGAATCTCAAGTGAATACTTATATTAGTGAGGTCTCTGATAATGACAGAGTTGAAATAAAAGAATCTTTTGAGACTGAAATTAACAGTACAGTAGATGAGACTATCCAAGGCATTACCATGATAAAAAATGAACGTATTAAAAAAAGATATTATGTTACGGTTGCTTTGGATAAAAGAAAATATCTGGCAGGTTTGAGAGTTGAAATAAATCAGTTGTGGAGTAAAATATACAACTTAATTAAAGATGCTCGAGAATTAGTAAATGATGGAAAAATATTTACTGCCTTAGAAAATTATACTGATGCGCAACCATATGTATCTCCTTTTTATGTGAAAAAATCATTTTATGATGCTCTAGCAGACAGACCATATACTATTGATGAATTTATAACGGTTGAAGGGATTATTTCTGAGGTGAGAAAGCTCATTAATGGCATTGATCTTGATGTGACTGCTGGGAATAAACAGACGGGTACTTCAGGGGCATTGCTTCAGAAAGCTATTATTGTTGAATCTGTTTATAAGAAGAGAGATATCAATATTCCTAATTTGGCATTGAAGGTTGAATATGATGATGGTGCGCTAGAAAGACTGTCAACAGATGATAATGGCATGGCAGAAATTTGGACCACTGCCAACTGTGAAAATGGTAAAAAAGGTAATATTGAAATTCGCCTTGACCTTTTCAAGCTTCCAAAGCTGTATAAAAAGTATTTCATGAATGTCTCCACTACTGCAAAATTTAACTGCACAAATGATGTAACCGTATCATTCTCACTTTTTGTTGAAGATGAAAATAAAAATAGATTGACTAAAGTAGAACAGAAATTAGCCAAGTCATTAGAAAAAATAGGATATACAGTTACGGATGATGCTGAGCTTGGATTAAATGGAGTCGTATCTATCATAGAAGAAAATGAAGTCCAAGGCAAAAGTGGTCCCATGGTGCAGATTAAAGCAGAGTTGTCAGTATTGTTAGTGACTAAATCAACTGAAGAAACAGTAGGTAGTTTCACTCAAACTTTTGTCGGATTAGGAAAAAATAGGAAAAAGTCTCAGGAAAAAGCTTACAACAAAATGAAAATTAAAAAGAAAACTCTCGCTGAGGCTCTTTCAGATTCTGAAGAAATACTTCAAAAAGTATTAACTAAAAAATCAGATGAATATATTAATGAAGCAAAGGCTTTATATAACCAGACAAAGATATCAAAAGCGATAGGTGTTTTAGCTAAGGTATCATTTGGCGAATCTCAAATTAGCGAATCAAGAGAACTTATAAAAAAGTATAAAAAAGAACGAGATGAATACTGGGCTGCAAAAAGAAAACGAGAAGAAGAAGCAAAAGAAAAAGAAAGACAAAAAGAATTAGAACTTGCTAGAATTGAAGCAGAAAAAGCAATGGCTATTGCGGAGAGTGAGGCTAGAGAAAAAGAAGCAGAGGCTAGAATTGCTGAAGCGAAGGCTGCCATGGAGAAAGCAAAAGCTGATATAGCCAAAATTGAAAAAGAAAAATTGCAGGCAGAAGCATCAATTGCAGAATCAGAAGCAGATGCAGAGCGTGCGCGTGCAGATGCCATCGCAGCAGCTTCTAATAAAGGGCAGAACGTCACAAAAAATTCTAATCCCTTAAATTCGAATGAAAAAAAACTAGCAAATTCTTGGAAGTATATTGGTGCTATGGAACTATCAAGTGGACTCTATTATTTTGAAGGTTCAGGTAGATTATTATTTATTAATGATGATAGATCATTTACAGAGGGTTCATCTTCAGGATCATGGTCAGCTGATGGAGATAATATAAAAGTTAATGGATTTGCAGTCCCATATGTTATTGAGGATGGAACATTAATCCTCGGATTTGAAATCAGTGGAGATATGTTTCTGATGGTCTATGAGTTACTATAAATAAATCATCCTTTATATTTTTCTTTATACTTCCACACTTTTTTCAGGTAATTCCGGGCTTCTTCGTATTTAAGTTCAGTAGTCAACTTATTATATAATTCCTGGGCATTCATTGAACTTGCTACTTTCGCTGCGGGATTTGTATGGGGTTTCCCACATAAGGTTTTAGAGACATTCCCTATGCCTGTATTATATGCAGGGATTGAACAGATATACGCCAATTCATCATCTTTAATATTCTCGAAATAATAATATCTGATTTTTGCCAAATAGGCACAGCCTAGTTCAATATTGTTAATAGGCTCGTATAAATAATCTCCTGTAACAAGTTTATCTTCTTTGTATACATATCTATATGCATCCCTGGCGCCTGATTTAGGTACAAGTTGTAATAAACCAAATGCAGGGATGTGTGATCGAGCTTTTGGATTAAATGCCGATTCGGTTTCCATTAGAGCAAAAACAATAGTCGGATCTAATTTCCACCTCTCTGCCTGCTTTAAGATATCTTTTTCATATCTTTTAATCCGTTCATCGAGATGATTATTTTTTAAAGGAATAGTTACAGTATACTTCGTTCTTTTTTTCCCATCTTTTGATTTATAGGTTTCAGCTTTGACTTCTTTTTTTTCAATGACATCTTCTGCTTCATTTTCTACATTGTTGACTGTAATGTTTTGACCTCCACTATTTTCCACCTGATTTTCTAATAACGGTTTATTATCATCAGCTTTTTTGGTAATGATGCCGATTAATGCCTCAGTCAACTTTTCTTTAATCTTTTTTTCACTATCATCTTCAGACTTTGTAATTTCTTTTTGCTGTGGACTTGCTTGTTTTTGAGTATTTTGATTTGAGGTAGTTTCTTTCTTATCGCTATCTATTTTATTTGATATTTGTTTTTTTGGTTTATTAATAGAATCAGAATCATTTTTAGATTGAGAATTCTTATTTGAAGGATTTGATTTAACATTGCTATTATCTGGACTATTTATTTTAGGTTCATCGTCTGGTTCTATTTTATCTGGACTATTTGTTTTAGGTTCATCGTCTAGTTCTATTTCTTCAACTATTATTTCTATTGTAATTTTGCCATTTTCAAAATCAACCGATTGCCTTGTGTTTGAATCTTCACTATATTCGACATATACCTTGGATTCTGGTTCTTTAAATGCATCCCATTTCTGTTCTATCTCTTCTTT
>CAYSUW010000037.1:0-4268 GCA_964434385.1 uncultured Dehalococcoidales bacterium | reverse complement strand
TGTTGATGTTATCAAAATGGGCTCTTCTCTTCAGACAGTTAGTAATGAAGTACTCAAGGCTATTAAAAGAAAAAATCTCAAAGCACCTGAATTAAAAGAGTTACATCACAGTAATAATTATGGTCAAGATTTTACAGAATTAATTATTCCCCTGCCTAGAGAAACAAAAGAATCATTTATCAACGGACTAGGGGAGATTATAGATGACATTAAATTTAATAATATCGCTATTCATCATCTATCTATGCTGAAGGGTTCAGAAATGGAAACTGAAGAGGAAAGAAATGAACATAGTTTAGAAACAAAATTCAGAGCTTTTGCAGGTTGCCTTGGTAATTATATGATTGGAGAAAAAAACACTCCCATCGCAGAAATTGAAGAAACTGTAATCCAGACCAACACGATGCTCTCTATAGATTATTTTTATCTGAGAATCACTGCTCTTTTAGTCAAAATATTTATTGATGGCGATACATATAAATCAATTATTCAAATATTGAGGAGATTGGATATTAAAAGCATTGATGTACTCTTGGAAATACAAGATAACGCTATCAATAAATCTCCCCGCCTAAAAAGTTATATGAGAGATTATATTGAAGCGACTAAGGCTAAACTTTTTGATACTGAAGATGAACTAGAAAAAACTCTATCTTCTCCAGAAGCAACCGAAGAATTTCTTGATAGTGAACTTGGACAAAATGAATTACTTAACTTCAGAGCAAGAGCTGTCCTAGATTATGCTGATGAATGTGACATGGTGCTTAAATTAGCAGTTACAACAATACTTAAGAAAAAAGGTATTTGGTCTGATGAGTTATCTGAATATTTCAACGAAGCATTTAGATTCTGTAATTATAGAAGGTTTAATTCTGCTCAGATGGGAGAAGTTGAAGCTGACTTTTCTTTTGATTTCATTAAAGGAGACAGTGTTGGATTTGAGATTGATCCAGAAGAAATTCGTAGAGACGTGAAGATTAGATTCTACTACGGAGAAGAAAAAAATACTTTTCAAAAGCATCTAGAATGGCATGGTGATTCAACTTATGCACAATGGGGCAAATTTATTCAAAAAATGAATTGGATAAGAATGAGAAAAAGAATCGGCTATGTAGGGGCAAGAAATTGACAATTATTTCCCAAAACGTGACTGAATAATCCTTCTAGATGATGATAGCCATGTTATTGTTATTCGATACCAAAATAACCTTTTATGAAGAATAGTATGAGTGATCTTTTTTACCATAATTTTAGGTCAAATCTTCATAAAATATTTTTGACAAGAATCTCAAATCAGTCACTTCTGATTGTAAACCTTGGTGAGAAAGTATTAGTCTAGCTTCTTGTTATAATTGCGGTCTGATACAAAAATCTATCACTGAGAAGATTTTATAGAAATTAGGATTCAAACCAACTTATTCTATCAAGCAAGCAAAAATAGATTTGAAAGTAGCTATTGAAAAAAAGTTATTAGTGGACCCCCTTGTTAATGATAGATACTTCAACATTAAAACAATGCAAAAAAGATAAACATGGAGTAATGGGAATGCTGTCAAAAGACATTTATCTAGAATTATTTAATCAAATGCTTAGGATTAGAAATATAGAGCTCAAAATTGCAGAGTTATATTCTGAATGGGAAATGAGATGTCCTGTACATTTATCTATTGGCCAAGAAGCGGTTGCATCTGGTGTTTGTTCAGCTTTGGAAAGTAAAGACAATGTTTTTTGTGGTCACAGATCTCATGCTTATTATTTAGCCAAAGGAGGAGATCTGAAAGGAATGCTAGCAGAAATATATGGAAAAGCTACAGGGATTGTAGAAGGCATGGGTGGGTCGCAACACCTGATAGATCTAGATGCAGGTCTAATTGCAGCTGTTCCAATAGTTGGAAGCACAATACCAATAGCAGTAGGCTCAGCTTGGGGTGATTTAATGCAGAATAATGGAGTTATTTCAGCAGCTTTTTTTGGCGAAGGAGCAACAGAAGCAGGGGTTTTTCATGAAAGTTTAAATTTTGCAGCGTTACAAAAAGTCCCTATTATTTTTGTATGTGAAAATAATGGATTTTCTGTTTACTCAAATTTAGAAGTTAGACAATCTTCAAAAAGGAACAATGTCACGATTGCAGAAGGTCATGGCTTGAATACATTAAAAGGAGATGGCAATGATATCCTTGAAGTTTATGATCTTACCAAAAAAGCCATAGAACTAATAAAACAAGGGAAAGGACCTGTTTATATGGAATTTGATACATATCGATGGTTAGAACACTGTGGCCCCGATGATGATGATTACTTAGGTTATAGAGATGAGAAGGAAGTTAAAGAGTGGAAAGAAAGATGCCCACTAAAAAATTATCAAGATTTTCTAATAGATGAAAAGTTAATTAATCAGGATGAAATTCAGGATATGACCTCCAAGCTAGATAAAGAGATAGAAGAGGCAGTTCAATTTGCTAAGTCTAGTCCTTTTTCAAAGAAAGAATTATTATTTTCAACCGTTTATTCTAATTAAAAAAAAGAAAATTGAACTCTAAATCAAGAAGTCTAAAATTTAGTGAAGCTATTCAAGAAGCCACAGCACTTGCTTTAAGAAAGGATCCTTCTATTTATATAATGGGATTGGGCGTTCCTGATCCAAAGGGTTTATTTGGGACTACTTTAGGTCTTGAGGCGGAGTTCGGTTCTCATAGGGTCCTCGACATGCCTATCTCAGAAAATGGTATGACAGGTGTAGCAATTGGTTCAGCAATTTCAGGCATGCGCCCAATTTTAACCCATCAAAGAGTTGAATTTGCTCTTTTATCAGTCGAGCAAATAGTAAATCAGGCTGCAAAATGGTTTCACATGACCGCCGGTAAAAAGAATATTCCTTTAGTGATTAGGATGATTATAGGAAGAGGCTGGGGTCAAGGAGCTCAACATTCGCAAAGTTTAGAATCTTGGTTTGCTCATATTCCTGGCTTAAAAGTAGTTATGCCAGCAACCCCTCATGATGCCAAAGGGCTTTTAATTTCTGCTGTTGAAGATAATAATCCAGTTATTTATATAGAGCATAGATGGCTACATAATACTTTTGGAGAAGTTCCAGAAGAATCATATACAACTCCAATAGGCAAAGCTCATGTTGTAAGTGAAGGTTCTGATTTAACAATAGTAGCTCATTCATATATGACTATAGAGGCCTTAAAAGCTGTAAAAATCTTAATCAAGGAAGGAATAAACTGCGATGTAATAGATTTACGAACTATTAGACCATTAGACATTGAAACTATTATTTCTTCCGTTGAAAAAACAAAAAAACTTTTAGTAGTAGATAATGGATGGATGCATTTTGGAGTAAGTGCTGAAATTATATCTATAGTTAGTGAGAGGTTATCAACAAGTTTAGAAACTAATCCTAAAAGAATTGGAATAGAAGATGTGCCTATACCGAGCACTAGGGCTTTAGCCAAGTATGTTTATCCCACACCTATTAGAATTGCAAGGGAGGTTGCAAGTATTTTAGATCAAGAAATTGAGATTCAAGATATAGATGAGAATATTCCAACGGACCAACCTGATGCTTCCTTTACCGGGCCTTTTTAATAATTAATAAGAAATAATAAATATGGAGAAATAATAAATATGGGAACAGAAATAGACTTACTTAAAAATTATCCTAGAACTAAAAGAGATCCAGGAGCTCGGGGAGCAACTAAGACTGAAGAAGATAGAGCAATAGCTAGACAATTTGGAAAAGATTTTTTTGATGGAGATAGGAAATATGGATATGGAGGCTATTCTTATAATCCTAGGTTTTGGCAACCAGTTGTACCTGACTTTATAGAATTTTATTCATTGGATAAGAATAGCTCGATTTTAGATATAGGAAGTGGAAAAGGTTTTATGCTGTATGATTTTTTACAATTACTACCAGGAGTAAAAGTTCAAGGCATAGATATATCTGAATACGCTATAGAAAACTCTTTGGAAGAAATTAGAGAATTCCAACAAGTTGCAGATGCAAGAGATTTACCTTTTGAAGATGACAGCTTTGACCTTGCAATTGCAGTAAACACTTTACATAATCTTGAAAGAGATGAATGTGCCTTAGGATTAAGAGAAGCACAAAGAGTGAGTAAAGATACTTTCATCACTGTAGATGCATATTCTAATGAGCAAGAAAGAATAGATATGGATGCTTGGAATTTAACAGCTCTTACTTTTATGCATGTAGATGAGTGGAAAACTTTCTTTAAAGAAGAAGGTTACTCCGGTGATTA
>CAYSUW010000036.1:0-4307 GCA_964434385.1 uncultured Dehalococcoidales bacterium | reverse complement strand
ATATCTCTGAAGACACTCCATTATATGGAAACTCTAAAGGAATTATTATTTCTGCTGATAAACAAATTAAAGAAGGTGATAGTTGTAATACATTAAACCTCCAATTTTCCAATCACACTGGAACACACATTGATTTTCCTCATCACTTTGATGCTTCTGGAAAAACTATTAATGATTATAATGCTGAATTTTGGCAATTCGATAATGTTGAAGTTATAGATTTATCAGGGAAAATAAATGATTCAGAGATTATAGGCACAAAGTATTTTGAAAAACTAACTAACAAAACAATAGATCTACTTCTAGTAAAAACAGGCTATGGAAAATTTCGCTCAACGAAGAAGTATACAATAACTCCCCCAGGAATTTCGTCAAAACTAGCGCCATTTTTTAGAAAAAAATTTCCAAATCTAAGATGTATTGGCATGGATTTGATTTCTATTTCTAGTTATGCAAATCGAGAAGAGGGACGTAAAGCTCATCATGCTTTTTTGAACTCAAATGAAGGTTCACCAATACTTCTGCTTGAAGATATGAAATTGGATTCTACAGGTCCATTTAGTCATGTTATCATAGCGCCACTTTTATTAGATAAAGCTGATGGAGCTCCCTGCACTGTTTTTGGCTTTAAAAAGTAATGAATATTGATTTTACAAATAAAACTGTTTTGGTTACAGGTGGAACTCGTGGAATTGGAGCATCCATAGTTAGACATTTTGAGAATCTAAATGCAGAAGTTATTGCGACAGGTGCTAATAAAGATCAACTTCATAAGTCAATTAATAGAAGAGTGAAATATCATTATTTAGACCTAAAAAATGAAAAATCAATAAGTGACTTCATAACATATATTAGCCAACGAAAGAGAATAGATGTTCTCATAAATAATGCTGGCATGAATAAAATCGATCCAATTGAGAGAATAAAGGATGAGGATTGGAACAATATCTACAATATAAATCTATATGGACCGTTTGTATTAACCCGTGAAATTTCTAAGATAATGAAAAAGAATAAGTATGGAAGAATAGTTAATATTGCTTCTATTTTCGGTGTCATATCAAGAGAAAAACGTGCTGCATACTCTTCAACAAAAGCAGGTCTTATAGGATTAACTAAAGCTACTGCACATGATCTTGCAAAAGATAACATTTTAGTAAATTCAATCTCACCAGGCTTCATTAATACTGAACTAACAAAGAATATTTTAGGTGAAAAGTCTATGAAAGAAATATCAAGTTCTATTCCACTAAAACGCCTAGGAGATCCAGATGAAATAGCAAAATTAGTCTTGTTCCTAACTAGCGATCAAAATACTTATATTACAGGTGAAAATATCATAATTGATGGGGGCTACACTATTGCTTGATTTTACTGTCAAATCTATTATTCATGATTATCAAGTTAAATTTATAGAAAATAGCCATACAGCTCTTAAAACAGAACTAGAAAAGGGTGATGCTATCATTATGGATAAAAAAATTAAAAAGCTTTATCCAGATCTAGTAGATGGTTTTAGCGAAATAGAGCTTATCCTTGAAATTGAAGCTAATGAGAATCAAAAAAGCTATAAAGCTTTAGCTCCGTTGATTGGTAGATTAATAGAAGGGGGGTTTAAAAAGAATAATAAAATAATAGCTATTGGTGGTGGAATTACCCAAGATACAAGTGCATTTATTGCTTCAATTATGTACCGGGGGGTAGATTGGATTTTTTTTCCAACAACCTTACTTGCACAAGGAGATAGCTGTATAGGAAGCAAAACTTCTATAAATTTTGGAGAATATAAAAATCAGTTGGGAGGCTTTTACCCTCCACATAAGATATATATAGATGCACATTTTTTAGACACTCTAGATGAATCCGACATGCAATCTGGTCTAGGTGAAATGAGTCATTATTTTGTGGTATCTGGTGAAAAAGATTTTGTTCAATATAAGAATGATTTTGAGCATGTTAAATCAAATAAGAATATTCTTACTAAAATGATAGCTAGAAGCTTAGAAATCAAGAAATCGTATATTGAGATTGATGAATTTGATCAAAATGAAAGGCAAATATTTAATTATGGCCATTCTTTTGGACATGCTATAGAAACACTAACAAATTATAAAATACCACATGGAATTGCAGTAAGCTTCGGAATGGATATAGCAAACTTTGTTTCAATGAAAATGGATCTTGTGAATCCAGAAATTAGAAATGAAATAAGGGATCTTTTAGAAAGAATTTGGGAAGGTTATTCAATAAAAAATATAAATTCTCATAAGCTTTGTGCCGCCCTTTCTAAAGATAAGAAAAACGTAGGTAAGCAATTGAGACTAATTCTATGTAAAGGATACGGCAATGTTCTTAAAATGCCTGTAGATAATGATGAAAGGCTGCAAAAATGGCTTGAAGAATACCTAATTAATGAAGCAGTTTAGAAAATTAAATCAAATCTATGAATCATTCAAACCAAGTAATAAAAATCTGGAAAAATACCTCAACACTTAGTGGATATGATGAAGGTCTTCAGTTCACTAAAAATAAAATAGAAGCTGATATAGCACTTCTTGGTAGCAAAGCCATAAGTCTAGAACAATTTCCGAATCTTAAGGGTATTTTTAGAGCAGGAATTGGAAAAGATAATGTGCCAGAAAATGAAGCTTTAAAAAATCAAATTCTGGTTAGATATCCATCAAAAGAAACTATTGATATCATATTCGACGAAACAGCAGCCTTCACCTGTAATCTAATTTTTAGAATGTTATATCGCTCAACAGGTACTCTAGATCCCTGGCATAAAGCTGATCGTTATGAAATATCAAAAAAAGTTTTACTAATAATCGGTACTGGGAATATTGGGAAACGAGTCTTTAAAAGTATGGAGACCGTTATGTGTGTTAAAACTTTTGACCTTTTAGATAATAAAATTGAAGAATTACAAGATCTCATTCCCCTTGCAGATTGTATTTCTATTCATATCCCGAAAACAAATGAAAATGAAGCTTTTTTTGATAAAGAAAAACTAGGGATGATGAAAGATAATAGTGTAATCATAAACACAGCTAGGGCTGTAATAGTTGATGAAAATGCTTTATATACTGAAATTTCTAATGGTCGTTTAAAAGCAGCATTTGATGTTTTTTGGGAGGAGCCTTACCAAGGAATGCTTAAGGAATTTTATCCAAATGATTTTTATATGACACCACACATTGCAAGTACTTCAATTGGTTTTCTAGAAGGATGCAGGAAAGGTTTAGATGAATTAATAAAGGAAATCAATAATGCATAAAGTAGGTATTATAGGATTTGGAAAAATGGGGCAAATACGTGAAAAGGTTATTTCTTCTATGAATGATATAGAGGTAAAGTTAATTTTTGATCCTGAAACATCTCATACTCAAATAAGACAAGCTAAAAGTGCCGGTGAAATTCTTGAAAGTCCAGAAATAGATTCAATAATCATCTGTACGCCGAACTATTTAAATAAACCTCTAACTATAAAAGCATTAGTTGAAGGAAAGAATGTATTTTGTGAAAAACCACCTGCTTTTAATGAGCAAGAGGTCATAGAAATTAAGTCATATGAGGAATCGAGTAAAAAGACTTTAATGTATGGGTTCAATCATCGCTATCATGGAAGCATATTAAAAATGAAGAAGTTAGTAGATAGCAAAGAATATGGAGATATACTGTGGATGAGAGGAAGATATGGAAAAAGTGTAGATCAAAACTTCTTGACTAATTGGAGGGCCAATAAAGAATTATCTGGTGGTGGAATACTAATAGATCAAGGAATACATATGCTCGATCTATTTCTATATCTAGGTGGAGACTTCGATAAGATTCATGCTTCAGTGTCAAACCTATATTGGAACCTTGGTATCGAAGATAATGTTTTTGCTACTCTTGAAAACTCTAAAACAGGTCTGGTCGCTTCTTTGCACTCCACGATGACTCAATGGAGGCATTTATTTTCGATAGAAGTATTTTTACAAAAAGGTTATTTTGTATTAAATGGCTTAAAAACATCCACAAATACCTATGGTGAGGAAACTTTGGTTATTGCAAAAAATAGAAGTTCTGCTCCAGCTGCTACCTGGGAAGATGAGGACAACTTAGAATTCCCTAATGATGAATCTTGGAATAGAGAGTTAAATGAATTTTTTAATGCCATCAAATCAAAAAGAAAGGTAAAATCTGGCAATTCTGATGATGCATTAAGACTGATGAAAATTATCGATAGAATATATTCTTTTTCAAAGATTTAGGGAGTGATTTATATATGAATGATATAGATTTTATTAATGACTACTTAGGAA
>CAYSUW010000035.1:0-4338 GCA_964434385.1 uncultured Dehalococcoidales bacterium | reverse complement strand
TTTTTCAATTATATAATTTGCTTCCTGTATTAACATCTGTTGAAAATGTTGAATTACCTCTTTTAGTTTCTGGTTATTCTGCTAAAGAAGCTAGGAAAAGGTCTGAAGGAAAGCTTGATGATGTGGGATTACTTGAATGGAAAAATCATTTGCCGGGAGAATTATCTGGAGGACAAAGACAGAGAGTTACTCTTGCTAGATCTCTAGTTAATGAACCTGCGATAGTTTGGGCTGATGAACCAACAGGAAATTTAGATAGTACTAATGAAATTGAAATCATAGATTTGTTATGTGATTTAAATAAAAAGAATCAACAGACTTTTGTTATTGTTACTCATTCTGATTATGTTGGAGGACGTACCAACAGGATAATAAAAATGAAAGATGGACTTATAGAACAATAAGATGGAAGAAAAAGTATTTGGATTACCTGCTTCTATTCTTGCCAATTCTATGGTCGTCATCCTGATCATAGTTTCCTTAATTATACTATTTGGTGCATTTAGAAGATTTATTCTTGTAAAAATGGGAATAAGAAATATTCCTAGAAGAAAAGGGCAAAGTATCTTAATAATTATAGGTCTTATGCTTAGCTCAATAATTATTGCCACTTCATTGGGCATTGGAGACACAATAAGATATTCAATTCGGACTGTAGTTTTTGATTCTCTTGGAACAGCAGATGAATTAATTGAAGGACCTGGGAAACAGCAAAAAGGAGTTGAATACTTCAATTATTCTGAATTTAAAAATGTTGAGAACCTTGCCTCAACTAATCCTGATATCGATGCTGTATTGCCATTTATTGAGCTTAATTTGCCTGCGGAAAACGATAAGGCTGGTTTGGCTGAGAGTACTGTAGAGGTAAGAGGTCTAGATGGAAAATATTCAGATAATTTTGGCTCTATCAAAAATATAGATGGCGTAGATTTATCAATAAATTCTTTAAATTCTGATCAAGTATATATTAATGAATTAACTAGTTCTGACTTGTCCTTAAAAAAAGGTGATTTTGTTGGAATATATGTAGATCTTGAAAAAGTAGAATTTGAAGTATTAGACATTGTGAAAAAAGGAGGTCTTGCTGGGGCTAGTACAAATCCAAGTATTTTATTTGAACTTGAAGGTCTCCAAAAATTGCTTAAGAAGGAAAGCCTGATTACAAATATCGCAATTTCTAATAAAGGAGATGAGGTTGAATCTCTGGAATTATCTGATGATGTAACCAAATTTTTAAGATCTAATTTAACTAATAAAGATGTGGCAAAAGATTTCTTTGATATTTTATCAATCAACGAGATTCCTAGTTTAATCAGGAAAGAAGCATCGGTTATTGAGGAAAGAGATAAAGAAACTTTTGAAGAATTGAACAAGATTGCTAATGATCTTGATAATAATAAGTTTGAAATTGATTTTATAACTAGTATAGGTGATTACCAAATTCAATTGATTATTTTAGGAATTCTGCAGAATGATGGACTCCAAGAGGAAGCATTTAATCTGTTAGTGTTATCTGGAGATCTAACTACACTTAGGGTTGAAGAATCTAAAAACCAAGGTGTTAAATTAGCAGAAACTGTTGCTTCAGGGGTGACAAACATTTTTTCTATTTTTGGCTCTTTTTCAATTATGGTTGGAATGCTACTCATTTTTCTAGTATTTGTTTTATTGGCAGCAGCAAGATCTACTGAACTAGGCATGGCTAGAGCTGTGGGTTTAAAAAGAAGAGATCTTATTCAATTATTCACATATGAAGGGACAGTATATTCTTTATTGGCTGCTATGGTTGGTACTGCTTTAGGTATAGGATTAAGTTTTGGATTAGTATATATACTTCAAGGTTTAGTTGATGTAGGAAACTTTAGTATTACTCCTTACTATTCATTAACATCAACTATTATTGCTTTTTCTAGCGGATTAATTTTGACATTTATTACTGTTTTTATTTCAGCTTACAGAGCGAGTAATTTAAATATCGTTGTTGCAATAAGAGGTTTAAAAGAAGAGTTTGTAAAGAAAGCACCAGAGACTTTTCGAACTAAATTGATAAATCTGTTTTGGGATTTATTTTTTCCAATAAAACAGATTATTAGATCTTTTACAGGAAATGGAGGAAGAATCAAGAATATTCTTTTACTACTTACCTTTCCTATTTCATGGCCAGTAAACATTCTGAAATCTTTGTTCGCAATATTTGGTAAACACTCATATGTTCTACTAGGAGTTTTTTCTTTGTCATTAGTACTTTTAGGTTTTCAAATTGAAAATTTTGCTAGTTTTGCTTTAGGTTTAACAGGAGGCGCATTAACACTAGGATTATTTATAAGATATATATCTTCACTTATTGTTAAAGATTCTGAAACAGTTAATCAAATAGGAGGAACTTTAGAAGGTGGTTTAGTTCTTTTAATAAATAATTTACCTTTTGATACTTTTGAATCAATTACTGGAGAATGGACTCAACCTGGGCCATGGTTCTGGCCATTAGGAGGAGGAATAAATACTGCAGCAGCAGTATGGTTAGTAATGAGTAATACAAAACTGTTAATTGGAATACTTAACTTAATATTATCTAGATTTTCTGGTTTAAAAGCAGTAACTAAAACTGCAATCAGTTATCCTATGGCATCAAAATTTAGAACCGGATTGACTGTTGCTATGTTTTCTTTAATTATATATACATTGATGATTTTTTCGGTACTTAACGGAATTCAAGATATATCTACCGAGCAACCAGAGAGAATAACTGGTGGTTATGATATTAAAGGTACAATCGATCCTGAAAAAGCCATTCAGGGTGATATCAAAGATTCTCTTAACATGAACGATTTTTCAGTTGTAGCAGGATCTTCAACATTACGTGTTGAAGTTAAAGAAATAGATGGTGAAAATAAGACTTTTAAGAGTTCAAGGTTAATTTCTTTAGAGGAACAATTTATAAATTCTAATAAGTGGAGATTATCTTACTTTGATCCAAAATATGGATCTGATGATAAAGAAATTTGGCAATCATTAATTAATGACTCTAGTTTAGTTTTGGCTAGTGGTTCAATTATTCCTTCAGGAGATCCATTCGGTCCTCCAGATAGAAGTTTCAAAACATCTTTAATTAAATCAGGTGACTCTAAAGATATAGAATCAATAAAAATAGAAATGAAGAAAAGAAGAAGTTCTGAAGCTGGTGCTGGACTTACAGTTATAGGAGTTATTGAAAATCTTGCAGGAGGAACAGGTTTTGGTGGTGGTGGTGCTACTTTTTATGGTTCAGAATCATTAGTTCCAGAATTAGCAGGTGAGAAAGTTCCTATGGATACTTACTACTTCACATTAAATAATAATAATAATGCTTCTGATTATTCTCAAAAGTTAGAGAAAATCTTTTTAGCAAATGGAATGAATGCTGAGAGTTTACTAGATAATATTAAAGAGCAGAGAGAAACTTCTAATGCATTTAATAAACTCTTTCAAGGATTTAGTGGTCTTGGCTTAGTAGTAGGAATAGCTGCTATTGGAGTATTGTCTGTAAGAGCAGTAGTGGAAAGAAGGCAATCAGTCGGAATACTTCGAGCAATTGGTTTTAGAGCCAGTATGATAAGGACTCAATTCCTTATAGAATCATCTTTTATCACACTCATTGGTATAGTTATAGGAATATTATTAGGAGTGATGCAATCTTATCTAATTTTTCAAGAGATTTCGAAAGAACTTGAAGGAGCTCAATTTACTGTTCCAATTGGAGAAGTTGGAATATTGATATTAATTACTCTTATTGCATCAATTTTAGCAAGTGTCATACCTGCAAATGAAGCTAGTAAGATTTACCCTGCAGAAGCATTGAGGTATGAATGAGTGATAAGAGGAAAATATCTTTCACTTCAGGCTCAATAACAATTGATGGAATACTTAATGAAACAGAAACTGCAAAAAAGATATGGTTATCTTTACCGCTTGATTCTTCGGTAAACACTTGGGGAGATGAAATATATTTTTCTGTTCCAGTAGATAATGAATTAGAAAATTCTAAAGAAGTTGTTGATCTAGGAGACATTGGGTTTTGGCCTCCAGGAAATGCGATATGTTTATTTTTTGGCCCTACTCCAATTAGTTCTGAAGGAGAAATAAGACCTGCTAGTTCTGTTAATATAGTAGGCAAACTTATTGGAAGCTTGGAAGAATTGAAACTGATAAAATCTGCTTCAAGGATTTCTGTAGTTAAATCTGATTAACAATGATGGATAATTTTAGTAATTTTTTGCGTCAGGAAAATTCAGTTTTATGGAATCTAGCAAATTCTGAACATCCATTTGTTAAAGGATTGGGTGATGGTTCTCTGTCATT
>CAYSUW010000034.1:0-4591 GCA_964434385.1 uncultured Dehalococcoidales bacterium | reverse complement strand
CGCATGCTCCTATAATAAATAAAAGAGATATTGATATAATTAATGTTCTTTTCATAAGAATATTATTTAATTTCTAAATCTCAAATTCTCTTTACTGAGTTCACTGATTTTAGTACAACCCATTAATTTCATATCTCTTTCCAATTCTGTTTTATATATATTTAACGCTTTTTCAACTCCAACTTCACCTGCGGCAGCTAATGCATAAAGATATAATCTTCCACCACTACAAGCTTTAGCGCCTAAAGATAGTGCCTTTAGCATATGAGTTCCTCTGTGAATACCTCCATCAATAATTATGTCTATCTTGTCTCCAACAGCATCAACAATTTCAGATAGTTGATCTAAAGAAGACCTTGATCCATCGAGTTGTCGGCCTCCATGATTAGATAAAATAATACCTGTACACCCAATATCAATAGCTCGTTTTGCATCTTCAACACTCATTATTCCTTTGAGAGCAAAATGTCCTCCCCAATCAGAACAAAGTTTTTCAGCATCGTTCCAGTTCATCGACTGATCTATAAATTGAGAAAAATATTTTCCTATTGACATAGCAACATTTGAGAGTTCATTTACATGATCCTTAATAAGTGGCAATTCCAATTTACCTCTGGTCACAAAATTAATTCCCCAAATAGGTTTTGATAGAAATTGGAAAAGGCTAGACAATGTTATTTTAGGAGGAGAAGTAAAACCTGTTCTTAAATCTCTTTCACGATTCCCAGCAACTATAGTATCAACAGTAAGTGCCAAAACATCAAATTTTGCTTCTTTTGCTTTCTGCAGGACAAGATCATTAAGACCTCTATCTTTATGATAATAAAACTGAAAAAGCTTAGGGGTATCAATTAAAGATAATTCCTCTACAGGAATTGTAGACAAAGTAGATACACTAAACATAGTATTTAATTTTTTTGCCGCTTTTGCTACCGCCCTCTCACCATCATAATGAAAAAGTCTTTGCAGTGCCGTAGGAGAACAAAAAAAAGGTAAATCAAGTTTTTTCCCAAATATAGTAGTAGATAAATCTATATTCTCTACTCCTCTTAAAACATTTGGAACTAAATCTACATCATTATAAGCACTTGCATTTCTTTGATAAGTTACTTCATCCTCAGCTGCACCATCTATGTAGTGAAAAATAGGTGACGGAAGTCTTTTTTTAGCAAGTTTTCTAAAGTCATGATAGTTATAACAGTGCTTTAATCTCATAATCAACTTTTAATAATTATATAAATGTAATTTTAAAATATTTCTGTGTGTTTGGATATAGCAAGGGTTGAATATCAATTTCAAAATATCATAAAATTAGAATTATCACCTAGATTAATTTTCCTCAAATTTAACCTTTGTATGAATTTAAACTTCGGAATGATGAAGAAAATAAATAAAGACCAAAGTGAATAATAAACAATAGAGATGTTGAAGATATTACCACAATAAATGAACTAAACTTAGTTCCTAAAAATCCTCCAACAATAAACCCTATTCCAACTAATCCTACAGTAGAAAAAAAGAAGCTTATTACCCTTCCTTTGAATCTTTCATCAGGTATTATTTGCAAGGATAATAGCACTCCTGCCCACCAATAAGCGTGAAAAAGTCCTGATAATAAAATCATAATACCTGCTACATAAAAATTTGGAGAAATAAAAAATAAAATAACTGAAAACCCATACAACACTATGAACAATAAAATACTTTTTGAATTCAAAATATATTTTTTTACATATTGAAGAGAAATTGATGAAATCATTGATCCTAGAAAGTAAACACTTGAAAGAATTGCATAACCTGAGCCTTCTAAGCCTAACTTGTCTCTACTAAACTCTGGTATTAATGGTTGAGTGACTGCCCATCCGAGCATACTTAAAGAACATATTAACAAACATCTTATTTGAATATTTTTATAACTATATCTAATTGCATCTCTAATAGATGAATCATCAGAAGATTGAAGATTTTGATCTTTTTTATTCTTCTTAAAAATCAAAAGAGTAATAAGAGCACAAATAGAACTCAATAAGGCAATTATAGGTAATGACCAAAACATTAAAGTGATACTTAAAATAGTAAGTAAAAAACCTGCTATAGCAGGAAGAGTTGCATTAATCAATTGATTAAAAAATTCTTGAGTTGCATTACCTTCAATAATTTTTTCTTTCCCTAAAATATCTGCAATAAGTAACCTAGCGGCAGGCGTCTCTAATCCAATAAAGGCACCCATAAAAATTGAAGTAACAAGAATTATTAACATCACATTAAAGTTATAGGTTATTGATAGTGCCATTGAAACAAAAATCACTATACTTAATGCTCTGAAAATGAAGACAATGTGTTTTCTTGAAAAACGATCTGCTAACTTACCTCCATAAGGAGCTAAAAAGATATTGAATATTGCTGGTAAACCCGTTAACAGACCAATTAAAAAGGTAGAGTCAGTTTCTTCTAAGATATACCAACTAATAAGAATGAATCTTATAAAAAATATAGAGAATGATAGTGAACATCCTGCTAATAAAAATATAAAAGCTTTATTTTTAAAAATTGACATAATTTATGTTTATTGTTGAGAGTTAATATCATAACTTTTATATTTCTATTTTTGGTTGTATCAAGAAAGAATCTAACAGTCTAGTTAAATCATAGTTTTTTCTACAAAATATTTACTTCAATTCAATCCTCTATCTCCATTTACTTTTCCCATTTTACTTTTTTAGTTAATATAAATTGAATAAATTTCAGAGAAAACTTGTGGCTAGCATTGATCAAAATAGACCTAATATTTTATTTATACTGAGTGATGATCAAGGCCCATGGGCAATTAACTGTGCAGGAACAAAAGAACTTAATTCACCAAATTTGAATCGCCTCTCTGAAACTGGACTAAGATTTGAAAATTTCTTTTGTGCATCTCCAGTTTGTTCTCCTGCCCGTGCAACTATTCTCACTGGTCAGATGCCATCCCAACATGGAGTGCAAGATTTTTTACGTTCAGGTAATTCTGCAGAACTTTCAGGTGATAGTAAAAGCCTACAATATCTAAAGGGAATCCCTACTTATATTGAACTACTGAAAGAAAAAGGATATTCCACTGCTCTGAGTGGGAAATGGCATCTTGGAGATTCTGTAACACTCCAAGCAGGTTTTGATTTTTGGGATGTATTCGCTACAGGATCCGGAGATTACTACAAATCACCCATGTTTAGGGATGGAAAGCTTTACGAAGGTGATGGTTATGTAAGTGATGTGATAACAGACAATGCAATAAGATTTCTAGATAAACAATTTAATGAAGAAAATCCATTCGCTTTAAATGTTCATTACACAGCTCCACATGCACCATGGGACAGACATCATCATCCAAAAGATGTTTACGATGATTATTTCAAAAATTGTAGATTTGAGTCAGTAGACTGGGAACCAACCCATCCCAACCATTTATCTAAAGAAGGTGCATCAGGAAGTATAGGTCAAACAGAACTAGAAAGAAGACAAATTCTAAGTGGCTATTTTTCTGCAATTACTGAAATGGATAAAAACATAGGACGTTTATTAGATTGGCTTGAAGAGAAGAAATTACGTGATAACACACTAATTATTTTCACCTCGGATAACGGTATGAACATGGGACATCATGGAATTTGGGGTAAAGGAAATGGTACTTATCCTCCTAATATGTTTGATACATCGGTAAAAGTTCCTACTATAATGTCTATGCCTGGTTATTTACCTGAAAACATCGTTAATTCTGACTTACTAAGCCACTATGATCTTATGCCAACTATTTTGGAGTTTTCCAATATAAAACATTCTGAAAATTATAAAATGCCTGGAAGAAGTTTTATGAAATTATTAGAGGGAACAAAAATGATGAACCAAAACCCAATAATGGTATATGACGAATACGGCCAAACTCGAATGATACGCAATAATAGACATAAATACATCCATAGGTATAATGGGGAACCTTGCGAATTTTACGATCTAATGGCTGATCCTAAAGAAACAAAAAACGAAATAGATAATCCAAATTTTGCAAAAACTATCACTGAAATGAGCACCCAACTTTTTGACTGGTTTGATAATTATTCAGAGCCAGAGCGTGACGGATCAAAACAGTTGGTCAAAGGTAGAGGTCAGTTAGATATTATTAGCTCCAACATAGAAGCTTTCGCTCAAGATGTGACGTTTTTATTAAAATAGAAATTTTAGCCCATAAAAAATGGTTATTTTAAATTTCCATAATCATCTAAATAACCAAAATCATCTTTCCACCAATCATAAGGTTGAAATTTAAGTCTCACTGCAGATGATATCGGAATATCTGAAGAGTTATTATTAATCATATCTTCTCGAAATTCTAAAATTTTTTCCCAATTTTCTTTTGGAGATTCCTTTTTTTTATTATTTTCTTCATTAATCATATTGACATTATTATTTTTACTCTGTCATAATTTTTTATTACCTTATATTAAAAAATATAATTAAATTATGAAAATCACTCTCATAGACTTAGCAAATAACTTTGGAAGTCTGTTTATAGAAGGTTATAATTTGATTATTTGGAAATCATTAATTTAATTAT
>CAYSUW010000033.1:0-4905 GCA_964434385.1 uncultured Dehalococcoidales bacterium | reverse complement strand
TTGAAGGTGGTAGAAAGACTTGGAAACAATTATCTCTTATGGAAGATGCAATGTTAATTCATAGAATTATGAGAGCACCAGAAAAACGAATATTTAAAGTTGATATTGGAAATATACCACCTGCAGAAGTTGATAATTATATGAATCAAATTATTGATAAGATGAAAAAAGCCCCCGTTGTAGATAAAGCAACTGGAGAATATAATCTTAGATATAATATGCAAAATATTACAGAAGATTTCTTTATGCCAGTTCGTGGTGGTGATAGTGGAACTCAAGTTGATTCATTACCAGGATTAACTTATGAAGCAGTAGAAGATATTGAGTATTTAAGAAATAAATTATTGGCTTCATTACGTATCCCAAAACCATATTTGGGGTTTGATGAGAATGTTGGAGAAAAGGCAACACTTGCAGCAGAAGATGTAAGATTTGCTCGTACTATTGAAAGAATTCAAAGAATTGTAATGAGTGAATTAATGAAGATTGGTATTGTTCATTTGTATGCTCAAGGATTTACAGATGAAGAATTAGTTAATTTTGATTTAGAATTAATGAGTCCATCTACAATTTATGAACAAGAAAAAATTTCTTTGTGGAATGAAAAAACTTCTCTTGCGTCATCTATGTTAACTGATGGTTTACTTTCTTCAGAATGGATTTATAAGAATATATTTAAGTTTACAGATGAAGAAATTAAAAAAGAAGATGATAAGATTGTATATGATTATAAACAAAAATTCCGTCGAGGTCAAATTGAAAATGAAGGAAACGATCCATCAAAATCTGGTGAATCACAAGGAACACCTTCAGATATGGCGATGGGAAGAACTGGACATGAATTAGAAGATGAAATCGGTTCAGAAGGTGGAAGTCCGGAAGGTGGATGGGAAGGTGCTGGTAGACCAAAAGAACCATCACATTATAAAAAAGACAGTCATGTTAGGGGCAGAGACCCATTAGGGGCGCATGAAAAGAAAAAACAAGCATCTAGTAATCCAAAATACGGTAAAATTATGGCTTTAGCACATTTGGATAAGCTTAAGAATACTTTAAAACGTAAATCTGATATAACCTTAATAAATGAAGTTGATGAAATAGATGAAGAGTATAAAGAAGATGTTAATAATAAGTAAAGTTAATCAATATTTAAGAAGTTTTATATTTATTTATGACAAACTATATTGGAGTGATTTATGTCTAAACGATTAAGACACACTAAGATTAAAAATACTGGTGTGCTATTTGAAGTATTGACCCGACAGGTGACTGCGGATATAATGGAAAATGTAGAGTCAAAGGCAGTAGCTTTGATTAAAAAGCATTTTCATAAAAATTCTGCTTTAGGAAAAGAGTTAGAATTATATAATATACTTACTACAGAAACATATAAGCGTCGTGATAAGGCTGATAGATTGGTGGACGCAGTAATTAAAAGTAGACAAAGACTTTCAAATAAAACACTTAGATCAGAAAAGTTTAATCTTATTAAAGATATTAAAGAAACTTATGACGTAGGTGCTTTATTTTCTACTAGAATGCCAAATTATAGACGATTAGCATCTATTTATAAATTATTTTTATATGAAACTACTGGGGAAGATATAAATCCGAAAGAAATTGTAGATTCTAGAGATTATATAGTTGAATCGCTAATTACAGAAACTTCTAAACAGAAACCAAAAAGTGAATTAGTTCAAGAATATATTGATGAGTCTAAAGATGTTAAATTATTAGCCTATACTTTAATGGTAGAAAAATTTAATAAAAAATATAGTACATTAAGTCATGCTCAAAAAGAAGTTTTGAGAAAATATATTAATAACGTATCAAATACAAACTCCTTATCAGAATTTATAGAGGGTGAAGTAATTAATATTAAGGAAACTTTGAAAAAATTAGTACCTAGTGTAATGGATGATATTACTAGTATAAAATTAAAAGAAGTAATTGCTCAGGCTGATACTCTTTCAGAGAATAGTAAAGGGACTGAAAATAAAGTAATTACTCTAATGCGATATTATGAACTTGTTAAGGAATTAGAAGATGTCTCAAGAAAATCTAAAAAACTTCATTCGTAGAACAATAATAGAATTGTTAGATGATGAAAAGTTGGCCGAAACAACTTTTACTGGAAATGTACCAGGATATCAGACTCCGTTTGCATTTAGTGGAAAGGGGAAAGTTAGTAAGAAGAAAAAGAAAGAGCTAGCTACTAATTCAACTGGGTATAAAATTGTTGAAGGTAAATATCACGATTATAGAAATGATGATAGTATAACACCTAAACAAAAAATTGGTCGATCTATGAGAGAGATTAGAGATCATCTTGCAGAAATTGATAAATTGACTAAAATGAATGTAAGGTTGAAGACTGAGATGGGAGTTGATTCGAGGTCATATTGGAAAAATACTCATAAGGCGATGCGAAGAATTAGTGAACGATTAATAAAGTTGGCTAAAAGAGTAGGACAATTATATTAATGTTGAAATTAAAAAATCTTTTATTTACGGAAGATATAAAAGATATAGCAAAGGCTAAAAAAATTAAAAGACAGATTCAAGGAGATGAAAGTCGTATGAGATTACATATGTATGAGTTAGCAGATAGAATGAGTGCAGATATTCCTAATCAAAAATCAGCTGATCAATTAATAAAGTCATATCAGAAAAATGTAACAAAATTTATGAGAGAAATGATCTCATTAGTAAAGAGGATGAAATAATATGAATCGAGAATTATTAGTAGATTATTTACCTTTTGAAATAACAAGAGAACAAATAAATGAATCTATGAAAGAAAATAAGGGTAGATTAGTTGTTCGCGGAGTATTACAGAGGGCAGAAGCTAAAAATCAAAATGGTAGAGTATATCCAAAAGAAGTATTGATGAGAGAAGCTAAAAAATATTCAGAATCTTTTATTAAAGAACAACGAGCTTTAGGTGAATTAGATCATCCAGAAAGTTCGGTAGTAAACTTACAAAATGTTTCTCATAATATTAAAGAAATGCATTGGAATAATCATGATTTGGTTGGTACAGTAGAGGTATTAGGAACTCCAGCAGGTAATATTTTAACAGAATTATTTAAAGCAGGTATTAAGTTGGGTATTTCATCTCGTGGAATGGGTTCAGTAGAAACTGTATCAGAAGCAGGGAATGATGATACTCAAGAAGTACAACCAGATTTTGAATTGATAGCATTTGATTTCGTATCAAATCCATCTACACAAGGAGCTTTTATGTATCCAATGCAAGAATCAGTAGATCGTCAGAATCCTGTAGGTAGAACTTGTGGTGATTATTGTAAAGCAGAATCTATTATTAATGATATTTTGCGAGGTGCATAATGAAAATGCATGAAACTTTTAGTTGGCGTAAATGGAATGATTTTATTCTTGAAAAGAGTGGGGTGATTGAAGAATCGGATTATAAATTTGTATTAACTGTTCCTAAACACATTTATGGTGGAATGAGAGCAGTGTTTAATTCAAAGAAGGCAGCAGAAAAATATATGGAAGACAATATTGGTTCAGAAGCTTGGAAGCATGTAAGAATTAAAAAGGAAAGAGTTAAATGAAATCATCATATAAAAATATAATGGAAAGAGAATTGAATGAACTTCCAGCATTTAGTTCACCAGAAGCATCTAAACAAGTTGATATTGATCTTGTTAAAATGTCAAAGATTTTAGGTAAAGCGTCTCAACAAGTTATTAAAACTATGATGGATGGAGTAAAAAGTCATAAATATGATGCAATGGATTTACAAAGAGGAATTCAACAGGGTGATATTCGAAGAACCCATCATGGAGAAATAAATTTTATACGACAATTATGGACTAAGGTAAGAAGTGGATTTAGACGATATACACCTACTGGAAAATTAAGATAAGCATGGAGAATTAAAATGGCTAAAAAGAAAACAACATTTAAACAATTAGCAGAACATATTATAGCTGGAGGATTTGTATCACAACCAGCAATGATGGATATGGATATATTTAGAACGAAAATTAAACCCAAAAGTGAAGATAAGACTCCTAATATTAAATTAAAAAGTCTTGTTGAAGAAGAGGAAACTCACGATCCAGTTAATGCAGGTAAATTTAATCACGCATTGAAAGCATTTCCAAAATTGGGTGAAGCAATTTATGGTAAACATGACCTAAAAAGTGTTGCTGAAACTCTTTCTTATTTAGCAAAAACATCTAGACAACATGCTTTGAGTGAAACTGAAGAATGGTTTGATAAAATTACTGTTAATCGTAATATGAAAGAATTAGGTGCTCTTTCAGGACAATTTAATAAAATTTCCACTGAAGCAAAATCACTTCAAGAGAGAATGTCAGCTTTATATGAAGATATGGGGCATATTATTAATAGATATTATGATTTGGATGAAGAAGAAGAATTGGATCCAGTAGGACAGGAAGATGATGATATAGATAATGACGGAGATTCAGATGATAGTGATGAATATTTGAGAAATCGCAGAAAGGCTATTTCAAAATCTGTAAAAAAAGAATCTACAGATCCTTGGAAAGATAGAAATTGGGGTGATCCTTTACCTACTTTGGCAGATTATGTAAAATCTACGTTGAAAAAAGAGGAAAAAGAGGTAGATGAAGCAGCTAATGATCCAAAACTTAAAAGTATGAGATCAAAGTTAAGTAAATTAAGACTTAGAATTGCTCAAATGGAAAATGAACCAGGTGGATCTAACAGAGCTGAAAGTCTTAGAAAACAAAGAGATTCTTTAAAAGCTCAAATTGCTAAACTTTCAGGAGCGGCTCCAAAACAGGGTAAATGGTCTAAGAAACTTGGTAAATAAATGATTAAGTTAAAAGATATTATAAAAGAATCTAAATGGTCAGACCGTAACTGGGGCGATCCTTTACCTAC
>CAYSUW010000032.1:0-6326 GCA_964434385.1 uncultured Dehalococcoidales bacterium | reverse complement strand
AGAACATCTCTATTTGAGGAGGTTCTGTATCATAATTTGTTATTACTAGTTCAATAAAGTATTTTACATCATCTTCATTTCTACCAGCATATTGAGTTTCTATTTCATAAATATTATAATCAGAATATATATCTCTAATTACTTCTCTATCATCATAGCTAATCATAAATTTAGCACCAGCCTTATCTATGTAATCAACACACTCTATCATATCTTCATGTTCTTCAATACCAAAGTCTGCCATATAATAATCACCTCTTTCAGTTGCTATTATATATGGTGGGTCTAAATACCACATATCACCTTTTTTTGGTTTATAATCTACGACTAGTTTTCTGAAATCTAAATTTTCAATTGTAGTATCATTAAAGAATGTTCTAGAGTATTTTAAGTTCTCTATTATCTCAGATGTATTCCAAGCAGAGATTTTAGAAAAACTTCCATAGGGTATTTTATTAAATGCATTCCTAATACAATAAAAATATTGTGCAGCTCTTTCTACGTCTGGGATATTAATATCCTTTGTTGAATGAACAGCAGATTTTGCATCATTAAATAATGTTCTGCTCTTAGGAAGCCATAGTAAGGTATCAATTAATTTTTCTAACTGCGATACAACACAAGTATATAGGTTCACAATATCGTTATCTATATCATTTACGATGCTATATCTAGCTTTCTTCTTGCGAAAGAACATACTTAGTCCACCTGCGAAAACTTCGATATACCTTTCATGGGTGGCAAGCATAGGAACAAGTTGATTGCTCAGTCTAAACTTACCACCATAATAAGGAATCACTACAGGACAGTCGTAAAACTGTACTGAAGTCACGATTTAGCGACTTGGCTTGCCCACTTGGTAATGGAGGGATAGATTTTAGTTTCTAACTTATGAGTAGTTTCATAATCTCTTTTCATAGCATGGGTCGCTACCCAAGTTGCAGCATTTAACAAATCCCAGAATGTATCTGGCTTATGAGACATTAAATATTGTGTTAATGAATCCATTGTAAAGTCTGGAAACATCTTGATTAGATTATGAATATGTTTTGAAGTTACTTTCGTATTAACTAAAGCTGGGAAGTCATTTTTAAATACAGATTGAATACTATCAACTGTATCTTTTACTGATTCTTCTATTTTATCTAAATTAAGATTATAGATTGAATGTTTATTAACTTTATTGCTAATAGTTGTTCCTATTATTAACCCATTAGAACATACCAATCTAAATGCTCCTGCTAAAATATGTAGTTGAACACTCCCATCATAACTATTTCTTAATGTTAATGTTGGATTTACATAATCTTTCTTATCGACTTTTACTTTAATGTCTGGAACTTTCCATGTCCAAGTACTTCTTGCTCCATTAGCAAAAGAATTTTCTTCAGTTAATACTGCTCCAATGTCTTTCAATATTGGTTCAGCTGCTTCAATTACTTGGTGGTTAGTAACCATTCTATATTTATCTGTTACACAACTAATTACATTATTTGTGTCTTCTCTTACTATGAACTTATATCCTGTGTCATCTATTTCTTTATCATCCGTAGCTGGTATTCCAACAGCTGGTACTTCTTTTACTGGGAATAATGTTTTTAACATTTCCATTTCTTTCTCCTTTTATTTTTTTACAATCCCATTCTCATTTTAATTCTATTAATTAATTTTTCATGAATTTGTAATACATCTGTTACTTTTTCTATTAAATCAAGAGCCTCTTTTCTATTTTTATCTACTTTTAACTCTAAAGAGCTCGCTTTTTTTACTACTTTTTTAGGCTTAATTGCCTTCTTTTTATCTTTCATCTTGTTCCTCCATTATACCATCCCATATAACTATAGGAGGGCTAGTTCCGAACCTTTTATTTTCATACTCAAAGATTTTATCTCTATCTTTGTCAAAGGTATCAATTATTTTTAATAAATATTTAAACCCCTTACCTTGATATAAATAAGCATTTTTCATGTAATTTGTTATTGCCATATCTAATATTTTATATTCGTACATTATTGCATTAGAAATAAAATTACTTATAAGACTTTTATTATCATTTGAGGGAAGAGAATTTTTTATTTTTATAATTATATTTTTTAATAAACTCTTAGTTTTCTTACTTTCTCCATTCATCATAGCTGAAATTTCATAATCTGAATATGTTTTGTTAAAATTAATATCATGTTTACAATTAGGGCATTTCATTTTCTTTTTTAATCCTATCTAAGTGTTTTATAAACTCTGGAGTCCCTTTTAATATCCACCATCCATTTCCACTTTCTTTAAATAATTTACTTCTATCTTCTTGCCATTTTAAATCATATGGAGCATCTTTTTTATATCTCCAACCTGTTTTCCAATTTTTATGATTATTATGTTTCTGTTTCGGGCCCGTTTTCATCTAACCATTCCTCATTATGTTCATCAGCGGTAGTTGGTTCTCCATCATCATCTATTTCATTTATTTGGTCATGTTCATATTCCCAAGTATCTTGTGCTTCAAAATCAGCATCTATACCAGTGTCGCCACCAAAATGTTTGTTATCTTCTTTTTGTCTTTCATAACAATTATTACATAAACCATATGCCAAAATTCCTGGTTTATCACATACTATACAACGCATTAAGCTTGGCATATTAATTTCCTCTATATATTTAAATAACATTTATTTCTCCTATTCACAATTTTCACAAGACTCACCATAAAAATCTTTTTGAGTAACATGGCCATTTGGATGATGTTCACCTTCATTTAACTGTTGTTTTATTCCAACTAAGTCTTTTTTTAATGTTTCATAAGATAACTTTTCATTATCTTTCCCAAATAAATTACTTTCGCCAATTTTTATCCTTAGTACAATTGCTTTAATTAGTTGTTCTATTTCTTGTTTTGAAAATTTTATTGTTGCTGTTGGTACCATTTTGTTTCCTTAAAAAAATCGAGGCTGAAAATTATATTATAACATATTAACCCCTTAATTAGTTATAAACAAACCTCAGCCCCTGTTTTTGCCAACAAGTGTCACTTTTTTCACCTGTCAACCTCTTATTTAAAAGAGATGCTTCTTTTTTTTAGAATGGTAAATCGTCTTCTATTTCATCTTTCGATTTGACTTGGCCATCAGACCATTCTGTGACAGTAAAAACCTTCCAAGCTGTTCTCTCCTCACCATCTTTTTGGTATTTTTCACTTGACAGTTTAGCTAAGACAGGTTTCCCTATAACGTCTGATTCTTCTAGTAATGAAAGTGGAAAATTTCCATCTTTATTGGATTCCAAATTAATACTTAAAGAATTAAGAAGCTCATAGTATCTCCTATTTCGACCACTGCTTTCATTCCCTGTAAATACAAAAGTGCCATTGTCTCTAAACTTTTTACCTACAAGATGTTTACAAGTAGTTGTTTGAGTTGCTCCTTTATTATTTTTGAGAATCATTTTATCACCGTTTTTATCTGTTTTATACTCAAATCCATCCATTTCAAATACTATTTGAGTTAAATTTTCAGCTTCTTCAGCTATTTCATATGTCATGTTTATGACAATAGCTTCTCCAACCTTAGTATTAACTTCTCTAGTACCAAATGACACAACATGAGCAGGATAAAATCCTGGCTCTATTGGTGTAAATGGATTCTTAGTAGGGTCGTATGTCGCATCTAGTTCTTTCATTTGTTTTCCTTGTTTGTTATTAAAGTAGTGTATTTATTGACTAATTCATTGAACTCTTCTCTGAATTTTGTCATTTTAGTACTATATTCACCATCTCGAGATAATCCACGAAAATAAAGTTGTGGAGTCACATATCCACCGTTCTTATTTTTTATTACTCTACGTTCATTTCTTGTTCTGCGTCCCACTAATCCTGTTTCTTGCATCTCTTCTAGCGTTTCATCAGTAAGCAAGCCCACTTTATGTAGGGTTTCAGCTTCTTTTGTTGTTAATTTACCCATTATTACTCCTATTCAGTAGATTGTTTATATGTCACAGGATTCATTTCTGTGTCTTCTTCTATCGCGAATGACATATAACTAGGGTTGATTGTTACTTGTTTGTTATTATTTGTTCTGAATGATAACATAGTTTTACCATAAAGTTTCTTATAGCCCTCAAATGCGACTTTACTAAACTCTTTTCCATCATTAGTACCTACACTATATTCACAACCTTCAATTAAGATTTCATCATTGTATGTTGATATTTCTCTCATTTTTTTCCTTGTCTTGTTAATTTTGCTAATGCACCTTTATAGTTTAATCCATGTATAGTGCCTTCTTCTATCAGTATATTCATTTCAGCTGCTTTTTCTTCACTAACTCCTAATGCAACTTTTATTAAATCAGAAACTTGTTTGTCATTTAATTCAGTATCTTCTACTTGATTTCTATAAATATCATCTGCGATATTCATATACATATTAAAAGCTTTCTTCATACAATCTGTATTAGCTGCTTTAATATCATTACCTAAATCCACATACTCATCAGTACTACGTTTTCTTTGTATTCTATGTGCAGCTGTCATATCACCAGTTCTTTGTATACCACTGTCATACCACTTTAATCTACCATGCACAACATATGCTTGTGTGCCTGCAAACTCTGTCTTTATTACTTCCCAACTCCAACCTGGATAATGTTTATCTGCTATTTTTTTCATATATCCAACTTCAACATAATCCATATCCATCTTTTTCTTGACATATGCTTTAGGTGTGTTTATATCACTAACTAAATCATGCTTATCTGTAATAGATACTAAAATTTTATCTATTTTATCTATTGAAGTTTCATTGATTATTGCTAATTCATTCATGCTTCTGCTTCCTCTATTAATTTTGGTTTTTCAAATACTGGTGCTGCCCATCCAACTAATTCATATAGTGCATTTATTTTTTCATCTGTTAAACTATCTAAAAGCTTTCTATATAATCCTACCTTCAACAAAGCTTTTACCATTGTTTCTCTATCTTTTATATCCATTTATACACCTTCACAATGCAAATTATGATAAGGACAATATTTACATTCCCAATTATATATTGGAGTGTTATTGTCACCTACCGTTGGTTCATTATCATCTGCTAATATAGTATTTAATTCATTCCAATAATTATAAGCTTCTTCTATCCATTCATTGTCTATTTTTTGTGCTCTTATAGATGAATCATCTTTTTTATACCATGTTAGAGACAGATTTACATTATCTGTAGAGATACCTAACTCTTTAGCAAGTCCTATTCCATAAGTTGCAACCTGCAAATAATAATTAACAGATGGATTTTTATCTATATCTCTTCCAAACATTTTCTTCCACTTATAACTATGAGCTGTTTTTAAATCAGTCACATCGAGAGTATAAGTTTCTTTGTTATAAATACCCAAATCCAAATGTCCTACAACATTTAGCTCTTCAAGTATTACTTTATGCTCTACAAATAACTCAAATCCTTCTGACTCAATTTCTTCTCTATAAGTTTCAAATGTATCTGTAATATCTTTATGTACGATAGTACCCAATCTCATTAATCTCATAGATTTTTCATCAGGACAAGTGCCTTCATATCCACTCACATTAAAATACTGTTTCTTATAACAAGAGCCCGCTGTGGAAGCGCTAAACCATCCTTCAAACTCTTTGTATTTTTCTTTGTGATTATCTTGTTTCTTTAATAAGAAACTGTTATAATATGAAATTAATTTATTTGTAGTATAGTCATTAATTCCCATTTTATTATCTCCTTTTGTACCTTAAATCTAACAATAATTGAACTTATATCCTAACGCTTTTTAAAATGGAACTATTGATGATAATCCACTAAGATAATAAGACGCATATTTTCCATCTTTGTTTTGTTTATTGACTCTTTCTGTTTTAATATTATACCCTTCTTTTCTTAAATCATGTATTACAGCTGCTAGTCTAAAGCATCCATATTCTTTTAATGCATCAATTGGTGTAATCTTCCATCCGTTTTTTAAGTCTTCTAATATCTGTTCTTTTTGTGTTAATCTGTTCATATTGATAGTCCTTTTTCTAGTTTAATACCTACTTTTTCTGCTTTTTCTTCTAAATCTTCAAATGCTTTAATGAATTGGTTAGCAGCTTGTTTAGGTGATTTAAAATTGCATTGTTTTTCTAAGAAGTCTTCAAGTAATTCTTTATACTTAGCTTCTTCACTTCTAGATGCTTCTTGTACTAGTAAGTGTAAAGTTCCCATTTTTGACATTGTATTTTCCTTTTTTTTAATTAAGATATTTCAAATCCGCCACTTTGTTGACAAAATGTAGCAAATGCTTTAACATTATCTACATTAAATGGATAGTGAG
>CAYSUW010000031.1:0-6347 GCA_964434385.1 uncultured Dehalococcoidales bacterium | reverse complement strand
ATATCCTTGTCGTACAACTTCTCCACCTTTATTAAAATTAAATTTTTCCAAGTAATCAGATAATCTTGTTCCATTACTATCTGCCGGATTATATGTACCATTTGTTTGTAAAAACTTTTTTAGTCCTGTTCGACCACCTAGATGAGCAACAGCAAGAAGTCCATTTAAAGTAATAGGAGATGTTTGTCCTAGTAATTTATCATATTGACCTTCAACTTTTGTAAGTTTTTTTCCTATATAAGAATCTAATTTATTTTTCTTTATATAATTTTTAATATCTTTAATATGCCAATTAAAAACTTCTTCTTGTAAAACTATACTATTTTTAAATTGGTCTCTGGTAAATGTCTTTCCAGTTTCTTTTTTATAATCATCTAATCTTTTTTTACTAAATTGAAATAAACCTAACATTCCTTCTTTATTTTCTATATTAAATTTTCCAGAACTTTCTAATTGTTTTAATTCTTCTTCAAAAGATTTAACAGGTTTTAGTTTTGGAACAATTGTAGTAGTATTTACTTTCGCATCTTGAACTACTTCCTTTAAAACTTTTTCGCTATGTGCTTTCTCTGGTTTTTCTTTAAGAACATAATCTGGTCCTTCAAATTTTTCCACTCCAAGATGAGCTTTAAATTCTTCCGGAGTTTCAATAGCTAGTTGAGTTGTAAACGGACCTTCTTCATTCCAGTTAAACAATTCTTGTTTATTATTTCTTGCTTCTCTGAATGCGTCACCAAAGGAAACTTCCTTGACAACATCACCGGTTGAAAATAATTTTCTTGATTGTTCAGCCAGTCCACCTTTTGCAAACCAACCACCTTCGAACAATGTTCCCTTTATTAAGTTCTCTTTATCTATTTCTTTTATATTAGGGTCTTTTTTATAGGTTATAAATGGTACACCCAACGCTGATAAATATTTTCGTATGTTTGGAAAGGGTGCAAAACTATCAACTGCTTTAAAAAACTTAGATGGTTCTCCTAATGAAAGACCAGCGTTCCAAAAATCTGAAGCAATCTGCATAGCAGGAATAAAACTGAAAGGTCTTCCCACATCCCAACGAAGCGTATTCATGACAGTTGTTGGTAACCACCCCCACATTCCACTATATTGTGCGGCTTCTGACCACCATTCTTTAGAAGTTTCACTTTCAGTTGCTTCTTCAAATGACTGCATTACCTCACCACGCTTTATCAAATCTTTTAAATCTTTAATAGCTCCATACATTGCCAATCCGCCAAGCATTCCAACAGCAGTTTTTAATTCTCCACCCTCTATTCTTTGTAGCATGGCATTTGTTTGGGAAGACTTTGCCATAGCCCAAGAAGAGAATTGTCCTATCAATCGTAATGTTGGATTTTGACTTTGTGTAAATAATAATCTATTGCCAACAGTTGGAATGATGGCATCCCTATTAGCTGTATAATTTCCTGCTCGTTGTAATAGTAATCTATTGTTATAAGTTTTTAATGCGTCACTTATTTTTTTAGTCTTACCAAGATTAATAATATCCTGTGAATTGAAAATTTTTCCACCTTTTTCGTGTATCATATTTAATCGAATCAACCATTTAATATCTTCAAGAGAAGCTTTATCCTTGAATCTTCTTAAATCATTAATATCTTTCACACCAAATTTTTCTAGTTTCTTAACAATTCGTTGTGCTGTTCTATGAGCATCCAATGCTCCTACATTATATGCATATTTTCTTGCAATTTTTGTAACACCTTCCAGTCCTATTGCTTTGAAATACCATTCATTACTTTTACCAATAAAATTAGAATAATTAAATCGCTGACCTCCAAAGAAAGATGGAGCTGAATCAGTATGAGAACTATACATCATACCTTTTCTAATACTTCTACTAACTTCTCCAGTTAATTCCATTTCCAAAGCATCTGATAATTTTTTCTGATTCATGCCACGAAATGCTGACAAGAAAAATCTGCTATTTTGAAATGGTTGAATAAGGTCTCCTAGATTGGCAATCGTAACCAATTCCATCATTTTAAAATTTGATAAGGCACTAAGAGTTGATGCTATATTTTTATGAACATCACCTCGTTCACTATTAAAATGAAGCTTACCAAAGTAAGAATTAACTGCATCCTTAATTGCATTCGCATCAGCTTTATGAGTACCATTTCCATAAAAACCATCACCCATTTTTTCCCAACCATTATTTTTATATTGGTTTGCAAGACGGGTAAAATAACTTTCCATTAATGAACCCGTTGTACCAAACACTCTCGCAAACTCTACTGATTTTGTTGTAGATAATGTTAAGTCTTGGAGTACAAATTCAATATCATTAATAAGCCAAGGTTCAAGAAGCTTTTCAACTTTAGAATACGGACCATTTAATTTTCTTTCCAATCGAATATGATTACTGAGTGGAAGAGAATTAAATTGCATTCTTCCATTTGATATGGACATGATAGGTTCTTTATCCAATCCCTCTATTCTTCGTAAATAATTTTTTGCGAGGTCAATATTTTCTGCCTTAAATCTTCTATGAGTATCATGAATATTTTTATGAACTTTAATAATAACTTTTTCATCATCATCTAATTTCCATTTATTTTTACCGGTACTCTTACGAACATTACCGATAGCTTCGGCTACCTTTAGAATAAAAGCGTCTCTATCTTTATTAATAAGGGCGAAGTCAAATTTTCTTGGAAAATAATTTTCAATAAATTTTGCTTCCGTAAAGCCAACATCAGAATAATATTTTCTAAACTCTTTCATATAGCCCTTTGTTTTACTGGCTAACAGTTGAGCTTCCTCACTTACACTTGTTGTATCTCCTCGAATAACTCGAAGTGCGTCTCTCTGAGTATCCAACGCCCATTGCTCATCTTTTGTTAATCTTCTTTTAATATAACTATTCTGTTTAGCTTTTGCCTTTCGTAATAATAATGAAAAATTCTTACCAAATCGTTCACCGACTGCCGCAAATATAAGTTTATTGCCACTCATCCAAAATTCATTCATCATTTTTTCGGATTGTTCAATAGATTTACCTGAAGCAGATTTTCCAATTCCCTCTTCAGCAACTTTTGTTCCCCAACCATAACCTAAGAATCCAAATTTTGGTTTAAGTCTAGGAGTTTCCGTAAATCTCATAAACAGAAGATTTGAAACTTCATCATGGATTGGTCCTCGCTGTGCTAATTTTTGTGCTTGACCCCATGATGTCTGTATACGAGCATTTCTATCAATCGTACTCATCATAAAATGTTTTAATGTTCCGGCAATTCCTTCTTGTCTTGCTAATGGAATACCCTTTATACCGCCCCTCATCAAAACTTTATGAGTCATTCCAAGAGCTACACCACCCCACATATATTTGTGAAAGTCCTCTTCATCACCTACTAAAGTTCCAATTGTTCCACCTACACCGCCCGTGAATACTGGTCGAACAATATTATGTGCCATAGCTCTAACAAAAGCAGAAGTTAATCCACCGGCATTATAACTTTCTTGCATAACTTTTGATAAAAGTTTATGCTGTCCTTCAGCAATATCTCCTGCTGATTTTGTAAATAAATCATCTATTTCCTTAAATATTTTTTCATTATTTTCTCTGACAGTTTTTGTATTTATTTTTTTATTCTTTAAAGATTTTAAATTAAGTCTTTTTAAAGCTATAATATCTTTTTTAGTTAATTTTTGTTGAGGATTTTTAACAAGATTCTTTACTACTTCTCTAGGTTTTCCTAAAAAAATACCTGTCTCTGACAATCGTTGTATTTCTTTTTGTAGTGTCTTAATAGCAGGATTATTCGAAATAGAATAGAGTTTAGTAACTTGTGATTTATTTAATCCACCCCAACCATATTTATTTATTTGCTCTCCTCGAAGTTTTTGCATAACACCTTCAATAACTTTTTTATTTTTAAAAAGATTTGGTAGTGCTTTATTTATACCCATACCGATAAGTTTTTGTCCACCTGCGGCAATAGGGGATAAGACAGCACCTAATGCTGCACCTTTTGCAATATCCTTACCTTTAGGAACAAGACCTGTCCTTGCTGTTCCATGTATAAGAGTAGCTCCAGCCCCAACACCAGCTCCAAGTGTTCCAAGTTTTAAAGCTCTTGGTAGTATACTTCCGCCCATTTGTACTGCTTTAGCTCCCCAACCCCAAGGAACTACCCAGTATGCAGGGTCAGTCATCATACTAACAATACGACCAGCCCAAACTTCAGGGTCATTCATAAATCTTCCATCCTTAAATTCTGGAAATCTTTGCCAAAGTTTTGTTTTTCTTTCCTCTTCGATTTGCTTGTGAGATTCTTCCCATGTTAAAGGACCTAATGACTTAATACCTATCTGACCTAAACGAATTATATCACCAAGCAACCAAGTTGTCTCAGCAGCTCCAAATAAATGTTTTCGTGTTTTAGTTGGTTCGTCTCGAAATATTCTAGGGATATCAAATCCACTATCAGCAGCAGTATCCGTTGCCACTTCACTAGCAACAGCATCTACTACTTTTGTATCTGTATCTGTTTGGGATGTATCATCACTACCAATAGGAATTATTGGTGTGTCTTTGTCAAGGACTGACTGTAAATTTTGACCGATTTGGAAACCTTCAGTTGCCATATATTATATACTCCTAATTTATTAAAGTATTTTCTCTGTTATATAGGCATCATAAACTTCTTCGGCAGTTTTATTATTCCATTCTTCCCATGATAAAACTCCATCATATCTGAATGGAAGTTTATTTGCCTTATTAATTTGTTCTTCCTGTTCCTGTATAGCTTGTTTAGTTTCTGTTCCCTCAAAATCAAAATCATCTGGGAAACTAAATTTTCTATTCTTTTTAATAGGATACTTTTGAAAATCTTCTATAACTTCCTGTCGTGTTGCATTTTCATCCTGCATAACAGATTGAATCATTTCTTCTGTAATGATAGTATCAAAATATTTATTTGTCTCTTCTTTATATTTATCTATTTCTTTTGGATAAACATCCTCATAATATTCTACTATCTTAGCTCTGACAAAACTTTCCAAACCTTCAACATCTGCTAGTTGTGTTTCTCCTTTTGTAACATATTTCTCTATTGAATCTACAATATAGGATTGAAGACCTTGTGCAATAACAACATCATATTCATCTTTAATATCCTCTTTAAGAATATTTGGTTCAGTTAATTCTAAATATTTCTTTCCATCTTTTTCAACAACAGTCTTTTCAATAAAAGGTACAAGGTCGCTGTCAATAAAGTATGGAATATTTAAATCTAAATTATCACCTAAACCAATTTTTTCAAGTAGAACTGAACCGAAATTTTGGTCATTAACATCAATTGAAATATTTCTCCTATCATATTCATTTCGGAAAGTGTTAATTATTTTATTGAATGAAAAATTATTTACTAAATCTGTATCAATCGCTGTTTGTGTCGTTCCTTTACCTTCAAAAAGTCCTTCTTCATAAAAAGTATTTTCATAATGAAAATCAACAACATCTTTCCATAAAGCTCTTACTTGTTGTGCATAAGCTTCACCACCTGCTTTAAATCGAACTTCATTAGTAGCCCATGCTTTCTGTATAAGATTATTTTTTATCCATTCATCACCCATTTGCGAAAGAATAGAAAACATTTCTTGAGTTGTATTAGCTTTATTTGTCCATGATTTATAATTAGATTCTTGTGTTGAATAAATTTTTTCATTACGACCATCAGTATCAAACTGTGATTTAAGAATACCAGTACCACTACCAGAAAGAATACTTGTACCTTTATCCATATTGGAAGAAGTATATAATTGATTATTAATATATTTTTTAATGTCCGTACCGGCTTTTTGGTCAAGCGTATCCAAGTCTACTTCCGCAGGATGATTTTCTTTTCTTCTAAATAGTTTAACGAGTTGTCTTTTAAGAGGACCCATTTCCTTTGATTCAATTTCTTTTGCAAGGTCAGACCAATATTCAGGAGTTTGAAAATAATCCTCTTGTTTTGGTGAAGTTAATTCTAATCCCGGATGAGAAAACTCATAACCAACAACCTTACCTTCAATTGTCCTGTCTGTAAATCCAGACATAATTCTTTGAACCATTGCTTCTTTAGCAGTAAATGAACCTTTTCCTGAACCATAAGAGTTCCATTCAGCAAACATTTCTGGGTCGGCAAAAATAATTTTTCTTGCTGCTTCATTTTTTTTCATGCCTTTACCAGCATTAGCAGATTGTATTTGTGTATAAACATCCTGTAAATTTTCATACTTTTCTGCTTCTTTATAATACTTATCTAAATCTTTTGAATAACGAGTAGTAGCCAAAGCTCTATAGAGTTCTTTATTGTCTTGAAGCTCTTTAAAGC
>CAYSUW010000030.1:0-8470 GCA_964434385.1 uncultured Dehalococcoidales bacterium | reverse complement strand
TAGAAGCAAAACTTTCTACTGAAATAATGGATTCAATTAATTTTTCAGTTTTTGACAGAATGGTTGATACTAAAAATTCTCTTAATGAAACAGATTATTTTGGAAAGGAAGGATGGGAATGGAATTATCCAGCATCTCCTATCAGAAAATTTGGTATTACTAGTGCATCAGATCCATCAGAAATAAATACTAAAGAACAAAATAAAGGATAATTATGAGTAACAATAAACCTAATATAGTTTTCATTTTTCCGGATCAATTGAGAGCTGACTTTTTGGGCTGTTATGGTGCAGATTTTATTAAAACTCCTAATATAGACAAATTAGCAGAAAATGGAATTAGATATCAAAATGCTTATTCATCTTCGCCTGTATGTGTTCCTGCTAGAACAAATTTAATGACAGGAATGGATGCTATTTCTAATGGTGTGGCATCTAATGCTCCTGCTCTCAGGCCTGATCATCAAGCTGCAGGAATAAATACCTGGCCAGAAATCCTTAAAGAGATGGAATACTATACAGCTGGAATAGGTAAGATGCATTTTTATCCTTGGGATCGAAAAAATGGGTTTATGTATAGATCTGTTACCGAAGACAAAAGATGGTTAAATGTTAGAGATGATTATTTTCATCATTTAAGAGAGTCAGGGTTAAAAAAATTTCATGGTAATGAACATGATGGATATCATGAAAACTTTGGCGCTGTAGTGTCTAAGTTGCCTTGGAAACATTCTTGGGATCACTTTGTTGGTTCAGAAGCTTGCAAATTCATAGATGAATATGGTGAAGAAAGGCCATTTGCTATGATGGTAGGATTCCCGGGTCCTCATGATCCTTATGATCCTTCAGAAGATTTTTCTGAATCTATACCTGATATAAATAAAATGCCAGAACCTATTCAAGGTAATCCACATGATGCTTCAAAATTAAAAAAGGGAATGATTGAAGGTTGGAAGCGTCCATGGGCTGATTTAGATTATGAAGGTCTCACAAAAGAAAAAATTATGAAAATGAGATCACATTATGCTGCTTTAATTCAACAGATAGATCATGAAGTTGGTGAAATAGTCAAAACATTAAAAAAGAAAAATCTTTTTGATAATACAATTATCATATTTTCTTCAGATCATGGTGATTTTCTTGGAGATCATGGGATGATGGGTAAGGCAAATTTCTTTGAAAGTGCTATGAGAGTTCCTCTAATTGTCAGTGGAAATTCATTACCTAATAACAGGGTAGAAGAAGGCTTGGTCTGTTTGAGGGATATTACTTCTACTATATTATCTTTTGCTGGTGCTGAAATTCCTTTTTATATGGATTCTACACCTTTAGCAGGAACTGGTTTTTCTGACAATCAAGGTCGTGAAAATATAATTGGAATGTTAACGAGTGGCTGGATGGCTTTTGATGGAAGATGGAAACTGATGAAATATTCTACTGGAGAATCATTGTTATTTGATTTACAAAATGATCCATTCGAAGAAAATAATTTGATTAATGATTTTAATTTTGTGAAGGAATTAGACAGGCTTGATGATATTTTGATAAAACAGATTCTATTCTCCAGACAAACTTCTATGCATGCATTTACTGCTGGTGGTGTAAGTTTAACTACCGAACCAGTAAACCCTGTAATTTTTGGGTATCAATTTGAAGGATGGGAATGGGATTATCCTACTCATATAGATACTAAAGTTACTAGAGGTTTTTTTGAAGGTGAACAATCAGTAAAATAAATTTAATCTAATTTTTATTACTTATTTTTTTGAGATGGACAATTTACTTAAAGAATTAAAAACTCTCTCTGATATACAAATAGCAGAACATGCTCAACGATTCTTTAAAACTGGTATAGGTCAGTATGGTGAAGGAGATAAATTCCTAGGCATTAGAGTTCCTGTTTTACGTAAAAAAGCAGAAAAATATAAATACTTGAGTCTAGATGAAATATCTTGCTTACTTCAATCACAATTTAATGAGATTCGATTGATTTCACTATTTATTTTAATAAAGCGTTATGAAAAATCTGACCATAAACATAAAGAGGAGATTGTAAGTTTATATGTAGAAAAAATTGAATTTATTAACAATTGGAATTTGGTAGATTCTTCTGCCCCTAATATTTTAGGTGATTACTTGATTAACAAGAAGAAGAATTTACTCTATAAATTGGTTTATTCAAATAATCTTTGGGAAAGAAGGATAGCGATAATGTCCACTTTTAATTTTATTAAAAAAGGTTTACATACAGATACTATAAAAATTGCTTCAATATTAATTAATGATAAGGAAGATTTGATACATAAAGCAGTAGGATGGATGCTGAGAGAAGTGGGTAAGAGAGACTTTAACATTGAGATAAAATTCCTTAATAAGTATGCTGATAAAATGCCAAGAACGATGTTGAGATATTCTATAGAAAAGTTTCCAGATGATCTAAGAAAAGAGTATCTTAAGTTATGATACCTGATTAAGCTTGTGGTCCTTCAAGTCTTGGATTAGCAATTTTATCTAATCCTGCAGCAATTAAATACAATCCTGAGAAGATAATCATTATTACAATTATTGGAGGTAACCACCACCACCACATTCCAGCTAACATTGCAGTAAATGAAATAGCCCAGTATAAAGTCATTCCCATTGTAGGGTCAGCCATTGGGCCCAATCCTATTGCTTCAAGTCCGACAGAAGCTAAAATGGATCCTGTTACTGCTCCTGTAAAACTAGCAGCTAAGAATGGAAGCATATTAGGTAATATTTCTTGAAATATAATTTCAAAAGTATTCATTCCAGATAATCTTGATACCTCAATAAAAGGTCTTTCTTTTAGAGTGAGCACTTGAGCTCTAATTACTCTTGTGGGACCCATCCAAGCAAGAGAAGAAATAACTAAAGCCATTTGGTTTAAAGTAATATTTTCTTCTATTGAAATAGCTAATACTATCATCACTGCGATAGATGGGATTGTCATAAGAGAATCAGTAAATAATCTCACTATATCATCTAACCAACCACCTAAGTAACCTGTTAAGAATCCAAGAACTATTCCTACTCCCAGAGAAATAATTCCTGCTAGAAAACCTACGTAAAGTGTCAATGGTATTCCAGCTACTGCTACTGCGAATAAATCTCTGCCATGCATATCTGATCCTAACCATAATTCAGAGTTTGGGCCTAAACGTGGAACTACCGATAAGGCTTCAGCTTTTCCTGTATCTATAAATAAGTGACCTACACCAGAAAAAACAAGAGGACTAATAAGTACTAATATACCTATTGAAAGAATTGGATATTTTTTTATTAATTCTTTAATTTTTTTCAATTGTCAATCCTCATAAGTTATTCTTGGGTCTATAATAGGATAAATAAAGTCTAATAGAAGTGTTGCTACAGCTATACTTAATATAAGGAAATATACTATTCCGTAGATTACTGGGAAGTCGAATGCCTGGACTGAGTCTCTTAAAAGATTACCAAGCCCTGGATAAGCAAAAATAATTTCAACAATGATAGCTCCACTTGCTATATGTCCTAGATGTAAGGCTAATATAGTGAATTGAGGAAGTAGGGTATTTCGAATTCCATACCACATAAATATTCTACTATTTGGTAACCCTTTAGCTTCAGCAAGTTTTATATAATCTTCTCCGTATAAACTTAGGATCATTCCACGAGTTACTAAAGATCTGATACCAAATTCTGCTATAACTATAGAAAGTGCAGGAAGAGCTGCATGATGAATTATATCCACCATTCTGCCCCATCCGAAGTTGAATATTTCTCCAATTTGATATCCGCCTGCGGTAGGGAATAGTGGTAACCAATACGCAAGAACATAAATCAACAAAAGACCTAACATATAATAGGGGATTGCTGAGAAAAGAAATAATGGAGGAACAATATAACGTAAAGATCTAGGTGCGTATGGCCACCCAAGCAATGCACCTACTACTCCTCCTATTACAAATGACATTATAGTTGCCGTAAACAGTAGGCCAAAAGTCCAAGGAAGTGCATCCCAAATCATACCCATAACAGTACTAGGATAGTAGGTAAAAGAAACTCCAAGATTGAATGTAGCGGCATCTCTTAAATGGAATAGATACTGTTTCCATAATGGTTGATCTAATCCAAACATCTTGAAATACTCATCGGCTACAGCTTTCATCCCTTCATCATAGACTCCTCCCTGATCAGCTATTTCCATCATTCTTATACTTACAGGGTCTGTATCAGGTACAAGTTTGGGAATAAAAAAATTAACAGAAGATGCAACTAAAACTACTATAAAAAACATTAATATTCTCTTAGAAACAAATTTAAATGTCATATGAATAGTCCTCTACTATAAATTTGTCCGATATACTCATTTGTTTCTCCAACCAACGGACTCTACATCAAGTTTTAGACGGTCTTTAGGATCATATTTTTTCCAATTCATATCGGGATCTGGAAAGGGGATAGAATTAACAAGTAATTTTGTATATGGATGAGAAGGATTACGTACTATAAGATCTATAGGCCCTGCCTCTACCATATTTCCTGCATACAGCACCATAATGTCATCACAAAGCTGATGTGCTGTAGTTAAGTCATGAGTAATATATATTACTGAGATATTTTGTTCTTCTTTGAATTTGTATATACTTTCAAGAATTGTTGCTCTCAATGATGCATCAACCATGGACACGGGTTCGTCAGCAACTATTACTTTTGGTTCTAAAATAAGAGCTCTAGCAACCATAATTCTTTGTCTTTGCCCACCACTCAATTCATGAGGGTATCTTCCTAAAGTTTCATCAGGTCTCAGCCCCACGCTGTTTAATGCAGTCTCAATTCTATCTTTTATTTCGGTCTTATTATTGCTTACTTGAAATTTTATTAAAGGTGTATTGAGAACTCTATCGATTTTATAAAAAGGATTAAATACTCCAAAAGGATCTTGAAATATTGGTTGAACTGATTTTCTAAAATTTAGTCTATCTTCATTATTAAGTTTATTTATGTTTTGACCTTGAAAAAACAGTTCTCCTTCTGTAGGAGAGATTAAACCTAGAATCATTCTTGCTAAAGTGGTTTTTCCACTACCACTTTCTCCGGCTATTGCTCTTATCATTGGTTTTTCAGAATCAATATTCAAACTGATATTATTTACAGCTCTAGTAAAACTTTTATTAATTATTCCTTTTGAGAAAATTTTAGTTACGTTTTTTACATCAATAATGTTATTCATCTTTTTTCACAGCCTCCACACATTAAGACTTCATGATCTTTTGAAATCATAGTCCATTCAACTGGTTCTCCAACATGAGAAAAATCTTCGACCCTTTCACAAAATGTACATCCAGGACTTAGATTTAATAGGGCAGGAGGAAGACCTGGTATTCCGAAAAATCTTCCATGTGAATCAAGTTTTGGGAGACTTCTTATCAACATTTTTGTATAAGGATGTATAGGGTTTTTAAAGATAGTTTTAACAGGTGCAATTTCCACAAGTTTTCCCGCATACATTACTCCAATTCTATGAACAAATTGTGCCATTAAACCCATATCATGACCAACTAAAATTAAACCTGCTCCAATTTTTTCCTGAGCATTCTGTAATGTTTCCATTACATGTCTTTGTACTACAACATCTAGTGCGCTAGTAGGTTCATCAGCAAGAATGACTTTTGGTTCTAGAGAAATTCCCATTGCAATTGTTACTCTTTGTTTCATTCCACCACTTAATTCATGAGGGAACATTTTTGCAACATTTTTTTCTAATCCTACTGAGGTAAGAAGGTTATCAATTATAGATCTGTATTGTTGTTTACTTAAAGATTGGTCACCAGAATATTTTCTATGTGCTACAAGAGTGTCTTTTAACTGTTCTCCAATTTTCATTACTGGATTTAGAGAATTCATTGCACCTTGTGGGATCATAGAAATTTCAGAAAATCTTGCTTCTCTCATCTGGGTATCATTAAGAGCTAGGAGATCTTTTTGATCTACTAAAATTTTACCATTTTCAATAATTCCAGGCTTTTTGATCAACCTCATGAGAGCAAGAGCAGTTGTGGTTTTACCTGAGCCTGATTCTCCAACTAATCCTAGTCTTTCTCCAGATTCAAGGGAAAAGCTAATTCCATCAACAGCTTTTACTGGACCGAGATTAGTGTGAAAATACACTTTTAAATCATTTACCTCTAAAATTTTCGACAATTAATTCTCCAAATAATTATTGACTAATTATATATATAAAAGAAGTGGCTGGATATAAATTGATTCCAGCCACTCTAAATCTTATAACTTAAAACTTATATTCTTAGTTAGCTTTTTTCAGTTGTAAGAATCCGATTAAGCTGTGTCTAGGCCAGAAAGCCAATGGTAATGGTCTTTCTAGATTTGGCCAGTTAGTCCAATATGTTGTATTAACTGGAACTCTGTGTACCCACTGCTGTATCGGGATATCTACTAATTCGTCATACCAAATTTCATAAGCTTGATGGTTTAATTCAAGCATTTTGGCTTTGTTGTCAGGATGAACACTACCCATTTCATCAATAATAGCGTCGAACTCAGCATTTTCCCATCGAGAATGCCTTACTGCTCTTTCTCCAGCAGGAGCACTGTATCTACTGTGATATAAGTTAAGTGTATCCCATGGATCTACTGTTGAACCACCATGTCCAAGTAACCATGCATCCAGATTACCCATAGCTGCCTCATTTCCAAGACCAGCCTGGTTTTTATATTCAACTTTGAAACCAGCTTTAACTAACTGGGTAGCCATAATAGGACCAATATCTTCCATTAATGGATGTCCAGATAGTACAAATCCAAATTCTTCTCCATCTTTCTCCCACATATCATCATCATTTTTAGCAAAACCGGCTGTCTCCATTCGAGCTGCTGATCGATCTAAATCAAAATCAGTAGGACTTTTTTCAGCTAGAATGTCCTTAATGTTTTCGTGATATGGCATTAATCCAGCATAATATGGATAAGGAACATCAGAAGTTTGTCCTGAACCTCCTTGTCCAACGGCTATCAATTCATCTTGGTTAATAGCAAATGCTATAGCCCATCTGATATCTTTATCAAATTTTGGATTCTGATGGTTGAACCATAATGATGTTGGCCACCAGTCAAGATAACCATATGGCTCTTCTCTACCAGTGTAAGTGGTTATCTGATCATTTGCTTCTATCAAAGTTTTCATTGCTAAAGGTCTTAGGTCAACAGCACTGTCAATCTCGTTATTAGCAAGTAATCTTGCAGTTGTAGCTGAATCTTGCTTAGCTACCCATACAAGACGACACATTGCAGGATCATCGTGGAATCCTATTTCAGATGCCCACCAATCATCTCTTCTATCCCAAATTGTATTTTGTGGAGTTGACTCTATTAGTTTGTATGGTCCCGTTCCTATAGGCCAACCTTTAGATAGATCAAAGTTAGAAAAAGTTTCTACATCTTCCTGAACACTCCAAATGTGAGCTGGAACAATGAAAGGAGCTTTTCCTACGTGTGACCACAAGAAACTCATGTGGAATCTTGGGTTTGGTTTGTTAAGAACTATTTGTACAGTGTAATCATCTACTGCTATAGCTTCTTTTACCCAAAGATTCACGTCAGGACCTTTTCCCCAACCAGTCATTTTAGGATGATCTCGTAACATATTGTATGTAAATGCTACGTCATTTGCAGTAAATCTTTGACCATCACTCCATTTAACACCTTCTCTAATTTGCACTGTATATTCAGTGTAATCAAAGTTTGCTTTCCAAGCAGTTCCAGTCCATGGAATTTCTTCACCCGTTAATACGTTGTAATAGAACAACTGAGGTAAAGTAATATGTAATCCGTTCCTCATCTCATGACCTGCAGAGAATGGGTTCATAACTTCAGGAGCTTTAATTGAAGTACTTCCACCAAATGAATAGATTAAAGTATCTTCTCTTCCTAAATCTGCAGGACAGGTGTCTTTGTCAGATTTTGTCTCTTGTACAACGACTTTTTCTGTCTCTACTAATTCTCTTTCTTTTACTTGAACTTCTCTAATTACTTCTTTCTCTTGAACTTCCACTACTTTTACTTCAACTTCTTTAATTACTTCCTTTTCTACAGGTACTTCTTTAATCACTTCTACTACTTCTTTTTCTACTACTGTTATAGTCTCAGTTTCAGTAGTTCCACATGCCACAAATAAAGAAATCAATACTGTTAAAAGAAATAGTTTTAATAAATTAAAATTATTCCCAATCATCATTGCTCCTATTTTTTTTTAATATAGAATTTACATTATAGATAAAATCATCATAACTTCAAAGTTCTAAGAAAATTTCATATGAACAAATCACAATTTATTCTCAAACTATATTTTTGATAAAAAAAGGGCTCCGTTTGGAGCCCTTTTTATTATTTAAGCTTTAATAAAACTTATTATTGTACTGCCTGTAACTTGTGCAGAACCATTCCCCAAGTCA
>CAYSUW010000029.1:0-8488 GCA_964434385.1 uncultured Dehalococcoidales bacterium | reverse complement strand
AATTCAACATTTTCAACAGATGTTAATACAGGAAGCAAATTATATAATTGAAAAACAAAACCCATGTTAGAAGCTCTAAATTCACTTAATTTATCATCAGACAAATCCTGTAATTTCTTGCCCTGAATTGTAATATCACCTCCATCAATAGAATCCAATCCTGAAAGGCAATTTAATAAAGTGGTTTTTCCGCATCCACTGGGACCCATAATAGCTACCATTTCACCTTTACTTATAGAGATATCAACTCCTTTAAGAGCATGAACAGTTACAGATGAAGATTTATAAATTTTCTCAACATTTCCAGCTTCTATCACAACTGGTTGTTCTACATGTTTACTCAGAAAGCCTCCAGACTAACAATTATGTTACATATACTATTTTAATACATGAATTCTACTTGTAAAATTTTTACCCTAAAATTGACGACAAATTTAAGCAATGTTAAAATCTCGATTGTTAAATTTTTATCTAAGAAATCTTAAAATATGGCATCTAACAAAGAGGAAAAAAAAGTCACCCCAGAAGAACCTTCATCTTGTTTAACAGGAGGAGGTTGTCATTGGGTCATAGAACCTCCTAATGGTCCGACTAGCATTGGAAAATGCAAAAAATGTGGAACTGAAAAAAAATTCAGAAATTCTTTTGAATATAATACTTGGCATGGAGAGAAACCTCTTGATAACAAAAAGAAACAAAAAGAAAAAGAAGCAGCTAAAGAAAATAAAGAAGTAAAAAAAAATAAATAGAAAATTGAAATTATCTAAATAAATCTTTCTCTTTTTCCCTAAATATTTTATATCCTTTAAAATTTGCCTTCTGATATTTATATCCTCTAACCAAAGCTACGGGAACACGAGAATTTTCCCCCATCACCAATTGAGCAGCAGATGAAATTTCATCTGCAACATTTACCAATGTAGATTTTAAAGGTTTACCAAAATCATCTTTCTCTCCAATCAAATTGACAAATGGGTCCAATCCTGAAAACGCTAATGCTACGTTAATAGATCCTTTCCTCCAAGGTCTATTGAATGAATCAGAAATAATCACCGCTACTTCAATTCCAAAAAAATCCTTAATACTTTCTTTAATTAATTCAGCTGATTTGTCCAAATTCAATGGAAGAAAACTAACACTATCTTCTTCATTCAAGTTAGAAGTATCTATACCAGCATTAGCACAGATATATCCATATATAGTTTCAACAATTAATATTCCTTTTTTAGCCTTAATAATTTCTTTAGAATTATTTAAAATTAACTGTACTAACCTTGGGTCTTTTTCAGTAATATTGCTTATTTTTTTCGCTTCTTTAGTAGGTTCAATAGATTTTAAATCAACAAGACAGTTTTCAGCTTTTGAAATTATTTTTTGAGCTACTACAATTATATCTCCATTGTGGGGAGGCAATTTTTTGTTTAAATACTTACAGATTACTTCTCCAATATTGAACCCAGATTTTATTTCAGGAATTCCTAAAATTCCTGAAATAGTTATTTGATTATTGTTTTTTAAATTACTCATTGATTATTGCGGGAAAACCGATTTTGATATTAATTACATTTTTTATCCAATTAGTAATTCTCAATAATTTAGAATCATCCAAATAATTTCCTACTATTTGAAGTCCCAAAGGCATTCTATTTCTATCAGTGCCTGAAGGGATAGAAGTAGATGGAAGTCCTGCAGCAGTCCATGGAGATTGAAATTTTGGATCACCTGTAGTCCCTTTGTCTTTGGGTACTAAATCATTATTAGTTGGCATGATAATTACATCGAAATCCTCTAAAGATTTCTTAATATCTTTTCTAAATTGAGACACTAATTTTAAACTTCTTAAATAGTCCGCTGCGGTAATTGATTTTCCTGAATTAATCCTGTTTTTAGTATTTGATTTATAAGAATTTATTAGATCATCAAAAAAATTCTTGTGAAAAGTGTAAGCTTCTGAATATTCAATGATTTTCCTAGCTTCATTAATTCCTATAAAACTATTTGGAAGTTTAAATATTTCTATTCTAGCACCAAAATTACTTAATTTTTCAGTTACTTCAAACATATTAGCCTGAACTTCAAGACAAGATTCTCTTTCAAAAAAAGCAGCAACTACACCAATTTTTGGTTTTTCTTCTTCAAAATTTTTTACTCTCTCTAAAATAGTTTCTTTCTTGTTGTCATATGAAAAACCCAACCTTGTGGAATTTTCTTTGGATAAAACGTCTAAAATCATCGCTATATCCTCTAGGTTTCTTGACATCCAGCCAACAGTATCAAAGGTTGGACTTACAGGAAAAATACCCTCTGTAGAGAAGATACCTAATGATGGCTTAAATCCAATAATTCCATTATATGAAGCTGGTCTTAATATAGAACCAGCAGTTTGAGTACCAAAAGCAATTGGGCACATTCTCATAGCAACTGCAACCGCAGATCCTGTACTACTACCACCAGGAGTATATTCTTTATTCCAAGGATTTATTACATTTGTGGGTTCATTCATTGCAAACTCTGTAGTCACTGTTTTTCCCATTAATATAGCTCCAAAACTTTGAATTTTTTCTAAAAGAGTAGAATTGTGTTTTGGATAGAAATCAACAAGAAGCTCAGAACCCATTTTAGTTGGCATTTCTCTAGAAAAATAAATATCTTTAATTCCAAAAGGAATTCCATATAATAGAGAATCTTCATAGGGAATTTTTGATCCTAATCTATTAATCTGATCAAAAATCTTTTGTTCATCAAGATAAACCCATGCACCAATCTTAGAATCATATTTTTTATACTGATTTAAGAAAGCCTGAGCAACTTCATTTAATGATAAGTCTTTTTTTAGAATTAATTGATTTAATTCAACAGCTGATAAATTAACAATTTGATTATTCAATTTGTTGCTATTTATTCCAATGGATTATATTTTTTCTCATTGAACGAAATTCTTCGTCATCACGAGAAAATTCTATTTCCAACTTTAATAATCTAGAACAAGAATATGAAATATCTTCTAATAATCTAGAGAAATCTTCATCAATCTCATGATCAATTTTCTTCATAATATATAGAATATAACAGTATGAAAAAAATTTGGTAATTATATTAAATAATTATCAAATTACTTAAGTTCTACTTTAGCACCAGCAGCTTCTAACTTAGTTTTAGCTTCCTCAGCTTCTTCTTTAGGAACGTCTTCCTTAACTGCCACAGGAGCACTTTCTACCAAATCTTTGGCTTCTTTAAGACCCAAAGGTGTAATCTCTCTAACAGCTTTAATAACTGATATCTTATTAGCGCCAATATCCTGTAGATTTACAGTGAGAGCAGCATCTTCATCTGATCCTGCATCTCCAGAATCACCATCACCTGCAGGAGCCGCTGCGACAGCAGCAACAGGAGCTGCAGCTGTAACTCCAAATTCTTCTTCTAAGGATTTTACTAATTCAGAAAGATCTAAAACAGACATCTCTTTTATAGCATTTAAAATATCTTCTTTTCCCATTGCCATTTTTATCTCCTTTATAAAATATTTTCTACGATTTATTATTTTCTTTAGCTTCAGGTTCTGATTTCTCAGCTTCAGCCTTTACTTCTTCTTTAGCTTCAGGCTCTGATTTCTCAGCTTCAGCCTTTACTTCTTCTTTAGCTTCAGGCTCTGATTTCTCAGCTTCAGCCTTTACTTCTTCTTTAACTTCAGGCTCTGATTTCTCAGCTTCAGTCTTTACTTCTTCTTTAACTTCAGGCTCTGATTTTTCAGCTTCAGCCTTGGCTTCTGAAATATTTTTAATTACTGTAGCAAATGATCTTAACTGTGCAGACAATACATAAGCCAATCCTGATACAGGGCTATACATCTGTCCTAATAGATTAGCCATTAATATGTCTTTATTAGGTAATGATGCAAGTTTTGCAACATTTTCAGAATCAAGAATTTCTTCATCCATTAAAGCTCCTATAATTTTTATAGAAAGCCGTTGATTTTTCACTTCGTCTATTAATGTTTTAGAAGTCTCAGCTGGATCACCTTTACTTACTACAATTCCACAAGGACCATTAATAATATCTTTCAGATCAGTTTTACCAGAATTTTCAGCTGCTAAAAAAGCTAGATTATTCTTAATTACTCGGAAAGAAGAACCAGATGAGTTAAGAACTTTCCTTAAATTAGTCATTTGGTTTGCAGAAATGTTCTTATATTCTGTGGAAATAAAAAATTTATTATCTCTGAACAGATCTTCTAACTCTTTTACTTGATTTTTTTTCTTTTCAGTAGGCATATCATTAAGTTATACAAAAAAAATTAACCTCTATATATTGAAAACAGAGGTCAATCAAGATCCTTATTAAACCTAGGCGGGGAATTAAGTCTCTAGAGACACCCACTGTCTTCAGCCAAATTATATTAACTCAATTTTTAATTATTCGCCACCATATTTTCTAACCCAGTAATATCAATTTTGATCCCAGGTCCCATAGTAGTTGCCATTGTAGCTTTTTTTAAGAACTTTCCTTTAATTCCATCAGGTCTAGAAGTTACTAGAGTAGTCATGATACTTGTTAAATTTTCTTGTAGTTGTTCCTCTGAAAAACTAACAGTACCTACTCTTAAATGAATAATAGAAGTTTTATCCATTTTTATCTCCAACCTTCCTTTTTTGGAAGCATTAATAGCTTTAGAAATATCTTTACCTTGAACTACAGTTCCAGTTTTTGGATTTGGCATCAAACCTTTTCTTCCAAGATACCTACCCAATTTCCCGATTTTACTCATTTGATCTGGAGTAGCAATAGAAACATCAAATTCTGACCAGCCAGATTCAATCTTTTGAATAATATCTTGATCTGCTATCATGTCAGCCCCTGCTTCTTTAGCATCATTTGCAGCATCACCTTCAGCAAACACTAATATTCTTACCTGTTTTCCTGTACCGTGAGGTAATTCTGCAAAACCTCTAACTTGTTGGTCTGAATGTCTTGGATCAGCTGAAGTTACAATATGCAACTCTACAGCCTCATCAAAATTCCTCTTAGAAACTTTCTTAGCCAAAGCTATTGCATCTTCAGGGCTATAAAGAATTGTTTCTTCTACTTCTTCCAATGCACTTCTATATTTCTTACCTTGCTTGACCATAATACCTCATTAATAATAAAAAAAATTCAAGTGTTGTTGTGTTTAATTAATCTTCTACTAAAACTCCCATACTTCTTGCAGTTCCTTCTATAATCTTAGCTGCAGCTTCAATATCAACTGCATTTAAATCCTGTAATTTTTCCTTGGCTATCTCTTTAGCTTGAGATCTTGTTATTTTACCAACTAAAGTTACGCCTGATTCTCCAGACCCCTTTTCTAATTTTGCCATTTTTTTTATTAATGCAGAGGCAGGAGGACTTTTTAATTCAAATGAAAAAGATTTATCAGAAAAAATTGTTATTTCAACAGGAATAATATTACCAGCCATTTTTGATGTTCTTTCATTATATTCCTTTACAAATCCCATAATATTGGCACCATGTTGCCCCAATGCTGGGCCTACGGGAGGTGCTGGGGTAGCTTTGCCAGCTTCAATTTGTAATTTTACTAATGCCTGTACTTGTTTCGCCATTTTTAATTATCCTTTATCTAACTGAAGAAAATCTAATTCCACTGGTGTATCTCTTCCAAAAAATGAAACTAAAACTCTTGCTTTTCCTTTATCTTGATCAACATAATCCACTGTACCCATAAATTCTGCAAATGGGCCATCTTTTATTCTTACTGAATCTCCTTGTGCAAATCCAACTCTAACCTTAGGGCTGTCAGATCTCATTCTTGAAAATATTTGCTCTACTTCTTTATCCTCTAGAGCCACTGGTTTAGGTCTTCTTTCTTTTTCATCTTCGGAAGAGATAAAACCCGTAATACCTGGAGTATTTCTTACTGCAAACCAACTATCATCATCCATCAACATATTTACCAACAAATAACCAGCATACATTTTTTTCTTAATGGTTTTTCGTTGTCCATCTTTTACTTCTACTTCAGACTCAGTAGGTACTACACAACCAAATATTTTATCTTTCAGATCCATAGTTTTTACACGCTGATCTATATTCTTCTTGACTCTATCTTCTTGACCTGAATAGGTATGAAGAATATACCAATCTCCAGCATAAGAAGATATGTCCATTAATTCTTCTTCTTCTATTTCTTCGTTTAAATTAATTTCTTCAATCATAATTAACCTTCTGAGATAAATTCAAATAATCTAGAAAAACCCATATCTATAATACCCAGTATAATCCCAATTACTCCTGAAATTGCCAAAACCAACAAAGTTAATCTTGTAGCCTCACTTCTAGTAGGCCATCTTACTTTTTTTAATTCACTTGTAATTTCTCCAATACGCCCAAATTTTATACCCGATAATCTAGATGGACGAACTTCAGAAACTTTAGAACTCTGTTCTTTAGCCATTATCACCTTGTTTCTCTATGTAGAACTCTTTTTCTGCATTTTTTACAAAATTTAGTAAGTTCTATTCTTTCAGTGTCATTTCTTCTATTTTTTTCACTATGATAGTTCCTATCCTGACATTCTGTACAAGCAAGAGTAATAAGTACTCTAGCTCCTGTTTTAGCCATATTTACACCACCTTATTTCTCCGTTTTTCATCATCAAAAACATTTAAACAGCAATAAAGACACCAGAACCCACAGTTCTTCCGCCTTCCCTAACAGCAAATCTCAATTCTTTTTCTAATCCTACAGGGTACATAAGTTCAACATCCATTTCTAAGTTATCTCCAGGCATCACCATTTCGGTTCCTTCTGGTAGAGTAACTGTTCCAGTAACATCTGTTGTTCTTATATAAAATTGCGGTTTATATCCACTAAAAAATGGTGTGTGTCTTCCACCTTCTTCTTTAGTAAGTACATAAATTTGAGCCTTTCCTTTAGTTAAAGGATTGATTGTTCCAGGTTTTGCTAATACAGCACCTCTTGCAATTTCTTCACGTTCTAGTCCTCTCAATAAACAACCTACTGCATCTCCAGGAATTCCTGAATCTAGTGACTTGTGAAACATTTCTACACCTGTAACAGTTGATTTTTCTGTACTTCCGAAACCAACAATTTCTATTTCATCACCAACTTTTACTTCACCTCTCTCAATTCTACCTGTTACAACAGTACCTCTACCCTTAATACTGAAAACATCTTCTACAGGCATCAAAAAAGGCAAATCAGTTGCTCGTTCAGGAACAGGAATATATTCATCTACCTTAGCCATTAATTCATTAATTTTGTCTGCCCATTCTCCTTCTCCTTCAGCTTCTAATGCTTGTAAAGCACTTATTTTAACTACAGGCACTTCATCTCCAGGGAAACCATATTCTGTCAATAATTCTCTTACTTCTAATTCTACTAATTCTAATAATTCTTCATCATCCATCATGTCACATTTATTTAATGCAACAACAATTTTAGGGACATTAACCTGTCTAGCTAAAAGGATGTGTTCTCTTGTTTGAGGCATAGGACCATCTGGAGCACTTACTACTAATATAGCTCCATCCATTTGAGCAGCACCAGTAATCATGTTTTTAATATAATCAGCGTGGCCTGGACAATCTACGTGAGCGTAATGTCTACTCTCTGTTTCATATTCTACGTGTTGAATTGCAATAGTAACTCCTCTTTCCCTTTCTTCAGGTGCATTATCAATAGTATCAAAAGCACGGAACGAAACATTATCATTTGCCTTCGCTAATGTAGCAGTGATAGCAGCGGTAAGAGTTGTCTTCCCATGATCAACGTGACCAATTGTTCCAACATTCACATGAGGTTTACTTCGATCAAAAGTTTGTTTTCCCATTTTTTGGATCCTCCAAAATATTATTAGATTATTTTAAATACAATTTATAAAAATTCATTTTTGTTTATTTTAACCACAAATTTTTAAAAAGGCTATGGAGCCCACAACCAGATTTGAACTGGTGACCTCGTTCTTACCAAGAACGCGCTCTACCCCTGAGCTATGTGGGCATATCAGTTGAATCAAAATTCAACTGGTGCAGGGGGAGGGATTCGAACCCCCGTAGCCTAATGGCGCCAGATTTACAGTCTGGTGGTATTAACCGCTCACCCACCCCTGCTACCTGCCCTGCGTGATTCTAGCATATAACATAGTATTTTTTCTACTCATATAACAAAAAAACGATGCTTCAAAGACTTCTTAACTGATTCAGATAACCAGAATTAATGATTACACTTAAAAAAATTCCAATAAACTTTCCTGAAACCTGAAAAAAAGATGCAATAGCTTTGAAATAGTAACCTGCTACTATTCTTAAGCAGAATTAATATTCATAGGTATGTTCTTCTTCGTAATATTCCTTTGTCACAGGTCCAGCATATGGAGAGTTTTCGAACCTAGGAGGGAACTCAACAACTCTAGGATCATCTTGTTCTGTCAGAACTGACATTAATTTTTCATTTAAGCTTTCTTTTATTTCCT
>CAYSUW010000028.1:0-9050 GCA_964434385.1 uncultured Dehalococcoidales bacterium | reverse complement strand
TTACCTGATGCAGGTGATGTATTACACCTGATGTAACCCACACGTCATACGCACACGTGTAAGGGAGCTGCAGAAACTGCAGTAATAGTGACTTTACTAAGTATGAGAGGTAATTTATTTACTGAGTAGATCTATAAGATCATTACATAACTTAAATGCTTCATTCGAGTCTTCACCTTCACAAAGCATTATTACATTGTTGAAAATTATATAATCAGCATATTTATAGGGTGTACCACCGCACATATCTGGAATTGAGGCACCAGGGTTTACATCTCCTCCATCTAAACAGACAGCAGCTCTTTTTCTGTCAGGTAATCCTACTCTCCACATTGTGTCTTGTCTTCTTAATTTAGCATCCTCACCTGTCGCATCTTCAGCAAAGGCAGTTCCTTCTGATACAGCAGTGGAATGATCAGGGTAAAATCTTAGCTCATAATAGTTAACACTATCTTCGTCCGTACCCCAGAATCCGTACCAAGCTTCTGTAGATGCAGTAAGTTTAGATACATTGTATTCCTTGTATTCTTTAAATCCTGCATCAAAAAAGTCTTTGGATGAAAATGTTTTTCCATTATCCATTACTTGGTCAAAAACTTCTTCTACAACAAGTTCGGGGATAGGAGTTGGTATTACTTCAGCAGAACAGGCTGAAAATAGAATCATTGCTAATAATGTTAGTAAAATTCTTTTCATAATTATTACATATTATTTGATTCAATATATTTTTGTGGAGTTGAGGTATGTATTGACTTTAATATTCTAATTTCTCCATAGCACTGATTAATCCCCAGCACACTTCGAGTGATATTCCTACTTGTCCTTCACAAAGCATAACAACATTTCCATAAATCGAATAATTCCCATATTTGGGATGTGAACCAGATGTCCTCTGACTTCTTCTCCTATCTTTAATTCCTTCTTTCCAAGTTGCGTCAGATTTTTTAATTATTGCGTCTTCGCCTGTAGCTTCCTGTGCTAAAGATTCTCCTAAACTCACTGCTACTGAATGTGAAGGATAAAATCTTAGTTCATATTCTTTTTTTCCAATGTCTGTAGACCAAAAACCATTAACTGCAATTAAAGCTCCTTCAAGACCAGATACATCATATTTTTTATTTTTTTTGAATCCAATAGATTCTAATTCTTCAAGTGTAAATATGTGCTCAGAAGCAGTAACTACATTATAAGAGGAGTCATCAGCTTTTTCTTCACATCCAACAACAAGAGTTAAAAATATTAGAGCTATTATTAAGATTCTTTTCATAATAAATCCTGAATTTATTTTAGTTAAACACCAAAATCACAGGTGATATAATGAATACTAAAAGCCAAGCCCAAACAAAAAACCTTACTATTCGGAATTTTTCTTTATCAAGTGTAAGAATCAATGAGATTAGAAAACCTAAAGGTAGTGGCAACCAAGCATATACATCAGATAATCCAGTAAAGTTATAAATTATTATGCAGGTAAGTATAGAGACTATATTGATAGGCACAAATGTTTTCATTAACTTATCCATACCTACATATTATCTAATTCAGATATTTATGTGGAGAGAATGGTTTCTGATCCTGAGTCATTCCCAAAATCCAATGGTGTGACAGAGCCTAAGGACTCTTTTCTTGTCAGAAGCCTTAAGGATTATATACTAATAATTATTTTTATGGATATTGAATCTACACAATATGATATCTAGTTCTTTTCATTTAAACTATCATCATTAATTAATTTAATTTACTGGAAAGGAATAAAATTTATATGAATAACCAATTTGAAATTGAATTATTGGAAGAACTAAGAACCGAAGCAACTCATTTAGCAACAGACACTAAGTTGATTACTGATGCTCCTTTAGATAATCAAGGACTAGGTAGAACATTTGCACCTACTGACTTATTAGCTGTTTCAGTAGGAAGTTGTATGGTAACAACTTTGGGAATTGCTGCCGATCAATTTGGAGTCAAATTAGGAAAAGTAACTTGTTCTGTAAAAAAAGAAATGAATCCCATGCCTAGACGAGTTAAAAAATTAGAAATAACTATTACTTTTCATGATAATATTCCTGAAAAACATAGAAGGAATTTAGAACTCTCAGCATTAAATTGCCCTGCACATAAAAGCCTATCTGATGATGTAGAAAAGATTGAACGATTTATATATGCATCAGGCTAGAATATTTCATAATAACCCTATTCGTTATTATAATCATTTGAGCTAGTGTTAATAATTTAGATGTATAGTTTGTTAACTTTGCTCTTTCAAAACATGTAATCTACCAGATGTGTGGTATTTGTGTGGTAAATAATCATAATTTAAACCTGGTTTCAAAGTTTCCAGATAGAGTATTTCTTTTTCTTTATTTTTTGTTTCAATCATAACTGCATACAAGTCCTCATAATGCAATCTTCTACTTAATAAATCAAATTGGGCATATCCTTCATGATCAGTTGTACATTTACTAATCCCCACAAGAGTTACTTTAGCTTGCTCTATAGGTATATTGTCATGTGTAAGAATTCGAATTTTAGTAATGTATTTTTTTGAGAAAAAGAACTTGTGTATTCTAGTCAATATAGAAATTATTAGAGAAACTACAGATTCAGGTATCAAATTTACAACATCATTTTCAAAATTCATTTTCTTAGGAATATGCCATTCAGATCCATATTTAAGTCTAAATATTTTTCAGGAGGATTTGGCACGAAAAAAGTAGCTCCAAGAAACGAAATGGGTTTTAAATCATCATGAAGTTCAACGGGTATTTTGACCATAGGGTATTGATATATATCCTTCGAATTTCTTATAACAAATCCAGTCTATCGGAATTCCGGATTTTCGAAGTGTAACGCCAATGTGCAAGAGGGATTCACCTACGTGAACAATCTCGAAATCAGCTAACTTAAATTTATCTACAATTTCATAAATAGTTTTTTCGTTAAGACTATGCATACCAATTATTGATCCAATATCTAAATCATCATCCCATTTGATAAGTTCTCCATCTCTGATTACACCCAAACAAGTACCATTACGAAGAAAAAAAACGACATTTGATTCATCCATTAATTCTTTAATCTCTAGTAGTATGTTTTCCGCTTTTTGAATATCCATAGGAATAACGATTTCATAATTATAATAAGTGCTATAAATAACTTATCAGAGATTCAGATATTAATGTTGAGTGTATAAACGTTTATAAATATGTGGGTATCAGAGTAATGAGATTTAAGGAATAGGTTTTCCATACTTAGTTTTTATTGGTGGTTCTAAATGGACACTAGAATATTTTGCCTCATCCCAAAGATCATATCCAAAAGGTTTTTCAGGTTCAGGGATTTTTTGAAGTTCAATTTCTTTTTTAGATTTTCCCATATATATTTCATACTCGATTTCATACTGCTTAAAATCTTCAATTCTATTTCCACAAGATCCTACAAGAGCTAAAAGTACTAGAGAAAGAATTAAGGTTCTTTTCATAATTAACTCTGAGAATTGTTTTTTATACTTGTACATCTATTACTTCTTGTTCTGTTTTTGTATCGGTTCAATTATTTTACAGTTATTGCCTCTATTCTAGTATTATTCAGTTATGTTTCCTGAAAAAATAAAAAAATCAATCGTGCAATATGGACTTCTATCTACAGCACAAATAGGTCTGAATGCCCATCTACCAGCATCACATCAATCTGAAAATTCTGAAATAATTTCAATATCTTCAAGAAATTCTAAAAAAGCAAAAACTGTTGCAAAAAAATACAATATTCCTAAATGGCACGGATCTTATGAAGAGCAAATACTTGATCCACAAGTCGATGCAATCATTAATTCTTTGCCTAATAATATGCACTGCGAATGGACCATCAAAGCAGCAGAGGCAGGGAAACATATTCTATGTGAAAAGCCATTAGCTATTAGTGTTGAAGAATGTAAAAGAATGATAGATGCTGCCAAAGCTAATAATGTTGTTCTGATTGAAGGGTTTACTCATAGATGGAACCCTCACCTCAGAAAAGCTAGAGAATTAATCGCTTCAGAAAAGATTGGAATCGTATCAACTTTACATGCCTCTTTATGTTTTAATTCAGACCCCAAGGGCAACATAAGATTTTCAAAAGATTTGTCTGGTGGGTCTCTATGGGATGCTGGATGTTATGCAGTCTATGCCGCTAGATTTGTAATGTCAGAAGAACCAATAAGAGTTTTTGGAATCTCTCACGACAATGGAAGTTGGGGCATAGATACCAGTTTTGTAGGAATATTGGAATTTAAGAGTGGTGCGATAGCCAATATCACATCTGGAATGAGCCAACCTTATAGATGCCAAATTTCAATAGATGGATCAGAAGGAAGGATTGAAATACCAGGAATGTTCGATGATTCTGGTCCAATAATAATAAAATATGGAAATGGTAGTAATGGTCAAAACGATAAAATAATTTCTACTCCTTCACCATACAGATTTGTAATGCAGTTTAATGAATTTTCAGAATGTGTTCTATCTGGTAAAAACCCAGAATTTCCTCCTGAAGATGGAATGAAAAACACAAGAGTAATTGAAGCTATGTACGAATCAGCAGCAACTGGAAAAGTAATTGAAATCTGACCATTTAGCCCTCCGACTATTGGAAATATTTTATAAATATCCAAGTACCAATAATTAAATCCAAAACAATGCCAATCCCAACTATCCAAAGAATAATTTTTGTTCGAGTTCTCACATTTCCTCCCATTAAACCTCAAATAATATAGCTCATTCAATTAAATCATCTTATTAATTCAAAAGAAAGAGAAAGATCGTTTTTATCAAAAGAATATTTTATCCTCAACATGGAAAAATCACTAAATAATATATTACCTTCACAAACAATCTTCACACTATCATTAGAAATCTCTACTCTACTTGCTAATGCTTGAATATTGTCAACAGTAACAGGAATTTGCAGTACTACTTCTTCAATAATTGCTTGAATAAAACTATCATCATCACAATTTAAATTTCTGTACGAATTTGATTCCATAGGAGTAGCTGTAGTTATAGGAATTGATATTAGCTCAGCAGAACAGGCTAATAACATAATAACTAGCACTAATGTAAGTAAAAAAAATCTCATAACAATATATTTTTCTAATAAGGTATTTATGTAAGTAATGGTACCAACTAATAACCACTTGAAGTTTTTTAAATTAGAAATTCCTATGCTAGAATTAAGAATATGAAAAAAAACTTATTTATATTTATTTTAACAGTTGTAATATTAGGTTGTTCTTCTGAAGGAACTAATGAAGAAATTCCTATAATAGCAAAAGTTACTGATTCAGATCAGATTCTCTCTATTGAGAATTTTAAACAAGTTGGTTTCAAAAAAAGTAAAAAATATAAGGTAGATGAACTTCCTGGGGCAACTTCAGCATATTATGGATTTATTAAGAATAAGTTGGATCCTGACGATCAGAAAATAGATTATGAAATCAGGTTCTATGCTAATCATTCTGATGCCAAAGAAATTGGTGCTAAATATGCTGATAATGCTACTGGGGAAGAAGGATGTATAACCAAAGATTGTGCATTATGGAAAGAAGATTTGAAACACCGTCAATTTCTAGCTGAAAGGTTAGGAAATACCCATGCAGGAAATGGTCAACCAAAACCCAAATACCTTACCTACATAATTTATGGAAACATGATTATGATGTGCCCAGGATACAATGAAGAAGATTCTAAAATTCGATGTTCAAAAACATTATATGAATTAATTCCTAACGCAAAATCCTAACTAATAGTATTTTAAAGTTTTAGCTACTTTAATATTTTCTATTCCTAATTAAAATTTTACTTGAATTGATCAGAAAGATTAGAAAAAATTCTGTCTCTGTTCCCCTAATCCTTCAACTCCTAGTTTTATAGAATCACCTGATTTTAAGAATCTTCCAGTGCTACTAGCAACTCCACTAGGAGTTCCAGTAGAAATTACTGTTCCTGGAGTTAAAAGCATAAATTGACTTAAATAACTTATTATGAAGAATATTTTATGGATCATAGTATTTGTATTTCCATCCTGTTTTCTTTCCCCATTTAAATCAAGCCACATTTTCAAATTCTGAGGATCAGGAATTTCATCCTTAGTTACAAGCCATGGGCCGATAGGACCAAACCCCGGACAACTTTTACCTTTTACCCATTGACCAAGCCTTTCAAGTTGAAATGCTCTTTCACTTATATCATTTACTAGACAATAACCTGCTATGTGATCTTCTGCCTCTTCTATAGAAATGTATGAAGCTTCCTTACCAATGACCACTCCCAATTCAACTTCATAGTCAGTTTTTGACGAATTTTTTGGGATTTTAACATCTTCATAAGGCCCATTAATAGAGCTTGCAGTTTTCATGAATACTATGGGTTCATCAGGTTCGTCCATTTTTACTTCAGCTGCATGTTCAGAGAAATTCAACCCAATACAAATAAAATCCTTCACATCTCCAATACATGGAGCAATTTTCACAGAAGGATCAACAGGAGAAAGAGAACTTAAATCAGAATTTTTTATTTTATTTAAAGATTCGTCATCTATAGTTGATCCATTCCAGTCAGATACTAGGCTGGAAGCATCACGAATTCCTCCATTGGAATCCAGAATACCTGGTTTAGTAATAGAATTTTCAATATATCTCAACAGCTTCATTTAAGTCTCCTTTAATGATTTACAAATTCTATTTTAGAATACATATTTAATATTAAAAAACCAAACAAAAAATAGATAAAAATTAATATCAACTAATTACAAATTAACAAAAATTTATAATTCTATTTTTGTGATGGAACTCTATAACTTACGTACCAAAATCCGATAATTCCCACAATTAATACAGTAATTCTGACAAAAATATTTGGAATAGATATTGGAGAAAATGGAATTACAGCTAAACCAACAAATAAAGTTATCATAGAAAGGGCTACAATTTTTGCCTTTTTAGGCATCCCTTTCCCTTCACGATAATCTTTTATATATTTACCAAAAATCTTATTTTTTATTAGCCAACGATAAAGTTTCTCAGAAGATCTTATATAACAAGTAGCTGCTAAAATCATGAAAACTGTTGTAGGCAAACCAGGAACAAAAATACCTAAAGTGCCTATTCCAACAAATACAGAACCTAATAAAATCCAAAATAATCTAATAAGTAAATATTTACTTTTTTTCATTTGATGAGGTGATTGGTGATTATCTTGCAAAATTAAACTCCACCTCATGAATAAAGTTAGAGGATACTTCAATCCATTCTTGATTAACATTTAAACTTGGGATCAACTTAACATATTCAGCAAGAAACTTTTTGAATCTCACTATATTTTGTAGAGAAATTCGTTCAAAATATCTTTTTAATGCAGAAATATTTGGTGTATCTAAAGCACCCATATTCAAACCTAGGTATCCAATTTTATATCTCATAAAATCTAGCCGAATCTCGTAAAATATATCTAAAACACATAAGAATATATCATCGTTTTTTGGTGTTGCCAAAAAGTTTATAAATTCTTGACTTATTTAGTAAAGAATACAATGGAAAATTAAAAAATTCACCAATAAAAGAATTATAAAAACATGTGGGAAAATAATTAAAATTATTTAATAATTTATAAATGAACCAATAGTTTCTTAACTTCAAGATAATAAAAATGTCATTAAAACAACGAATTTTATATTTAAGCTCTGAATCTACTGATCCCAAATCTCCTACTATTTCTCAAGCACTACACGAACCATTTAAAGATGATATTGTTGAAATCGATCCAACTTCGAAAGGTCTTGATTATAAAACAGTACATGAAGCTGTTGTTGATGGTTGGGAAATAGTACATTTTCCTGACCAACGTAGTTCAATTGCAAATTCAGAAGAGGAAATAATTGGATTTCAATTCATCCTAGAAAAAATGGAGAACTATAGTGACTAGGATAGACAAATATCTATTAAATGATGATCAAGTAGCAGACTTTATAATCAATGGTTATCATATTGTTGAATCTCCTCTATCCACTGAATTCCATGATGGTATTTATTCAAAATTAAATAGTCTACCTTCTAATCCAGGAGATGAAATCAACATCGCCGTACCTGAGCTAGATCAAGTATATGAACACCTTTCAGTAATAGGAGCCTTAAGAAGTCTTTTAGGAAATAATTATTCTATCGGCGAACATCGACACTGCCATAAAAATCATCCAGGAACTAGAAGCCAGATATGGCATCAAGACAATTTAAATATTCCTACACTTATAGATGGACATAGTAGAGTTCCTGATCATATCCAAAGTGTTTTAGTAATGTATTATCCTCAAGATGTGGAATCCAATATGGGTCCAACTGCACTAATACCTGGTTCACATCTCTTTAGATCATCTCCAGATAGAAATGCTTCACAGGGAAATTTCAGAGATCAGAAAATTGCAACATTAAAAGCAGGTTCATTACTTATACTTCATTACGATATTTGGCATGCTGGAACAGCAAATACAAGCAATAGAATAAGATATATGGTGAAATATTTATTTGAACGAGAACAAGAATCAGAACAACCAACTTGGAACCATAATCCATCCAACAAGGCACATATATTAGAACGCCTAGAAAAAGATGAAGCTGCAACTATCCAAAGGTCCCTAGTACATAAAAGAAATTTTTTAAGAACAAAAATGTGGAATAATATTGCTGGTAAAGAAATTCTTGAATACAAATATCATGATAAATGGGCAGGTGCTTGGCCTGAACCTAAAATTTAGTGAAAACCTTCTTACTTTAAAAACATTAAAAACTAAATTATTTATTCAATTTTTTCGCTCTATCCAATATTCTTTCTTCAGTTGATTTTTCCCAGTCAATATTTTTTGAAGAAGAAATAGGAATCTTTTCTTCAGAATTACAAATACCTAAAAAAATAAAAAATATCATCAGTAAAATTAGAAGTAAACAACCATTCCTAGAATTAATTTTTCTTCTTAATCTTTCTTCTTCCCTAATTTTGGAAAGTTTTTTTTCTAATTCTTCG
>CAYSUW010000027.1:0-9214 GCA_964434385.1 uncultured Dehalococcoidales bacterium | reverse complement strand
TCATTAATAGAATTCTGATCTTGATATGCGCTTGCATATCTTCCCCAATCATCTGCAAATGCAAAGACTATATTTGGTCGAACTTGATTCATGAATACACCTAGTTAAAACAATAATAATTTTACTATATATCATTATTAACAGTTTCTTACACATTAAAGCTGAATTAGGTAAAATATAACATTATGAAAAAAGAAAAATCATTAGATGAAATGTCTGTAGAAGAATTAGTAGAAAAGGCGATTTTACAAAAAGTAGAACGTAGAAATAGTATATTCCGTCTAATAAATCTATTTATTATAGGAGCTTTAATTGGAGTAGTATTATATTTTTTCTTCTAAATATTTGGTTTATAAATCATCAAAAAAGTTAATACCAGTACAATCAAAGTCATAATAAAATATTCTGTAAAAACATTTATTTCATAGATTCCATTTTTTTTAGCTCTTATATTTTTTCTTCTTATTAGTCCTTCATTTGTCAAAATTAAAGTGATCCATAAAATATATGAAACAATTATCCAAAGTGATGAATGGCTATAGTTAACAATATTAATTAACCAGGTAGCTGTAACTAAAGAAACAATACTCATCAATGACAAAAGAATTAAATTAACCCTAAACTGTTTTGATGATGTTTTTACTATCCTATTTATTGATCCATATAAAGTGGTATAAGCAATAACAAATGCAGATATTATGTGGAGAAATAAAGCTAAATTATACATTATTTTTTCCTATTTTTTAGAATTTACATACATTATAATAATGGGAACAAAAATATAAATTATTAATCAAAAGTCAAATGAAAAATCATACTGACCAATGTGCCAGCAAGTATCAAAACACCAATTAAATTTAACATTTTTGATGCATAAACATATTATACTCTTATTTAGTTTCTAAAGTATTAAAATGGAATAAATGTTAATCACATGATATAAGATGTTAATGATCAAATTTTTGAATAAAATCCTTCAAAATCAAAGAATTCCTCTGTTGATAATTTTGAATTTGTCGTTAATTGTATTTGTTGTTCTTGAAGTTTCTATAATTAAACAAAATAAAGTTGCCTTTGATATATACGAAGCAAAAAGAGAAGCTTCTGAAAGGGCAGGTAGAGTACTTAGAGCAGAAAGGTCAAATACACAATATAAAATGGAACAAGAAGAAAAAAGAAAACTAGAAGAACAAAAACTAGAAGAACAAAAAAGCAATAATTAATAACCATCAGTAAATCATCCACTTTCCTCTAGAATCATAATGAAATTTCTTCATAATTTAATTCATATAAGATAAGAGAATGAATGAAAATTCAATGAAAAAATCCATAATAATTCTTTTAAGTATCAATTTCTGTATTCTGATATTATCTTGTTCCTCTTCAACTGAATCATCCATAAAAAATAATACAGAAGAGCAAGGAGAAATTTCCACATCTCTAATTATAGAATCAGGTAAAATCTATTCGATTGAAGATCTTATAAGAATAGGATGGAAAAAAAACAAAAAACTTGATAATTCTAGTTTTCAAGGAACTAAAGGAATTTGGTATGGTTTTTTTAATAGGAAAGATGTAGAAATTTGGATATATGACTCTCATTCGAATGCAATAACCTATGGAAAACCCTATGCTGAAAAATCTATCTCAAAGAAACCAACAAACAAAGATCCAACAAATCCTACAGAAATTAGATATTATGCATATGCAGTTGTAGGTAATATTTTAATGTTATGCGAATCTCAACTGGCAATTTGCGAACAACTTATTGAAAAACTGGATTAAGTAAATAAAAATGCAAGAAATTAAGAATTCCTAATAATTGTATATTAACCTCGAGTTGGAATATAAGGATCTTGTAATATCTCTATAATATTTATTCAGATGATGTTAAATCATTTATTACTTTTGAACATCTCTGCATAGCATCTTCTTCTTCCCAACCCGAACAAAATAGAATCATATTTCCATGAATCACATAATTATAGTATTTCGGAATCACTTTGCTACTACCCGCATGGAAATTCATAACACCTAGTTCTGCTAGCAATACACGTTGTTTTAAATCTGCTTTCCATAAAGCACAATCTTTAGATACACAACCATCAACACCTACAATATTTTCTGCATACTTGGTTCCTTGTTGAACCGCATCAGTATGGGAAGGATAAAATCTTATTTCATAATCTATCTTGTCATCATCGGGATCCAATTTATTTTTAATAAATCCATAATAAGCCGAAGTAGCTCCAGGCAAGTCATCTACTTTGTACTCTTTACTTTTTTTGAACCCTAGTAGTTTAAAATCTTCCAAAGAAAAAATGCGGCCTGAGTCAGAAACTTTTTCTACTAAAGGTATTTCTTCAGTAGATTCATTAGAAGAACAAGATAATACTACAAAAATTAATGGCAATATCAGTAGTATCCTTTTCATAACATAAATCTTGATTTTGAAAACATTATACAGAATTTTTAAAAAATGATTAAGTAAAGACTATTATCACCTGTAATTCTTACCAAAATTTTACTATTTAAATCCCATTTCCCAAATCCGTTGATACAATTAAATAAAGAAATGTTAAGAAAAAGTTGCTTACTATTAATTTTAGTTTTTTCAATAATGATGATTGGTTGCTCAGACAATCAAATAACTACTGATAAATTTTATTATTCCAAGAGTGATCAAGAAATATATTATTCAGAATATGGAGATGATTCCAATCCTCAAATTCTATTAATACATGGACTTATGGGTAGTTCTAGTTCATATAATTATATAATCGAGTTTCTATCTAAAGATTATAAAATAACTGTAATCGACCTACCAGGTCACGGAAAATCAAACTTGGAAATTAAGTTTGATGTTATTAACCTCTCTAAAGTAATAGAAGAGTTTATAGAGAAAAAATTTCAAAACCTATTGTTTTAGTTGGATATTCCTTAAGGGGAACAATAATAATTGAAATTGTCACAAATCCCAATGAATTAACATCTTCAATAATTTTTATCGATCCGTGGTTCAGTAACAATTCTTCTTTAGATTCCTTGGCTTTCAAGTTTTTATCTGTTGTAGAAAAAAATGCCAAAGATTCTTGGGTTGCTCCAGAAGATTCATTTAAACATATTGAAAAAATGAGTCCAAAATTAACAAAAGAACAAATTGAATTAATAGCTAATAATAGATTAAATTATGATTTAAGAATTTGGGACAATTCTATACAAAAAGGAACTTTAATAAAAAAGGTTGAATATCCTATTGAAACTCCTTCTTTAATTATTAAACCAAGCTCTAGTTTAGTTAAAAAGTCTCAAATAAAAAAATTATCAGAAACATTCTCTTCTTTAATTGTCAAAGAAATTGAAGATACTACTCATATGCTTATTTTCGAAGATCCTCAAAAAATAAGTATCCTCATTGATGAATTTATAAAATGAAATTATTATTTTTTATATCTGTTTTTTCACTCATCCTCTTATCTTGCGAAAAGGAAGAAAATTTGGTCATGGAAACTAGATTTCTAGAAAATAATACAACTTCTGAACCTGAACAAACTGTTACTCCTATGCCTGAATCTACTGCTACTCCTAAGCCTGAACCTACTGCTACTCCTACTCTTGAATATATAGATATAGATGTTGAATTTACAGACAAAGTTAATATTTATTTAAATTTAGATATCCCAAAAGGATTCATGCTTAAGGAATTAATAGTAGAAGAATATGAAGGAAAGAACAAAATAGCTTTCTTCGCTATACAAGAAGGCACAACTTATACAGCAGGAGACAATATACTAAAGATGGTTTCTTGGGGTCACTTTGGTCCTGAATCTGGCAATATATTATTTTATTCTGATAATTTAGAATCAAAAAACAAAGTTCCAGTGACCTTAAGTTCAGGAAAGTATTCAATAAGATTTGCTCAAAATAACTATAGAGATGCTAAGTATTTTTTATCAGGAAAATTGATCTCAACTCAGCAATAAATTAATTAGATGATATGAATACTAAACCCGTAATAATTTAAACAATATTTTTATAATTCTGTAATCATAAATATCTTTGAAAACGTATAACATTTTTTATTAATCATTCATGAATTTTTCTTTAATCAAATCTCTTTGATTTTAAAAAATTTCATCAGTATTATGACAATGTATTAAATAAAATGGAAAATTTCTAAATGAAAATCGGGATACCTAAGGAAGTTAAAAATAACGAATATAGAGTAGGGTTAACGCCAAAATATGTAAAAACTCTTTCTGAAAATAATCATGAAGTATTTATCGAAAAAAATGCTGGAAATGGAATAGGATATGTTGACTCAGATTACATAAATTCTGGTGCTGTAATTTTGAACTCCCCAAAAGAAATATTTGAATCATCTGAGTTAATAATTAAAGTTAAAGAACCAGTTCCTGATGAATTCCAATATCTTTCTCAAAAACATACTTTATTTACATTTCTTCATTTAGCAGGTGATGTGGAAAACAGTCTTGATTTAACCAGCACAGGAATTACTGGTATTGCATATGAAACTGTAACATCAGAAAATGGCTCTCTTCCATTACTCGCACCAATGAGTGCAATTGCTGGCCAACTCAGTATTGTTGTTGGTTCATATCATCTATTAAAACATAATAATGGAATAGGAACCTTAATAGGGTATTCGAATGAAATTGAACCAAGAATAGTAACAGTCATAGGTGCAGGAGTAGCTGGAACAGAAGCAATTTCAAAAGCTATAAATAATAATTCATATTTAAAGATTTTCGATTTATCAGAAGAGAGACTAACTAAATTAAAAAATAAATTTGGAACTAATAATATTGAATATATTACATCAACTAAGTCTGCCGTAGCTGATGCTTTAGTTGTATCTGATTTGGTAGTAGGCGCAGTTAATGTAGCGGGAAAACAAACTCCAAAAGTAGTTACCAAAGAGATGGTTTCAAATATGAAATCTGGAGCAGTAATGGTTGATATTTCTATTGACCAAGGAGGTTGTTTTGAGACTAGCACACCAACAAATCATACTAATCCAACATTTCTAGTAGATAGTGTGGTTCATTATTGTGTAACAAATATGCCAGGAGCAGTCCCATTAACCGCAACTCAAGCTCTTAACAAAGCCACATTTCCTTATATTCTAGATTTAGCAAACAAAGGTGTAGAAAAAGCTTTAGATGAAAACAAGCATCTTTTTAATGGGTTAAATATTAAAGACGGAGAAATAGTTCATTCTTCAGTAAAAGAATCTTTTTGATTTCTCTAGAAAATGGAGCCTCATCAAGGAGCCTATAACTCGATATCTTGCTACGAAATTTCACATATGCATTATGTACTATTGAGAAATGGTATGATTTAAATAATCAAAAACGGAGAGGTACATTTCATGCATAAAAACAAATTTCTTACTTTATTAATTCTTATAGTAACTTTAATTCTATTCACTGGATGCGGTAACTCTGATGAGTTAGAACTAAATTCAGAAGAAGGTGGTATTTTAACTTCAAGAATTAAAAATGAAGAATCTATTTATGTTATTTCTGACTTTGAAACAGCAGGATTAAAAAAACCTAAATCTTTAAAGGCAGATGCAGTAGATAAAAAGACTGGAGAAGCAATTACTCCTAAAGCAACAGAAGTTCATCTAGGGTTTTTTAAAAGTTCTTTAGGTCCTAAAGATATAGAAGTTAGATTTTATAAATCTCATTCCGACGCAATAACTTATGGAGTTTCTTCTGCAGAAGAAACAATTACTAAAGTAGTAGCTTTTACTAATGCTTTAATAGAAACAAAAAGTGCTGAGTCTGCTACTTCTACTTCTGGATATGGAGCTTATATAGTTACTGGCAACACTATAATGATTTGTCAAGGGCAAATTGAAGTCTGTGATGAACTTCTAGCAAAATTAAAATAGATTATGAAAAAAAATTTACTTTCATTAGTGGTTATCATCATATCCTCAACCTGTTCATCTGATATAGAACCAACCATTATACCTGAACCTGTGGTTGACAAGGTCGCTTTTGAACAAGTGGTAGATGACGGCAAAATATATACATCCAATGACTTTTTTATGCAGGATTTAAGGAATACAAGGAATATAACGTATCTAAACTTACTGGAGCAACAGAAGGATGGTATGGTTTTTGGGGTCCAGATGAAGACAACGTAAAGTACTATGAATTGAGATTTTATTCTGATCATTCCACAACTGTATCTGATGGAACACTTTTTGCCGAAGATGCAACAGAAGAAGATTCTAAATTACGAAGACAGGAAACTATGTGGAGAGTTGGCCTTGCCGATAGAAAAATTGATGCTTCTTGTGCAGTAGGTGGTCATAGAGGTCATTCTAGTAATTCAGATTTTGGTGAACGAGTATGGAAATACGCTGATTATATGATTTTCAACAATGTTATAATTCTTTGTGAAGGTGAAGATTCCAATGAAGCATTAAAACTATGTAATAATCTTACAGATCTAGTGAGAAAATAATCTGAAAGGTTGATTATGAAAAGAACCTTAATAATATCTCTAATACTTTTAAATCTAGTAGGAGCTTGTGGAGTAGAAAATTCTTCAAGTTCTGATAATACTTCTATAGAAAAAGTAACAAACTCAAACAAAAACTTCTCTATAGAAGACCTAAAAAGAATAGGCTTTAAGCAAAATCATGAATACAAAGTAAAAGATTTGCCTAGCGCAGTTTCTGCATATTTTGGATTCATAAAAAATGACTTAGGAAAACCTGAAGATTATGAAATAAGATTTTATTCTACTCACTCGGATGCTGTTCAGAACGGTATCAGATACGCCGATAATATAACCGGAGAAGATGGGTGTATAAAAAAGGAGTGCTCTTTGTGGACTGAAAATCTTAAACAGCGCATACAAATGCATGATTTAGGAACCCTGCATCCCAAATACATGAACTATATTGTGTATGATAATTTTATTTTAATGTGCCCTGGATACACTGAATCTGAGGCTTTGATTAAATGTAAAATAGTTATTGAAAAACTTAACACTAAAAAATAAACTCAGTTTCGTTACACGTGTGGGTTACAACAGGTGCAATACATCACCTGCATCAGGTAATATATAAAAATGGTTACAGTTAATGCTTTAAATATTTAATTAGATGATAAGAGAAAATGAATAGATTTTGTGAGAATTCAACATTAGCTTCTTGTACTTTGGGTAGAGGCACAAGATAAAAATTTTATCATTTTATGCAAAATAAGAATTTAATTATTGAACTAGAATCACAATTTAATTTTTTTTTAGAATCTGTCCCAAAATCAAACCAAGTTCCACGATCTTATTCAGATAATAATGGAATAATTATGGCATCTTCTGATTATTGGACTTGTGGTTTTACACCTGGAAGTATGTGGTATATGTATGAATTGACTGGAAAAGAAAAATGGAAAAAAGCTGCAACTTTTAATACAAAGAAATTTGAAGATGTGAAAAAACAAACTCACACTCATGATTTAGGATTTAAGATATTTTGTAGTTATGGAAATGCATATAGAATTACAGGAATTGATGATTATAAAAACATAATTATTGATGCTTCAGAAACTCTTATAAAGAGATTTAACCCTAATGTTGCTTGTATTCGCTCATGGGATTGGGGTGATTGGGAGTATCCAGTCATTGTTGATAATTTAATGAATCTTGAGATGTTATTTTGGACGAGTAAAATAACCCAAAATCCAAAGTACAAAGAAATAGCTATTTCTCATGCGAATAAAACTATGGAGAATCATTATCGTGAAAATTACAGCTGTTATCATGTTGTAAGCTACGATGTAAAAACAGGAAAACCAATTGTAAAAGAGACTCATCAAGGTCTTAGTAATGAATCGGTTTGGGCTAGAGGGCAGGCTTGGGGACTATATGGATATATAGTTTGTTATAGAGAAACTAAAAATACTACCTATTTGGATTTTGCATTAAACATTGCTGAATACCTCATTGATAAATCTCCTGAAGATATGATTCCTTTTTGGGATTATGATGTTGCTTATAACCCAGATGAACCAAGAGATGCTTCATCTGCAGCAATTATCGCATCGGCTCTTTACGAGCTTTCTGATCATACTTCAAATGATAAATTCATTAATTCTGCAGATAAAATTTTAGAATCCCTTAACTCTACCCAATACCGTTCTAAAGTCGGTTCAAATGGAGGTTTTTTGTTATTACATTCTACTGGTAATAAGCCAAAAGGAACTGAGGTTAATTCATCAATTAATTATGCTGACTATTATTATCTAGAGGCATTGAAAAGGCAAAATAATGTCAAAAGTAATGTTTAGTCTTAGCAAATTTCTTTATGAATTATCCATCTTTGATTAATACTAACCTTAGCTTCTCTTATAGCTAAGACCACTTTTAGTAATTTGTCACGGTGTGTATGAGGTGTGCATTACTTAGACGTATTACATCACCTGCATTAGGTAAGAACGAAAACGTTAATATAAAATCTATGGTAAATTAGACACGGCATTCTCTAAAAATTCTAATATTGCTGCAGAGTCATCTCCAGGCATAGGTTCTCCTAAAACTATCAAATTACCACGAATAATAAATTCTAAATAAATAGGTTCTCTTCTAGGACAATTTTTAAGCCCTGATCTATGATTTATATCTATATAAACATCTGTATCAAATAGTTTCATATTATTCATAATTACTGTCTGACCTAAGCTGTTTTCAATACTCTGATACGCTTTGTAATTCAGTTTCAATCCTGATGCTACCTGTCCACGAGTAGCACCTCTATCTCCTCTACACATTGTTCTTTCAACTTTTGAGCCGAAAGCATAATTTTTTTCCTTAACTTCAATTTTTTCAGTTTGTTCTTCACCTACAGTTTTACCTATAGTATCGGCTAATTCAACAGTAGGATATCTGAATATGGCAATTTCTCTACCGTCATAAAAACCCCATTTTGCATCTGTGGATTGGGGAAATTCGGTTTTAAAATCTTTCTTCATCTTGAAACCTGCCTCTGCAACATCCTCCATAGAATAAACTTTTGCTTCATTAGTTTCGGCATTACTACAACCCAAAAACACTAATAGTATCAACGGTGTTAATAAAGTTCTCATGACTAAACATCTTACAATAATCTCAGCACTCACACACCCACATATATATTTACTATAGTCCCCCAACGCCTATCGGCGGGAAGTCC
>CAYSUW010000026.1:0-12886 GCA_964434385.1 uncultured Dehalococcoidales bacterium | reverse complement strand
TTAGTAAATTACCTAAGGAATATAGATTTAAATTACAATCTTCTAAGTATTTAGGAGCCAGCGTTTTTATATTAGAATTGAAATATAAACTCTCTCCTTATTATTGGTTGAATATTGCAGATAATGATAGTCCTTTTTTAGGTGTAATAGAGCAATCAAATCTCTTAAGTTCTGATTATTATAAAGGAAAACACTTTGTCTACTTAACTAATTATTTGGATAGAAATGATTGGAGATATAAACTTGATGAATCCCAATTACTTAATCTTTATTGTGATTATCTGAAAAAGATAAATAATAAATTTAATAAGGATTGGATTTTAGATTATCGATTTAACAAAATTAGTGCTGCTCAGCCAATAATTGGAAAAAATTATGGACAAATTATCCCAGAAATAGATACTCCTTTAAAGGGAGTTTTTTTAGCGAATACTACTCAAATTTACCCTGAAGATAGAGGCACAAATTATAGTGTTAAAATGGCTAAAAAAGTAGTAACTTTAATAGATAAACATTTTAAGGAGGATCAATGAGAGATATGTCAGGAAGTATAGTCTTAATTACTGGAGCAGGATCAGGTATTGGAAGAGAAATTGCTAAAAAATTTGTGGATGCTGGTTCAAAAACAATAATAATTGGACGAAGAGTTGATCAATTAGAAGGTACTAAAGAAATCTGTGATCCAAAGAAACAAAATAATATTTTTATACAACAATGTGATATTACTCAAGAATCTGATTTAGATAATTTAATTTCTTTCTTAAAAACTGAATTTGGTAAAATTGATGTTTTAGTTAATAATGCAGGAGCAAGTAGTGCTGTTAGAACGATTTCTAATGTCACTGAAGAAATGTGGGACAATGTATTTGATTTAAATGTTAAAGCAGTATATCAGTTAACTCAAAAATTAATTCCATTAATGTCAGCAAATAAATCAGGAACTATAATTACAATTTCTTCTATGGCAGCCCTTAGTCCGGGTTTGCTTGGAGGTGCGCCTTATGGAGCTGCAAAAGCTGGAGTTACAAATTTGATGGGACACATAAACTCTGAGTTGAATTCGAAAGGGATAAGAGCTACATCTATTATGCCTGCTGAAGTAGATACTCCTATACTTAAAAATCGAGCTATACCTCCTAATCAAGAAGCTCGAGATACTATGATGAAGCCTGAGGATTTAGCAGATACTGTTTTTCTATGTGCATCTTTGCCACAAAGAACAGTTATTGAACAAATTGTGATGAGTCCAATTAATAAAAGAGATGTTTCTAAAGATTTAGAGGCAGCTAGAAATAGAACAGAGTGATGAAAGTTTCTAATTTATTTAGTTGTGGATGGAAGACACCTTTGCTACAGTTATTTATAAGGACAAAAGTCAAATATCCAACAAATAAAGGTTAGATTGTTGAATTCAAATTCTAAAAATAATGACTTGCGCTCCAATATAAGAGAGATACTCAATTCTGAGAATGAAAAATCATCTATTGATGAATTGAGAGATAATGATTCTATTCCACCTAAGACTGTAACTGTTTTATCTTGTTTGTTATCAGTTCAAGATAATCTTCATTATATTCCAGATGAAGCTATAGAAGAAATTGCTGATTTTATGGATAAAACTATAAATGATGTTTGGGGTGTAGCTTCTTTTTATACTAATTTTAGATTTTCTCCTCCTGGCTCATATTCATTAGATATATGTTGGGGACCCTCATGTCACTTATCTGGTGCACAAAAAATATTAAGAGGCATTCATGAAAAATTAGGTATCAATTCTGAAACTGAAACTGATGATGGGAAAATTTCTTTGGGATATAGTACTTGTTTGGGAGCATGTGCTCAAGCACCTGTATATGCAATAAATCATGAACTAAAAGGTAATGCTTCAGTAGAAAAAATAATGGATACAATTAATAAATTAAAATAAATGAGGTTATATTGTCAGAATTTTTCAATAAGTTAGTTACTGAAATTAAGAAAAATCAAATTAATCAGGAAATTTTAATCAGAGTAGGCTATGGGGCTTCAGGGCAGGCTGCGGGTTCATTGGAGATATTTAATTGGTTGAATAAAAATTTGAAAACAAAAACTGATCTTAGATTAGTAGGAGCTTTAGGTCTTTCATATCTTGAACCTATCGTAGACATAAAAATCAAAGATAAATCTAGAGTTTTATATTCTAATGTTGATTTAAAAAAGATATCTGAAATCACTAATGAACATATTTATAATGGCAATTATTTAAAGGAATATGCATTTGCTCAGATTTCTGATGATGGAGACCAAGGATTTGAAGAATTGCCTGAATTAAATGATTTTTCTCCTTTTAAATTCCAAAAAAGGATAGTTTCTCAGAATTTTGGAGAAATAGACCCTACTAGTTTTGAACAATATGTTCTTTCTGGTGGATATAAGTCATTAGATAAATCTTTAAATTCTATGACTCCTGAAGAAGTTTTAGAAGAAGTTAAAAATTCTGGTTTGAGAGGAAGAGGTGGAGCAGCATTTTCAACCGGAATTAAGTGGAGCTTTCTTGCAGGAAATGATTCTCAAACAAAATATGTCTTATGTAATTGTGAAGAAGGTGATCCTGGAGCTTTTAATGATAAAGGTATATTAGAGAACGACCCTCATACTCTTTTAGAAGGGTTAATAATAGCTGGATATGCTACAAAATCATCTCATGGCAATATTTTTATTAGACAAGGTCATACAATCCCAATAGAAAATGCTAGAAATGCTGTAAACCAAGCATATGAAAATGGTTTACTTGGAACAAACATTCTTGGTTCGGATTTTAATTTTCACGTTGAAGTCTCTTTAACCGGAGATTCTTATGTAGCGGGTGAAGAAACTGCTTTAATGGAAGCAATAGAAGGAAAGAGATCTATGCCACGATTTAGACCTCCTTTTCCAGCTCAATCAGGTTTATGGGGAAAACCTAGTAATATTAATAATGTTAAAACTCTAAGTTACGTACCGTGGATAATAGATAATGGTTCCAAAGAATTTAAAAATATTGGAACTGAAAGCAGTCCAGGAACTGCAATAGTATGTTTGTCTGGTCATATTAAGAATCGAGGAATGTATGAGATACCTTTTGGAATGTCTTTAGGAGATTTATTACATAATGTTGGTGGTGGTTCTTCGACAGGTAAAGAAATAAAAATTTTACAGACTGGTGGTCCATTAGGAGGTGTGCTAGGCAAAGAAGCTTTTGATGTAATCATGGATTTTGATGAAATGGCAAAAGCAGGCGCAATATTGGGATCAGGAGGGATAATTGTTGGTGATCAAAATGTGGATGTTGTAGATTTAATAAGAAATTTAATAGCTTTTAATCAGTTTGAATCATGTGGGAAATGTTTTCCTTGTAGACTAGGAAACACTCATATGCTTGAAATATTAGAGAGAGCTTGTGATGGAGAATCTTCAATAGGAGACTTAGATGTAGTAAAGAAGATAGGAGAAAATATGAAGGTAGGTTCGTTGTGTGGACATGGTCAATTGGGATATAATCCTATCTCATCAGCTCTAAAATTTTTTGATGAAGAATTTATTAACAAAATGACTAATTTTTCTAATAATGAAAAGAAAATCCATAAAATGATTTTACCTTCAAGGACAAGACCATAATGACAACTGAAGAAAAAAGAAAAATAAATACTCTTACTTTAAAAGTTGATGGAAAGTTAATATCTGCTAAGCCGGGTCAAACAGTCATTCAAGCAGCACAAGATGCAGGTATTTACATCCCATATCTTTGTTATCATCCTGGAATGGATCCTTATGGGGCTTGTAGGATGTGTGTTGTTGAAACCGAAGTTAATGGAAGAAAAATGATTCAAGCTTCTTGTACAACTCCAGTGTCTGATGACATGATTGTTTCTAGTGAATCATCTGAGATAAAAGAACTTAGAAAAGGGATAATGGATCTGTTAATGTCAGAACATCCACATGGATGTTTGACTTGCCATAGAATCGAATTATGTGGTCCCCAAGATGTTTGTCAAAGACATGTTTCTGTTACTGATAGATGTACTACATGTCCTAAAAATGAGAGATGCGAATTAAAAGATACTATTAGGGACACTGAAATGGACTTAACAACTCCTTTAACTTACAACAGAAGGCAATTACCTATTCATACGCAAGATCCATTTTATGATAGAGATTATAATTTATGTATAGTTTGTGTGAGATGTGTCAGAGTTTGTGATGAAATAAGATTTGATAATGCAATTACTTTGAAATCTAGATCTGGAGTGGCTATTGTTGGTACATCTCAAGGAACTTCTTTACTAGAATCTGGATGTGAGTTTTGTGGAGCTTGTATAGACGTATGTCCTACAGGAGCTTTAGTTGAAAGAAACCACAAATGGGAAAAAGCTGCTAAAAAAACTAAATCAATTTGTGCTAATTGTCCTGTTGGATGTCAATTAATTATGGAATCTAATGAACAGGAAAAATCTATAAGAATGATTGGGGATTATTCTGGAGAAGCGAACGCAGGCCAAACTTGTTTTAGGGGCAAATTTGCTAATGATTATGTTAATTTTAGAAATGTAAATTATCCAATGCTGAAAAATCAAAAATCACAATCTAAGAGTAATTGGGATGAAGTAAACTTTCTAATTGGTAAAAAAATTAGTGAATTTGAACCTAGTGAAATTGCAATTTTGAATTCTCCAAGATCTTCTAATGAAGATTATTTTGTTTCACAAAAGTTTTCTAGATTATTGTTAAAAAGTAACAATATAGATTCAGTAAATAAAGACAAAATTCATAATTATGTTTTTAATTCCTTAAATTATCCTAGTGGTACTGGAACTATTTTAGATCTTGAACATGCGAAAAATGTAATTATTATTTCTGGAAATCCTACTGAACAACAGAATGTTTTATCAGTTTTTGCTAAAAAAGCTTCAAGGAATGGTTCGAATATTATTGTGATTGATCCTAGAGAAACAGAGATGACTAGATATGCTAAAGATTGGATTAAATTATTTCCAAATTCTCAATCTAATGTAATTTCATCAATTTGCAGATCAGTTTTTGATCAAAGAATTGAGGATGAAGATTTTATTAAAGACAACACAAATGGCTTAGATGTTCTCAAGTCATCTTTATGGAGATTTGATTTAGAAAGAATTAGAACAGAATTAAAACTAGATCCAAATTTAATACAAAGAATAGCCAAGACTATTACTGATGGGCCAACATCATTCATCTTGGGATTAGACGGACATTCAGATGAAAAAGGTTCTGAATTGGTAAAATCTGTTATGAATCTTGCTACTATTACTGGAAATTTATATCAAAAAGGATCAGGAGTTTTTCCACTCTATAAAGGAGCTAACACTCAAGGAAGTTTAGATATGGGGAGCTCTCCTAACTTATTGCCTGGGTTTAGGAAATTGGATAATGAAAAAGATGTAGAGTTTTTAAATAAATTCTGGGACTTTGATTTATCAACCGACAAAGGTTTGAGTTATGAAGAAATTATTCAAGGTATTAAAGATAAAAATATTAAATCATTGTTCATCATGAGTGATGGATTCTCTAATGAACTTCTGGATGAAGATATTTTAAACGCTTTATCTCAATTACAATTTTTGGTTGTAGGAGCTACTAAGAAAAATGCTTTAACTGACTTAGCTGATGTAGTAATACCTATATCTCATTTTCCAGAAAGAGAAGGTACTATGACTAATCTAGAAAGACGTGTTCAGTTATCTCCTAAATCTCATAAAACTAAAAAAGATTCAAAAAGTATTTGGGAATTTTATTCTTATCTAGCACAAACAATTGGTTCTAAAGACTTTAATTATGAATCTCCTTCAGATATTTTTAATGAAATAAAAAGTGTGGTGAAAGAATATCAAGATATTGATTATCATTCCTTGAAAGATGGTAGTAAGAAATGGAATCTAATTAATAAAAGAATAAATTTATTACCTGCAGATTATATTGCTAATGATGAAGGGAATAATGGGTTATTGTTTTTACATGGAAGAGTATTAACTAAACCTGAAATTTCTATGGAAGTGACTGATTCAGATAAAAAAAATATTATTAATAAAAAAAATATTATTAAGATTCATCCTAATGATGCAACTAAATTGAAATTAAATGAAGGGGATCTAATAAATGTTTCTGATGGTAAATCTTTATCATTAGATGGGAAATTGGAGATAAATTCTGAAATTGAAGGATCAGTTAGATACACTGCTCTTTTTGGAGAAATGGTTACTGATTTTTCGGATTCCAAAGAAGATTGGGCTCCTAATATCCCTGATCTAGAATTTAAAATTGTAAAAGTAACAAAAACAAATAAGGAGTAACAATGTCAAATGCCAAGAAAGTCACTGATCAAAATTTCAATGAAGAAGTCATAGAATCTTCTAGGCCTGTATTGGTTGATTTCTGGGCTGAATGGTGTGGCCCATGTAAAATGATTGCTCCTTCTTTAGAAGAATTAGCAGATGATTACAAAGATTCTATTGATGTAGCTAAACTCAACGTTGATGAAAACCCCAATATTGCATCTGATTTTAGTATCAGATCAATTCCTACATTATTAATTTTTAAAGATGGTTCTCCAGTATCTCAGATTGTGGGAGCAGTACCTAAAAGTACTATTAAATCTAAAATTGACGAAATTTTAGCAAAACCTTAATTTGAATACTTTTTCTCTATTCTGTTTTAAGAGTATATTTTAAATGCGAATTCCTTATAAATGGAAAGCATTCGGTGCAGTATCTTTATCTTTATTTGTTATGGTAATGGATCAATCTGCTTTAAATGTAATTCTTCCTGAAATTGCTGAAAGTTTTTCTGTTCGATTGAGTATTGTTTCCTGGGTAACCATTATAGGAGGTTTAACAATAAGTAGTACTTTGCTTCCTTTGGGAAAGTTAGCAGATCTTATGGGAAGAAGAAAGGTACATATTATAGGTATGGGATTGTTTGGAATAGGTTCTTTAATATGTTATTTTTCTTCCAATATTTCTACTTTACTGGCAGGAAGAATTTTATCCTCCATAGGTTCATCTATGGATCAAGCTGTTGTAATGGCTATTGTTTTAGCTGTATTTCCTAAAAATGAAAGAGGAAAAGGATTAGGAATGATAACTTTTGCTGTTGGACTAGGCGCAATAGCAGGACCGTTAATAGGAGGACAAATTTCACAGCTTATAGGATGGCGTTTTGTATTCTTAATTATGTTTTTCCCCACATTTTTAGCTTTATCACTTGCTTATTTAGTTCTTAAAGATTCATTGATTGGTTCTCCACAATCAAGTGAAAAAGAAAGATATGATTGGAAAGGGGCTATATATTCTGCATTGTTTATAATAATTTTAATAATCAATATTATTAACCCTCTGAATATGGCTTATTCATCACCAATATATTGGTCTTCATGGTTAATATGTATCTCTATTTTTATAATATTTGTAAGATCTCAACTAACTAACCCTTTTCCAATGTTTAATTTATATTTTTTCACGAAATGGAGATTTTCTTTTGCTGTTGCTGCTAGATTGACAGGTTTTATGTCTAATGCTCCTTTCTGGTTTCTTATTCCTTTCTACGCAACAATTGTACTTGGTTATAGTATAAGCTTAACTGGGATTTTAATATTTCTTAATGCTGTAGGGATGTCATTTGCTGGAAGTGTAGGAGGAAGATTATCAGATAAATTTGGAACTTTAAAATTTATTTTATCAGGTTTATTAGCACTTACTATTTCCTGGATCTTATTGATATTTTTACCTTCTAATACACCTGTAATTTATATTGCTTTTATTTCATTATTCAATGGTGCTTCTAATGGATTATGGATGGCCCCAAATACTAGTGAAACTTTAGAAGATATTGATGTGAATTCCCAAGGAATAATAAGTGCTTTTAATGCTCTAATAAGAAATGTTGGAAGTGTGATAGGAATATCTATTTCTACAACTTTGATTACTTTCATTCTAATTACTAATGGTTTGGATGTTGAAATAAATGACTTGAAAACAGGCACTGATTCAGAGATATTGATATTAGCCAATGCTATGAGATATGCATTTGTAATGCTAGCAAGTTTTAGTATTTTGGGTATAATTTTGAGTATTTGTGGAAGAATAAAAGATAATAGTTTAGTTAAAAAAAGAGTAATATAGTTAATAATAAATTGGGAGGAAATCTTGGATAAAAATAATGAAAATGACAAAAATTTTTCTAAGAATTTACCTGAAGGATCCTTGCCAAAAGGGAAATCTATAGAAGAGGTAACAGAAATTATTCAATCAGGTGCTAATGAGGATCAGAAGATTTTTCTTCCCAAGAAGAATAATATGATCCGCAGAATGATTGGTGCTACTTTTTTGAATGCGAATATTTATGAAGAAATTGAACATGATCCCAAAGCTACTATTCAAGCTGTAAGTGTAGTAATATTGGCTAGTTTTTGTGCCGGGATTGGAGCTTTTTCTTTATATTCAGATAATCCATCAATATTTGGTCTTATCTTATCTTCTTTTACTTCATTAATTAGATGGGCTTTTCTTGCTTTGATGACATATTTTGTTGGAAGTATTTTATTGAAAACAGATCAAACTAATGTTACCTGGGGCGAATTGGCTAGAACCATGGGCTTTGCACAAACTCCAGCAATTCTAGTAATTTTCGGTTTTTTTTCAGGAGAATTATATAGATACATAACAATGATAGTTACTTTTTGGCTTATAGCTACAATGGTGGTAGCGGTTAGACAAGCACTTGATTTTAAAAAAGGTATATCTGGAAATGTAAGGGCGTTTATTGTAGTTCTTATAGCATCAATTCCAGCTTTAATAATTAATTATATTCTCTTATCCCTTAATGCTTAAACAAAACAAAGATTCTTATAATGTAATTTTTATAATGGCTGATCAGATGAAAGCCACTTCATCTAATTTGTATTCACGAATGGGTGTAGAAACTCCTAATTTAAAAAGTATTGTTCAAGATGGAGTGTTGTTTAATAATGCTGTTACACCTCATCCTCTTTGCGTACCAGCACGAACTTCTATTATGTCTTCTCGTTATCCTCATACAACTGGTTGTAGAAGAAATGAAACCCTGATGCCTGATAACGAGGTCCATGTCTTTGACGTTTGGAAAAGAAATGGTTTTAAAACAGGTTTAATTGGTAAAAACCATTGTTTTGAAACTAAAAAAGACATTTCAAGTTTTGACACTTTTGTTGAATATGATCATCTTGGCACCAATGATAATAGAACAGATATGCCTTGGATAACGCCTCAAATATCATATAAAATTACAGATGATCCTATTGAGACATATGGATCATTCTTAATTGCTGAGAAAACTCTTGAATTTTTAGAAGGAAACAAAGACAATCCTTTCGCTTTGTGGGTTTCATTTCCAGACCCTCATGAACCATATGAAGTTCCTATGAAATATTTTAATGAAGTAAAGGATACTTTTGAATTTCCTCAACTTAGAAATGATGAGTTTTCTGATGGAACTGCCCCCGAAAGAAATATTCTTTTAAATAAAATTTTGAGTATGAATAATGCTTCGATTGAAGAGAAACAAAATTTAATTACTGTTTATATGGCTATGGTTAAGTTTGTAGATGATTCCATAGGAACTATTCTAAATAAATTAGAGGAATTAAATTTAAAAAGAAAAACAATTATTGTATTTACTGCTGATCATGGAGATTTTTCAGGTGAACATGACATGATAGTAAAAGGAGGAGTTTTTTATGATTGTTTGACTAGAGTACCTCTAATTATTTCTTCTGAAAACATTCCTTTTAAGAATAAAGAAATTGATCATCCAGTAAATACTATTGATATTATGCCTACAATACTAGAGTTGCAAGGTTTGGAGATCCCTAAATCATTTCAAGGTAATTTGCTTCCAATAAATGATGATATAAAACCTCAAAAAGCAAGCTTTTCTGAATATGGTACTGGGGGAAAACCTTTTCTATTAGAAGATCTAAAAAAATTAAAAAAACCATATGGATATAAGACTTTGATCGAATCTTTATGGGCTAGGGAAGCAGAAGGTAGAAGAAAAATGGTTAGAACAAAAGATTGGAAATATGTTTACGATTCTATGGGTGACAAAGATGAATTATATGATCTAAAAAATGATCCTTGGGAACATTATAATTTAGCATTGGAAGAAAAATATTTAAAAAAGAAAAATGAACTTAAATCACTTCTGCTGGATTGGATGATAGAGACTGAAGATCCTTATCCTGTTCCATTACCTGAATCTGTAGGCCCAGAGTGGCTCAATCAGCTTTAATTGTTTTTTCAGTAATTTCTAAAATTTGGTTTATCTCTAAATTTTCGAATTTTTGTTTAGTTCCACTAGGCCAAATAATCAATAATTCATCTATTTCTGTGCTTTTCCCTAAACCAAAATTAACATCTAAAGCATTAGCAGATATGAAACTTTCTCCACTTGTAATCTGTTTGATCTGAGTGATTTTCTGGTCTCCTTTTTGATATTTAATAGTGATAATTGATCCTATAGCGTCAGAATTGCTACCTGTTCCATCTATGCCCATTCTTCCCTTTAATCTTAATGAAACCCAGTTGTTATTTCCTCCTCCGTTAATCCATAAAAACATTGGTCCACCATTCATTTCTCCATTTCCATCTTTAAAGATATATCCATTACTATTTGTAGCAATTAAATCTACATAACCATCATTGTTAATATCGCCTTTAGCTAATCCTTTTCCATTTTCATGAAATTTTACTCCAATTCTATTTGATTCTAAGTTTATATTTTCTTCTGATGCATCCACTAATTCGTAATTAACATTATCTATATCAAGTAGATGAGATTCTGTAGTAATATCTTTAAATTTTTTTTGAGAATTTAAGAACATTCTTCCTGGGCCAGGATACCTCATTCCACCAGGACCTTCTCCTCTTCCACCCATTGAACCTAACCAGTATAGATCTATATCACCATCATTTTCATAATCGAAGAGTGCTGAACCAAATCCAAATTCATATGCGTCTAATCCTTTAGGAACTTGCCAATCTTCAAGAATATTAAGAATATTTAATCCTTCTGATGGGAGGTATTTATCGGGAGTAATTATTATTGAATCAGAGATATTATTAAAAATAGTTTTAAGTATCTGATTGTTTTCATTTTGAATACTATCGTTTCTCAATAGATAATGAAAACAACTACCCCAATCAAACATATGTCCATAAGCACAATCTCCTCCCGGGATTTCTGGAGGAGTTCGAGTAAGTGGATGAAAACCTATATTTGTTATGAATACATCTAGATCAGCATCTGAATCTATATCTCCTATAGAAAAACCCATCCATGCTCCAACTTTATCTATTCCTAATTCTCTAGTAATTAAAGTAAATTTTATATTTTCTTGATTAGAGTCATTTCTGTAAACTTTTAACCTGTCTCCATCATCAGAAATCCAAAGATCTACATCAGAATCTAAATCATGATCCCAGAAAACCGCAGCAAGAGTTTGACCAGTAGGATCTCCAATCTTTTCTTCATTAATATCTTTAAATGCAGGATCATATCCTTCGTTATATCTTTGTGTTTCATCATCAAACCATTCTATAGGTTCTCCGTGTGGCATTCTCATAAGAATTTCAGGGCCTTTAAGTCCTGCTTCGCTAGTAATATCTGTGAATGTAAGATTTCCATTATTTTTATATAGAACATTATAATGACCATGATGTCTTGGATTATTAAAAGCTATATAATCTTGATCAGCTCTATTGCCTACAAATATATCTATCCATCCATCATTATCTACATCACCACAAGAAACACTTATACCTGAACGAATATTGATCTGATTACCAAAAGCATCAGTAGAAATATCAGTAAATGTCCCATTCTTATTATTTAAGAGTAATCTATCTTTAACTATGTTAAATAAATTAGTTTTTGGTGATACTGATCTGTAGTCTAATCCATCTCCTATTCTTCCATATGAAGTTACATATAAGTCTTGATATCCATCATTATTGAAATCACATGCAGCTACAGCTGTACTATTGCTTTCTGGAAGAGTGACATTCGCAGAATAAGAAATTTCCTTGAATATTTCATTTCCTTGATTTTCAAATAATTTATTATTTCCTCCTCTTGTTTCTTCTATTAATGAATTATTTTCAGCTGATGTTACATAAATATCTAAATCTCCATCTCGATCATAATCAAATATTGCTACTCCAGGGTATCTATTCTCTATCATCCTATCTTCACCTAAGGCAATTTTTGAAATTTCTCTGAAGGGGATTAATGGATGTTCATTCTCATGTATACTAGATGTTTCTGAAATCTCTTGGGTTTCTGTTTTACAACTTACCAAAACTGATAGAATTAGAAGTAATGATGTTAATTTGAAAAAAAACTTATGGTTGCGCATTTAATATTATGAATTTTAAGTTATTTGATAATAATATAATTTTAAGAAAATTGGTTCTTTTTTTTATGATGATTTTCTTTATTGTTTCATGTAACTCTAGTCCTGAAATACCATCTTCAGATAGTTTGGATGAGACTCAAGAAGAAGTCAAAGAAATACTAGAAACATCCTCAGGAAATACAGAAGATAAAGAAAGTTTTGGATATGTAGACTGGTGGCCTGTTTCAACAGAAAATGACAAATCTAATAAATATACTGCTACTTCATCAACTATTAAAGAGATTCCATTTCCAGCAAAGATATTTGTAACTCCGGAATCTACTACAAAATAACTTAAATTGTTGTATTCTTTATCATAATCTAGAATTTGAAAATCAAAAATGACAAGAAATAAACCTAATATAGTTTTCATTTTTCCGGATCAATTGAGAGCTGACTTTTTGG
>CAYSUW010000025.1:0-12902 GCA_964434385.1 uncultured Dehalococcoidales bacterium | reverse complement strand
TAATTGGGATAATAGTTTTTTATTGGTTAATAATTATTCCATATTATGTTTCTTCAAACACTTTGCCTATTTCTAATTCAAAAAATCTTGATGAATTAGAAGAAATTGCAGCTCGTTTTGAACCTTTAGCTTCTTATGGAAGGTTGGAGATTTTATATAAAATTATAGAAAACTTAGATCAAATTGCAGAATCAGCTACCCCTGAACAATTCAATGAAATTCTAGAAAACACAGTAACTTTAGGTTCTATTATTTTAAATGATGAACCAAACAATTTTTTACTTCATCAAGCTTTATTTAATTTTTATTTTAACTTATCTCGTTCTGATGGATCTTATTTTATTAAAGCAGAAGAACATGCAAAAAAACTTATTAATTTATCTCCTGAGCACATAAATGCACATGAATCAATGATTAGATTGGCTTTAGTAAAAAGAGATTTTCCAGAATCAAAAAAATGGATTGATAAATGGAAAACCGATCATCCATTATTAAGATTTAAAGATAAAGTCTTTTGGGATGACTATTTATTGCAATTAGAAATAGAAAATCTAGAATGAATAATTATTATCGATTATTGTTTAAAAAATCATTAACTATTTTACAATATTCTGTTGTATGTTCATTATGAATTCCATGCCCAGTATTTTTCCATTTCTTTATTGAACATTTGGAGATAAGGTTACTAATTTTTTTTGCATCTTTTTCAGATAATATTCCTCCAAACTTAGGATCTCCTAAAAATAGAAAAGTATTTGATTGGATATTTTGTAGTAATTTACTTATAGATAGGTTCTCAGTTAAATTTGAAAAATCATAAGCATTAATATCAGTAAGAAATTTATTTTTACTTTTAATGATTAATTTGTTTTGAGATGTTTCTGGGTTGATACTTTTAATATATTCTTCAGCATCATCAATGTTTTTCCAATATATTTTTTCTTTTGCTTCTTGGTTTAGCAAGTCAATTATAGAAGGATCATTTTGGGTATTTTGAAACATAGGGGGATCTTCTAATATAAGGTTACGTACTAAATGGTTTAATTTACTTGCTATATAAATAGATATTAATGCACCTAGCGAATGGCCAATAATATTAAAAGGTTGTTTAAAGTTGTTATTAATGAAACTTATTAAAGGTTTTGAATAATTTTGAATTGTATATTTTTCTAATTTTTGAGAATATCCGTGTCCAGGAATATCGACTGCTATAATGCTACTTTTCTCACCAAGTATTTCTATAACATCTAACCATTCTTCCCAGCCAGAAGAGAAACCATGAATTAGAAGAATAGGATGTTCAGTTAATTGTTTATTTTGAAAATAGTTAATTTGTTTTTTGAAATCCATAATTTAATTTTATCAATTAATTGTTAATAAAAATTTAATTCAATAAAGTGATATTAATGTTGTTAATTATTAGTTAGATTTTTAGACAAATTTTTATAGGAGAATAAATGGATAGATTTAATAATAAGGTTGCCATTGTTACAGGAGGTGCACTTGGAATAGGTGGTGCGATAGCTAGAAATTTTGCTAATGAGGGAGCAAAAGTTGTTATTGCAGATATTAATAGAGAGGAATCTTTAAATAATAGAAAAAAAATAATTGCAGAAGGTGGAAATTGTGAGGTAATTGTTGCCGATGTAAGCAAGAAAAAAGATATTCAAAAAATGATCAACTTTACAATTGATAATTACAATAGAATTGATTATTTGATTCAGAATGCATTCGGTGTATCAAATCCTAACTCGGACTTTTTTGGTTCTGCCATGGATGTTTCTGAAAAGGCATGGGATGAAGGAATGGATTTATTGACAAAATCTTTATTTCTAGGAGTCAAATTTGCATCAAATGAACTCATAAAAAATAAAGGATCTGTAGTAAATATAGCTTCTGTACATGGAATGGTTAATATGCCCAATAACCTGATTTATGAGTCAGGAAAAACTATGGTTATTGGTATGACTAAACAAATGGCTTGTGATTTTGGGCCTCTAGGAGTTCGTGTAAATTGTATTTGCCCAGGTTTAATTCTTACTGAAAGTACAGAATCCAAATTTCCTAAAAATTCTAATGAAAGAAAGTTTTTTAATAAGCAATATCCAGTTAGAAGAACTGGAAAACCTGATGATATAGCAAAAGGCGTATTGTTTTTATGTTCTGATGAAGCTTCTTTTATTACGGGACATTCTCTAGTAATAGATGGGGGTTTGACTATTCAAATTCAAGAAGATTTGAGTATTCAACTTGCTAAATATGCTGTAGATAACCCTGATATTCCTTCATTTTAGAATAATATTTTTGCTCTATTTATTTGGTTTATTTTTCTTTAAAAGTATGGATATTGAAAATGGTATGCTCCAAATTAATCCACCTATTCCACCCATAAATGAAAATATTCCCAACTGATTAATTAACGATATCTCACCAGCTCCAAAAAATGCACCAAGAATTGGGATTATCAAAGTTAGAAAAGATATTAGAGTAGTTTTTATCAGAGAATTTTTAAAAATTTTGAATATAATTAATGATGCGATAATTGGGCTTAGTAGAAGAATAAAAAATTCCGGTAGGCTAAGTTCTGAATCCATTGTTAATAATTTTTGTATGATAACAAATAATATTCCTGTTAGAGATCCTGAAATAACCCCATAACTTAAAAATAATAATATTTGATTTCTTTTATTATTTGATTTACTCATGGATTTCTGTTCTCTTAAAAAATAAGAATCCAAGAATAAGGAATACTGTAATAATAAACTGTGAGATGATCATTATTGTTAATAAAATTAATGATAGATTTTCAAAAAATAGATAGGAAGCTAGGATAGCAAAAAATAGAATACCATTAATAGAACTTATATTCATTTGAGTGAAAAAAATTGATGAACCTAACCTATTTTTGGTTCTTAGCTCAGTATTAAGGATTTGTTGGCAAAGGATAATTATTTTTATCTTGCTATAAGAATTATTTATAGGAATAGATGTTGAATATAAACTAGTTTGTCTCAGTGTATAAAATGTAGAACCTAAGAAAGATAACAATATTAACCAAGGGAAAAACATTGATTCAGTTCTCAATAATCCTATTGTTAGAAGAGGGGCTCCTAATAAAGAAAAAACACTGATTACAGATAATAGTTTTTTTGATTCCAAATAAGATTTTTGACTTACTTTTAAATGTAATTCTTCTGAAATTATTGATAATAAAAAGCCAACAAGAAATATAATAAATGCTAATATTTTCATGTTCAACAAAAAGTAAATTGTACTAATAATAATTAATGCTAAACTATTTAATTCTATAAAAATGAAAGGAACCCTTATTAAACTTATTAAGTTAATTACTGGTTTTAATAGAATTTTCACTAAATAAATAATGGGAAATATGTGTTCAAAATTAGTATTTGAAAAGAATGTTGTATTTTTAGTTTTTTCAGACAATTTATTTATACCAAAAAGATTTGTTTCTTATTATATATTCATACACAATTATTATGAAAAAATTAATGTAAAATATAATAAACTTAATTTGATTTTTTTTATACAGGAGGCAAATTGTATTCTTTAAGCGGTGAAACAGTATTCGCTATGGAAAGTTCTTCAATTAAATTCGGAAGAGGTGCTACTGAAGAAGTTGGCTATGAATCTAGAAGATTGGGAATTAAAAAAGTGTTAATAATAACAGACAAAAGAGTAGCAGCTTTGCCTGTATTACAAACTATTTTGAATTCTTTAGAAACAGAAAGTATAGATTTCAGAATTTATGAAAATGTGAAAATCGAACCTACTGACTCTTCTTTTAAAGATGCTTCTAATTTTGCTCTTTCTGATTCTTTTGACGGATTTATAGCTGTTGGAGGAGGATCTACTATGGATACAGCTAAAGCTGCAAATTTGTATTCAACATATCCTGCAGATTTTCTTGATTATGTTAATGCTCCGATAGGAAAAGGTAAAAGAATTCCAGGTCCATTAAAACCATTAATTGCAATACCAACTACTGCTGGTACAGGTAGCGAAACCTCTGGAGGTGCTATATTTAATTTAGAAGAAATAAATGCAAAAACTGGTCTTTCAGATAGATATCTTCGTCCATCTATTGGTATTGTTGATCCAATTAATGTGTTATCAATGCCGAAGATGGTAACTGCATGTAGTGGTTTTGATGTTTTATGTCATGGACTGGAATCATATACGGCATTACCCTTTACTTCTAGAGATTATTCTGGAGATCCTTATACTCGTCCAGCATATCAAGGCTCTAATCCTATTAGTGATATATGTGCGTTAAAAGCTATTGAATTAGTATCTCAAAATATTGAAAATGCATTTAATTTTCCTGATGAAATTGAATATAAAGAAAATATGCTTTTGGCTTCTACTTTGGCAGGAGTAGGGTTTGGTAATGCAGGGTGTCATCTCCCTCATGGAATGTCTTACGCTGTATCTGGTTATGTAAAAGAGTATTTACCAAAAGGATATCCTGATGAAAAACCAATTATCCCACATGGTTTGTCTGTAATTATTAATGCCCCAGCTGTTTTTAGATTTACTTATGAATCTGATCCCAATAGACATGACTATATAGCTTCTTTGATGGGAGTTAATAAACCAGAATCTTCTAAAGAGTCCCTTTCAATTGCAATAATCGATTTATTGAAAAAATTAAATATGCCTAATGGACTAAATTCATTAGGTTATAACACTTCTGACATTCCGAAACTTGTTGACGCTACTTTACCTCAACATAGAGTTACTAAATTGTCTCCTATTAAAATTGGAAAAGAAGAATTGGAAAAATTGTTTAGTGAATCCATGAATCTTTGGTAGAAATATTAATTATTTTGGCGTATTAGGATTTTCCAATAAATATAAAAGTTCCCTGCAATTTTTTTGAGATTCTAGATCGTCTTTTCCTTGACATAACAGGATCAAGTTTCCATAAATATAGTAATCATTATATTTTGCTAAATTACATGTTGAGGAAGCTACTACTAATGAATATCCTTTTCCATGTCCTGAATCACCACCACAAGTTCTTGCTTCTTTTACTCCTTCCTTCCAGGTAGCATCATTTTTTGTTAGTTTAGCTTCTTTACCTACTCTCTCTTCAACTAATTCAGTTCCTATGTTTTTTGCATCTTCATGAGAATCAAAGAATCTAGCTTCATAATCCACACTTACTCTTTTTCCATTTGGATCTTTTGTATTTTTAAATCCATAATATGCTGAATTTGCTCCAGGCAGTTCATCTGTTTTATAGGTTTTATTTTTTTTGAATCCTGTCTTAGTTAGATCATCAATTGTGAAAATTTTTTCCGTTGATGTAATTTTTTCTATCTTTTGACTGGGATCTTCAGAATTTGAACATGCTATAACAAAGTTCAGAAAAAGTATCATAACAATAAAACTATAGAAGGTTTGTTTTCTTATATTCATAAAATAATTCTCTTTTGATAGTTTATTTTTATCAATTATAATTGTTTTTCAATAATCTTTCATAATGTATGACAATTACCTCATGAGGATATACAATCAATTAGTTTAAATTATCGAATAATTATATATGACATTAGAATCTAACATATTGCCGTGGAAAAGATTACCACTCCTTAAAAAATACATTGATGGTTCTGGATTTATTAGAGTTATAGAAGCTCATAGTGGGTTAAGTGGGTTAATAGTTGAATCTACCAAATTTGATGCTATTTGGGAAAGTAGTCTTACTGATTCTGCTTCAAAAGGTTTACCTGATGCTTCAATAGTAGGGAATGAAGGTAGACTTCATACTATTACTGAAATTTTAAATGTTACAACTAAACCAATGATAGTAGATGGAGATACTGGTGGTGATAATGATAATTTTAGATTTTTAGTAAAGAGATTAGAAAGGTTAGGAGTCTCTGCAGTTATTATAGAAGATAAAATTTTTCCTAAGAGAAATAGTTTTGGTGGTACTGATGCATCATCAATGGAAGATCCTGATTTATTCTCTGAAAAAATAAAAATAGGTAGAGAAGCGAAAGAAACAGAAGATTTTTTAGTTATAGCTAGATTAGAGAGTTTAGTTGCTGGAATAGGGTTGAATGATTGCGTTTTAAGAGCTGAAAAGTATATGCGTGCTGGTGCAGATGGAATAATGATTCATTCTAAACAAAAAAAACCTGATGAGATAATTGCTTTTTCTGAAAAATTCCATGATTTATGTAAAAAATTAAGATTAAAACCTTATTTAGTTGCTGTTCCTACAACATATAACACTATAAAAGATTCAGAACTTAAAAAACTTGGTTTTAATATAGTTATACATGCTAATCATCTTTTGAGAGCTTCATATGAAGCTATGCTTGAAACTGCTTCTAAAATCATTGAATCTGATAGAAGTAAAGAAGTGGATGATCAGATTGTTTCAGTAAAGAATATTTTTTCTGTTGTTGGTTATGACAAAATTGTTCAAAGAGAGATAGTGGAATCTGATTTAGATGATATAACTGTAATTATTCCAGCAGCAGGTGAATCTAAAGATTTTGATAATAATCCAAAATCTTTAATTGAGATAAATGATTTTTCTCTACTTCAACATCAAATTGAAATAATTCATAAAACTGGACTGGATAAAATTACTGTAATTACCCCTGAAAACAATACTAAGTTTAAAGAATTCGAAAAAAATGGAGTTGTTCTTTGTAAAAGTAAAACTTCAAAATCAAATCAACTTTTTAAATCCCTTCTTTCTGCTAAACAAAGTATGCAAAATGGATTTTTGATTATTTTTGGAGACATTATATTTAATGAAGAATTACTTACATCTTTGATAAAGTCTAATAAAGATATTGTTCTGGGAATTGATAATTCATATAAATTTCAAAAACATAAAAAAGGTAAAAGATTAGATTTGATAATTACTAAAGAAACTTCAGATACAAAATATAGGAGTTTAAATAATAATAATTTAGAAAAAATAGTGTCTATTGGTAAAGGCATCCCTTTAAATGAAGCTGATGGAGAATTTATAGGAATTGGTATTTTTTCTAAATCTGCTGCTCAAGAATTATTCAAAATTCTTGATGAAGTAAAAGATTCTACCAATAAATTTCATGAAGCTGAGTCATTCGAAACTGCAGATCTGACTGATGTGATTCAAGAATTAATTAATAAAAATAATGAAGTTTTCGCTTTAAGAACCTACAAAGGTTGGATTGAAATTCATTCTGTTGATGATATAAAACAAGCTGAAAATGAATTAATGACATAAAATGTTACCAGAAAATTTTGTAAAAGCACTTAAAGATAGAAATTTCCTGCACTTTTCAGGAGTTCCAGACTCTACATTCGGAGATTTGTTTAATATTTTAGAGAATGATCAAGATTTGAATTATGTTCCTGCACCTAAAGAAGATGTAGCTCTTGGAATAGCAAGTGGTTTTTCTATATCCCAAAAGAAATCTTGTGTAATTATTCAAAATTCTGGGATAGGAAATGTTGTTAATACTTTGACTTCTTTTAATGGGATATACAAAATCCCTGTTTTAATGATTGTTGGATGGAGAGGTCATGGTGGAAAACCTAATGATGCACCTGAACATTGGATAATGGGAGAAAAAAGTCCTGATATTATTAGAAATTTAAAGTTGCCGTTAACTTTAATTGAGAATGAGGAAATTGATGATATTGATTTTTTAAATCAATTAGATGGTTTGATTGATGAAATAAATAAACAAAATTTACCTGGTGTCATTCTTATAAAAAAAGGAGTTATTAAATGAGTTTTATTAGCCGTCTTGAAGCTATAGAAATCATTATGTCTGAATTGAATGAGAATGATTTGATTATTTCTACAACTGGAATGATTTCTAGAGAACTTTTTCATGTAAAAGAGAGACCAGGTAATTTTTATATGATTGGTTCAATGGGTTTAGCTTCATCCTTTGGCATTGGTATTGCAATGATAAATAATAATAAACGAGTTGTAGTTTTGGATGGAGATGGGAGTCTTCTAATGAGTCTAAATACTTTGCCATTACCTAGATACTTGGAAATTTCAAATTTTTTGCATATATGTCTAGATAATGGACTATATCAATCAACAGGAAACCAGAAGACTATATCAAATAGTTTAGATTTCGCTATGATTGCAAAATCTATGGGATATGAGAATTCATTTTCATTAGAAGGCGATGCAAATGAATTGAAAAATCTTATTAATGATATTCCTGAATCTTTAAGTTTTATTAATGTGAAAGTTTCCAAAGAACAAAATTTTGAAGTTCCTAGAGTATCGATTGATCCTGAGATAATATCATCTAGGTTTTCTAGATTCTGTTTAGAGAAATAACAATTTAAAAATTAATTCCAACTAAAATCAGATTCAAATTCAGGTTTTCCTTGAATTGATTGTTTTTCTACAAATAATGAACCCCCTAAATAAGAGTTGGGGGCATATGCATGTTTTGATTGAGGAGATGCCGCCGTAGTAATATATATATCTTTTAGATCTTTCCCTCCAAACATTAAACTTGAAGTTTGTATAGCTGGTACATTAATTTTCCTTTCCAATTTACCTGTAGGATCAATTCTTATTACACATGAACCACCCCATATTGCACTCCAAATAAATCCCTCTGAATCGACAGTCATTCCATCTGTACCTCCATGGCCTTCATAATGAAACCATACACTTGCTTCTCCTATATTGTGAGTATCTTTATCATATGGATGTCTATATATGGTTTTTTTTGCGGCATCAATATGATAAAACCAATCTAATTCAGGAGAAAATCCCATTCCATTTGAACAACCGTGGTTTTCAGAAACGATTTTAATTTCTCCTGAAGGGAAAAAACGATATAGTTTGCCTAATTTTTCTTTTCCCTCTATAGAACTATCAAAAAAAGTCCCAGCATAAAATGAACCATCAGGGCCTGCTATGCAGTCATTAAACTGTAATGTTTCTCCATCTAATTCTCCATAATGTATCCATTTATAGTTTTCATCAGATTTCCACAACATTACTCCTCTCCAAGTACCTAATAATAGTCCTCCTTGGGAATTGACTGCAAAACCTCCTACAAATATTCCTGAATGAATTGTTTCATTAGAATTGTTGGATGGGTCGAATTTAAATAACCTTCCTGATCTTATATCAGTCCAATACAATAGTTGTGTTTTAGGATCCCAAACAGGTCCTTCTCCAACATTTGCTTGTTCATCAACTATTTTTTCCATGAAATTTTCCTTTTAAATATTATTTTAAATAAATTAAATAGTAACAGAAATGGCAATTTCTGATGATGTTTTATTATTGGATTCGTAGACCTAAAGATTTTTTTATAAACTTAATATATGTGTGGCATTTCTGGAATAACTACAAACAATGAATCATTAGTGAAAAAAATGATTTTGAATACTAGTCATAGAGGTCCTGATAATTCTGGGATTTATTCTGATAATTCAGTGACATTAGGACATTGTAGGCTATCTATAATAGATTTATCTTCAAATGCAAATCAACCGATGTCTAATGATAATGAATCATTGGTAATTTCCTACAATGGAGAAATATATAATTATTTAAAAATTAGATCTCAACTTCAAAGCCAAGGTATTTCTTTTAAAACTAATAGTGATACTGAAGTAATATTAAAACTTTATGAAAAAGAAGGTTTGGAAAGCTTTAACAAATTAAAAGGAATTTTCGCATTTTCGATTTGGGATAAGAAAAAAGGTAGTTTGATAATTGCAAGAGATCCTATAGGAATAAAACCTTTATATTATTTTTTGCATGATAAAAAATTAATTTTTTCTTCAGAGTTAAAAGCTATTTATTCTGTTTATCCAAGTCTCAAAATTGATGAAGTTTCTCTGAGTATTTACTTTAATTTAGGTTATATAACTGGTCCTAATACTATATGGAAAGGAGTTAAAAAATTAATGCCTGGACATACTCTTGTTTTCTCTAATGGAGATATAAAAATCAGGAAATATCATTCTGGAAATCCCAATTTAGAATATCCTAATAAATACCTTATGAAACAAGAAATTTCTCAAACTTTGAAGAAAGTTGTTAAACAACAACTTGTTGGTGATGTTCCTGTTGGGCTTTTCTTGTCAGGAGGAATTGACTCTACATTGTTATTATCATTAATGTCTGAAGATAATGAAACTCCTATAAATACATTTTCATCATTTTTTGAATTGGATTCTGAGAGAGATAATAAAAAATTTAATTCTGATTTCTATATTGCAAGAGAAACATCAAAACTTTTTGGTTCTATTCATCATGAAGTTTCTATATCTGAAAAAGATTTATTAGAAAATATTGAGAAAGTAGTATGGCATATGGATGAACCTGCTTCTAACTCTACTTTAATCACAAATTATATTTTAGCTAAAAAAGCTTCTGAATATGTGAAAGTTGTAATGAGTGGAGAAGGTGGTGATGAAGTATTTGGTGGTTATCATAGATATTATTCATATAGAGTGATTGATTTTTGGCAAAAAATTCCAAAAAACTTAAGAAATTTGAAACTGCTTTCTAGAGTATTGACATATTTAGGTCACGAACGAAATATTAATAGATTAAACTTTGATAATTTCTTAGATCTATATTTATCTTTTGCAAATATTCAAGAATATTCACCTGGCGAATTTCTACAACCAGAATTTTATAATGAAGTTGAATATATAGATTTTATGAATGAAAACATTACTCCTTTTTTAAATAAGGAAACTGTTTTTGATTCATTGATAAATGCGGAAATGAACAGTTGGATGCTTGATGATTATATAAATAGGGCAGATAAAATGTCTATGGCTCATGGAGTCGAAAACAGGGTTCCATTTCTTGATTTAGATATTATTAAACTTTCATCTAGTATTAGACCTAATTGGAAGTATTCTTTGATTAATAAACAAAGAGGTAAGCAATTACTTATAGAAACAATGAATGAATATCTCCCCAAAAATGTTATAAGTCATCCTAAGACAGGATGGGTAAGCCCAATTTCCAAATGGATTAGAAGAGGTTTAAGGGATATAGTGAATGAAACTCTGAGTCCAAATTATAATCCTGAACTAAAAAGTGTTTTAAACTTTGATAACATAAATAATATAGTTGAAAATCATATAACTAAAAAACGTTATGGAGCACAAACAATTTGGATGTTATTAAAATTTCAATTATGGTACAAAACATTTAATAAAAAGAATAAAATTATCTCTTAGAAATGTTTATATTTTCAATTACTTCTTTCTATATGTATTTTCGAATTAACAAATGACAAAAAAAATTTTATTTCTATCAAGAACTCCTGCAATATTTAGTTATTATAAAACTACTATTGAAGAGCTTTGTCTAAGAGGAAATATGGTAGAAATCTGTTTTTTAAATAATGATGATTTATTAGATAATGGCTCTAGATATTATTTTGATATCAATGCAGAAAAAAAAGAAATTATTATAGAAGATGTAAAATTAAATCTCAAAAAGTTTGTTTTAATTTCAGAATCAAAGAATCTAAAATTTGGAATTTACTCTACACGAAATGATATTTGGATTAGATTAATAGGAGTTATCAGAGAATTAATTACTAGATCTAGTTATTTAAGAAGAAATGAAGATTCAGTTTATTCAATTAGACAAAAAAAGTATTTAGAAAATTATTTATCAAGATATTTTAAATTTATTTCTTCTTTAAATTATCTATTGAAATTGAAATTATTTATTAAAATATTGCAGTTGATTAACAATATTATTCCCAAATCAAACCAGATTAATAAATTTTTAAAAATCAAAAACCCCGATGTTCTTGTTGTAACACCAGCAAATTTATCTTCAAGAGGGAAGAATTTTTCTAGTGAAACTGATTATCTCAATTCTGCTAAAAAACTTAAAATTCCTACTGTAGTTCCTGTATTGAGTTGGGATAATTTAACAACAAAGGGTTTAATGCATCATTCTCCTACAATTACTTTAACTTGGAACAAAATTCACTCACAAGAAGCGTTCAGAATTCATAATATTAATGAATCAAAAGTTATTATTACAGGCTCACCTTTTTTTGATAAATGGTTTGATAAATCGTTAAAAGAATCAAATAAAAAGGATTTTTTTATTCAAGCAAAATTGGATTTTAATAAACCATATGTGTTGTACCTAGGATCATCTAAAACTGTATCTCAAACAGAATCTAAGATTGTGTTAAATCTTTTTGAAAAACTTAAAAATAATAATATCCAACTTTTAATTCGTCCTCATGCAGCTAATTTTTCTCAATTTGATGATCTAAAGAATACTATTCCTTTATATCCTAAGGAAGGAGGATTGCCTGATAATGATATAAGTAAACAAATTTTCTTTAATAGTATGAAATTTAGTATAGCTACAGTAGGAATTAATAATTCAGCTATGATAGATTCTTTGGTTAATCTTACTCCATGTATAACAATTATTGATGAAAATCATCATAAATCTCAATCAAATGCACCTCATTTTCAACATTTAAAAAGCTATGGTTTAATTTATGAAGTTAAAAACTCGTCAGAATGTACTGATTTGATAAAACAATTAATTGAAAAAGGAGAATCAGATAATAATCAACAACAAAAAAAACAATTCATTAAAGATTTTATTCGTCCATATGGATTTGAAAAATCTGCTGGATATATTTCCGCAAGATTAATAGAGTTAATAGGCGAAGGTTTTACAGTAGATAAAATTAAAGAAAAATTAATGGATTTTTAATAATGTTTGAAAAAATTATATTTTAACTTACAGAATAATTTTTTTTTGTAACAGTAGTTGTAGTAAACAAACTTGATGATTAGGTAGAATAATTTTGATGTATTAACAGAGGGGGAGTGGTGAAATGGCAGACACGCATGCCTTAGGAGCATGT
>CAYSUW010000024.1:0-13089 GCA_964434385.1 uncultured Dehalococcoidales bacterium | reverse complement strand
AGTATTCCCAAGGATGAGGTCTTGTTCTTACTTCATCAACTTCAGTTTCTCTTTTGTAAGATATCCACGCTTCTATTAAATCTGGAGTGAATACATCTCCTTTTAATAAAAAGTCATGATCTTCTTCAAGAGCATCTAAGGCACTTTCTATACTACCTGGTACTTGCTTTAAAGTTTTTTGTTCTTCTGCAGAAAGTTCAAAAAGGTCTGATTCTAGGGGGTCACCTGGATCATATCCGTTTTCAATACCATCCAATCCTGCCATTAACATGGCTGGGAAAGCCAGATAAGGGTTACAGGTAGCATCTGCTGATCTAAACTCTACTCTTTTTGATTCAGGATTTTGGAAATACATAGGGACTCTACAAGCAGCACTTCTATTTCTAGCAGAAAGTGCAAGGATTGTAGGAGCTTCAAAACCAGGTACTAATCTTTTGTAACTGTTAGATGTAGGTGCGCACAATCCCATAAGAGCTTTTCCATGTTTTATGAGTCCACCTATATAATTTAATGCTAATTTACTTAATCCAGCATATTCATTTCCAGCAAAGAGAGGTTTGCCATTTCTCCATATACTCTGATGAGTGTGCATACCAGTTCCATTGTCATTAAATAATGGTTTTGGCATAAAAGTAGCAACTTTTCCCCATTCTTGAGCAACATTTCTGACAACGTATTTATATTTCATAACTTTATCAGCCATGCTTAATAGTGAATCGAATCTTAAATCTATTTCGCCTTGTCCTGCAGTGGCAACCTCATGATGATGCTTTTCTACTTCTATTCCAAATGTTTCAATCATAATTCTTACCATTTCACTTCTCATGTCATGGTGTGTATCAATTGGAGCTGCAGGGAAATATCCACCTTTGTATCCAGGTCTTTGACCTATATTGGGAGTTTCTTCATCTATCATATATTTAGAACCTGAATTCCATATTCCTTCATCTGAATCTACCTTGAAATATGCTTCATTTTCATTTTGGAAAAATTCAACAGAATCAAAAACGAAGAATTCTAATTCAGGGCCCCAGTAGGAAACATCTCCCACACCTGATGATTTTAAGTAATTCTCTGCTTTTATAGTGACATATCTAGGATCCCTAGAATAATTAGAACTTGTAAGAGGATCTCTAATATCTGCAATTACAGTGACTGTTTTTTCCTGAAATGGATCTACTGCTACAGTTTCAGCATGAGGTAACAATAACATGTCAGATTCATCAATAGTTTGGAATCCTCTTACACTGGATCCATCAAATCCTGTTCCATTTGTGAACAAACTATCATCAACCTCAGATTTGGGTAATGCAACATGTTGCCATGTTCCTGGAACATCAATAAATTTTATATCTAATATGTCACAATCAGTATCCTCCATTAACTTTAGAACGGGTGCACTGATATTTTGATTTTTACCTTTTGGCATATTTCCTCCTTCTTAGATGATATTTGTTTAGTATATTACATTGATTGAATGTTTGAATCATGTTACATCTAATTTGTTTCCAATTTATTTCTTATTTTTTATATTATTAATAGTTGAAGAGTCAATATGTTAGATAAAAAAATTTTAATTTTAGGTTCTGGGGCAATTGGTAGTGTGATAGGAGGAATGCTGACTAAAGCAGGCCATGATGTTACTTTACTAGATCAATGGTCAGATCATGTTGATAAAATGAAAAGAAAAGGATTGATTATTGAGAAATACGATGGAAAAAAATTTTCTATTCCAGTTAGACCTATTCATATTCATGAACTCCAAATGGAAACCAATTTTGATTTAATCATCTTATCTGTAAAATCTTATGATACAGATTGGGCTACCCAAATGAGTTTGGGATATTTGAAGAACAATGGAACAATTATTGTAGCTCAAAATGGTGTTAATGATCCTAGAGTTGCAGAGATTGCTTCTTCAGAGAAAGTTATAGGATGTGTTGTAATAATAGGAGCTGCACTAGATACTCCAGGTAAAGTGAAATGGACTGGTTCTCCCCCTAATAATGTAGGTTTCAAAGTTGGAGAATTAGATGGTTCAATTTCAAAAAGACTTGATGAAATTGCTGAATTGCTGAGTGATGTTTGTCCTACTGAGACTACAAATAACTTATGGGGTGAAAGATGGGCAAAACTTGCAACCAATTGTATGGCTAATCCTTTAGCAGGGATAAGCAGTTTAGGATCAGGTGAATTGGGAATGAACCCTAAAGCAAGAAAAATAATGATAGAAGTCGCTGGAGAAGTTGTAAGAGTAGGAAGAGCTCAAAATATAAATGTTGAAAAAATAGGATCGGCTAATCCTGAAGTTTATGCTAATCCTTATGATGGTGAGAATTTAGAAGAGATAGAATCTCATATGATTGAAAGATCTGAAAATTTCATCGGAGGTAAACCTTCTTTGCTTCAAGATGTATTAAAAAATAGGAGGACTGAAGTTGAATTTTTGAATGGGCTTGTTTCTAGGTTAGGTAAAGAACACTCTGTTGAAACTCCATTCAATGACAAAATTATTTCAATTTTAAAAAGTGTTCCACCTGGAGAGTTTGTACCTAATATAAAGAATCTAGATTATTTTGATGAATTGTTACAGGATTAGATAATGGATTCTACTTTAAATTTTTTTTTATCAACAGATTCTCAACTGGGAATGGCTGACAACTTTTTATCTAGAGTTGATAGAAAACAATATACAGAAAAATGGTTTAAAGATTCTGGTTTTGAAAGGAAAAATTCTTTAGAAAGTCAAAATAATATAGGATTGGAAAAAGAACTAGAAAATCTAAAAAAAATAATTTCAATTGCCAATATTGAAAAACCACATTTCTTTGTTATTACTGGAGACTTGATTAATGATATTAACGATGATGATACTATTAAAAAATTTCAATCTGCCTTAAGCAATCTTGATAATGATATAGAATTGTTTTTAGTTCCTGGGAACCATGATGTAGGAGAAAATCCACTAGTTCCTTCTTCTTCTGGTATGGCGAGATATGAAAAGTTTTTTGGAAATGATTATTATTCTTTTGAAAAATTTGGTATTTTGTTTATCGTCATAAATAGTTCACTTTTCATGGCTCCAGATGCATTGGAATCAAGGTTTTTAAAACAGAATGCATATTTAAAAAAAATAATTGAATCTCAAGATTTCAAAAAACCGATTATATTTTTTAGTCATCATCCTCCTTATTTGGGTAATGATGTAGTTATTGACGATAACATTTCACCATCTAATCAAAAGAGTGAAGGGTATTGGGAATTCCCAATAGCGACAAGAGAAATATTGTTTGAGTTTTTGAAAGAAAGGAATGTTCTGGCTTTTTTCTCAGGACATTTACATTATAATCAAAGTGTAAATTTTAATGATGTCGAAATTGTTGTTACTTCTTCTTTAGGTTTACCTCTTGGCAAGGATCCTTCAGGTTATAGAATAGTTGAAATCAAAAATCAAAAACTTAAACATACTTTTTATTCTCTTTGAAAAGATATACAAAAAAAATCATTAAATGTAATTTATTATTAAAGACCTGTGGGTATCCAGAAAAAGATTATACGTCTTCCTCTTACATATTTTTTAAATAAATTTGAATAATAAAAAGTCATAAAAATTAAGAAATTAATATTAAGTAGAGCAATAATAATGAATAATGCCTAAATTTCATAATAATAAATGTCACATAGGAGTTGAGAATGAAAAACACAAAGATAGTTTTAGCTAAAAGACCCATAGGATATCCAACTTTAGAAGATTTTGAAATTATTAAATCTGATCAAGATCTTCTTCAAAGGAATCAGGTGAGTATTCGTACTCTTTTCTTATCTTTAGATCCATATATGAGAGGAAGAATGACTGCAACAAAATCTTATGCAAAGAATTTGGAGATTGGAGAAGTGATGACAGGAGAAATAATTGGAATTGTTGAAAATTCAAGTTCTGAGAATATTCCTGAAGGTTCTATAGTTCTTAGCAAAGCCGGTTGGCAATCTAATCCAATAGTTAATCAAGATCAAGTATCAATAATAGATTCTAGAATAGATCCGATTACTTTAGCTCTTGGAGCAATTGGTATGCCAGGATTAACAGCTTATTTTGGTCTAACAAAAATAGGAAAACCAAAGCCTGGAGAAACTGTAGTAGTTTCAGCTGGCTCAGGAGCAGTAGGAGCTACTGTTGGTCAAATTGCAAAAAGTATGGGTTGTAGAGTAATAGGAATTGCTGGCTCAAAAGAAAAAATTAATTATATGACAGAAAATTTAGGTTTTGATGAAGGAATTAATTATAAAGAATCTGATTGGATTGAAAATTTCAAGAGATCATGCAAAGAAGGAGTAGATATTTACTTTGATAACGTAGGAGGATCTATTAGTGATTCTGTAATAGATGAAATAAATGATTTTGCTAGAGTAATCGTATGTGGGCAAATTTCTCAATATAATAATTCTGAACCTGAGCTTGGTACCAGAAATATGCATAAGTTTTTAATTAAACAGGCTAAATTAGAAGGATTTATAGTTTTTAGATGGGAAAATCAATATAAAGATGGAATAGAATTCCTGCTTAATCTTAAAGAAACAGGATTATTGAAATACAAGGAAACGATAGTTGAAGGAATAGAAAATGCTCCTGAAACATTTTTAAAATTATTTTCAGGGGAAAACTTCGGAAAACTATTGATTAAGGTTAATTAATTTCAATAGGGCATTGTTCTATTGGTTAACTTTCTTCCATAATCAGCAATTTCTTTGCTGTTAGCACCTGTAATCTTTACATTAAGCTCTTCAATAATATATTTGATTCTTTGTTGATCATTCATTTCTGGGTCTATCCAAGAAGAATAAAAGAATACTCCGGATTTTTCGCATGCTGATTTAACTATATTTCTTGCTTCATCCATTTCTTTTGGATAAGGGGGGTCATGAGCATCTGGAAGGCCAAAAGACATTCCCATATCTCCAGGTCCCCATTCTGCAAAACTTATACCAGGTACTCCTGCGATCTGATCTGCTTTTTCTAAGCAGTGCCTGTCTTCAATTTTTAGTCCCAATAAAAGTTCTCCATCAGGATTTAATGGCCATGGATCAGCTTTTTTGACGTATTTTTGGGGAGAAAGATTCCAAATATCTGCAGGTTCTCTTTGGCCACCGGCTCCTCTCAGACCTTCTGGTATTCCTTTTTCTAATCCTAATGTTTGGAAAGGATATCTACATATAGCTACGAATGCTTTTACTGCTTCTGGAGTTCTAGTGTGTGTATTTAAAATTCCATGTACTCCTGTACTTAGAACATGTCTAGCTTGCCATGCATTAGCTAAAACTTCATTAACAGTAGTACAGTTTGATGGGAGTGTTGTAATTACAGTTGGAGTTTGATGACCACTGAGGGTTGGTCCTCCATCTACCAATCCTTTCATAAATGAACGTAATCCTAAAATATCAAATGCGTGATGTTCAAAATCAATTATGATCATATCAGCAAAGGTTTTCGACATTTCTTTACCATTTTCATAATCTAATCCGGGGGTATGTGTAATATAAACTGGTTGCCTTTGGTCCAGTAAATCAATTACTTTATTAATTCTTGTCATAATTCTCCTTTAGTTTAGTAATTATTTCTTCTATAGCTTTTATTAAAGCAGTGGAATCTTCACCTCTTAGAGGTTCAGCCATAATGACTATGTTTCCTTCAATAACAAATTCTCTATATAGTGGTTCTCTTCTAGGACATTCTGCAGCTGGAGTTTCATAAATTTCCTCTGAAGTATCACCTAAACTATATAAATTCTTTAATGTCCCAGTGTTTTGGTCAAATATCGTATTATTTTTTTGAATAAAGAATATTTTATCCATAGGGTTGAAATGAATATTTAATTTATAAGGAGTTTGATATTCGGCAAAACCTCTGCATGTAGTTTTTTCAACATTATCTCCATATGCCTTTATTCCATCTATTGGTTCAATATATTCTGTCTGCTCTGAACCTGCAGTATTTCCATAATTTTGTGCATCATCAAGATTTTGATATCTGATTAATGCCACTTCTCTTCCCTTAAAAAACCCCCATTTTGCATCAGTAGAATTAGGGAATTCAGTTGAAAAACCCTTTTTCATTTTCCATCCTATTTTTACTGCATCTTCTAAGTTGTAAGTATTTTGTGAGCCATTATTCAAGTCTGAATCTTTACTAGAACCGGAAGAGCAAGATAGGAAAAAAGTTAAAATGATGATATATAAAATTGGGAGAACAGGAATTTTTATTTTGATATTTCTGAAATTCATATATTTAAGAAAAATTTTGATATATTTTGTAATAATACGAGATTCTATCATAATAAAAGTATAAATATTTTTGGAGGAATTTTATGAGACCAGGATTTAATATGGGAGTTGATACTATTGAATATAATTCGTATGGAGTCAGTGATGATAGTTTAGCTTTCGCTGCACAATTTGGAGTAAAAGATTTGATAGTCCAATCATATGTTGATGGTGTAGTGCCAGGAGAAACAAAATGGGAGTATGAGGATATTGTTGAACTGAAAAATAAAGTAGAAAGTTTTGGTCTTCGAATTAATGCCTTAGAGAATGTTCCTATTAGATTCTACGATCATATAATGCTGAATGGTCCAAAGAGAGATGAACAGATAGAAAACATGATATATACAATTAAAAATATAGCTAAAGCTGGAATAAGAATATTTGGATATCATTGGATGCCTTCTAGAGTTTGGAGAACAGGAAGATCATCAAAAATTAGAGGAGGAGCTTTAGTAACATCATTTGATTATTCTATAGTGGAATCTGGCGTAAAATCAGGAGATGAAGTAGATGGTAAACCCTCAATGTCACATGATCGAATTTATGAAGATGATGAAATGTGGGAAAGCTTGGAATATTGGATAAAAATTATAACTCCTATAGCTGAAGAAGAAGGGATCCGTTTAGGAATTCATCCTTGTGATCCCCCTGTACCTAAGCTAGGTGGGACAGCACAATTATTTAGAAGTTTTGATGCATACAAAAGATTGATAGAAATCTATCCAAGTGATTCAAATGCAATAGAGTTTTGTCAGGGAACTTTTTCTGAAATGCAGGGAGAAGATATATATGAAATGATTAGGTATTTTGGTGAAAGGAAAAAAATCTTATATGTTCATTTTAGAAATGTTTCTAGTCAGGTACCTAAATTTAATGAAGAGTTTATCAATACTGGATATGTAGATATGTATAAAGCGATGGAAATTTATCATCAAGTTGGATTTGACGGTGTCTTTGTAGATGATCATGTTCCTTTAGTTGTTGATGATTCTTCTTGGGGACATAGAGGGAGAGCATTTGCTAACGGTTATATTCAGGCAACAATAGAGGCGGTGAAAAGAAATGCAAGATGATTTAGTTTCTCGACTAGAAAATTGTTATACCGGAGCAGTATATGATGTCTTAAAGGAACGAGGTATTCAGGATACTATCTTACCTTATTCTATTAGACCTATTGATAACTCTTTAAAAGTTGCAGGAGTTGTTTGGACTTGTAGTGGAGAAATAGATGAAACTTTGGATAAAGATACGACTTTACTAGAATGGACTGGATTGTTAAGTAAAGCTCCTACAGATAGTGTAGTAATTTGTCAGCCTAATGATGACACAATTGCTCACATGGGTGAATTATCAGCCGAAACTCTAAAATATAGGGGAGTGAAAGGATACATAGTAGATGGAGGTTGTAGGGATGTAGATTTTATTTTAAGTATAAAATTCCCTGTATTCTGTAAATATTTTACACCTTCAGATGTTGTAGGAAGATGGAAAGTTTCGTCTTTAGGAGAACCTATTAGTATTGGGGGAGTAAATATTAGATCTGGTGATTTTGTATTATCTGATATAGATGGAACTATTATTATTCCTAAAGAAATCATTAATGAAGTTGTTCAAGAAACTGAAGAATGTATGAATACTGAAAACCAATTGAGAAAAGACATACTTTCAGGAATGGATCCACAGGAAGCATATCTAAAATACAGGTTATTTTAATATTTCACCAATTAAAATTTGTTTTATATTCTGGTTTTCCTTGTATATCTAGTTTTACTCTGAAAAGATCTCCGCCTCTATACGTAGAAAGATCATATCCTTCAGGCTCAATACCCATTAGTTCAGTAGATCCTGATCCAAAGCTAGCTGTAGAAACATATAACTCATTAAGATCTTTTCCACCAAACATTACACAAGAAGTCTGTGAAGCTGGGATGTGAATTTCTCTCTCTAATTTCCCGTCTGGATCAAACCTCATTACTTTTGACCCCCACCATATGGCTGACCATACGTATCCTTCAGAGTCAATAGTCATTCCATCAGTTAACCCTTGGTCTGGAGCATCATTTTTTACAAATACTCTCTTGTTAGATATTTCTCTTGTGGATTTATTGTAATCCCATTTATATATAATTTTTTGTATAGTGTCAGTGCTATAAAAGATAGTTTCATCAGGAGAAAATCCCATTCCATTACATAGTTTTACTCCCTCATCTATAATATCTATGGTTTCATCAGGATTAACTCGAAATAATACATCTTTTTCATAATCTGAAGCATCAGTTCCACAATAAAAACTTCCATCTGGTCCACTTGTTGCATCATTGATTTTTACTTTTGTATTTCTTTTATCAGGTAATGTGCCTTCTTTTATCCATTTGTAATTTTCATCTGATTCCCAGAGCATCACTCCTTCCCAGGTTCCTAGAATTAAACCACCATTTTTATTGACTCTGAGTCCACCAACATTTACTCCATTATGAATTTGTTCATTCTCATTTGTTGAAGGATCAAATTTAAAAAATCTGCCACCTTGAATATCAGTCCAATATAGAATGTTATTATCTCCATCCCAAACTGGTCCTTCTCCGACTATAGCATTAGGGCTAGCGAGTTTTGTAATTTCGTAATCCAAAGTTCCTCCTAGTATGAAATATTGTTATTTCAAGATTTTATCAATTTGTATAAACTTTATCGAATTGATAAAAATATTTAAATGTTAATTTGAGTAGGAGATGATTATGGGAATTCATGATGGAAAAGTAGCAATAATTACTGGAGGAGCTTTAGGGATTGGAGGTGGAGCTTCAACTGTTTTAGCAAAAGAAGGATGTAAAGTTGTTATAGCTGATATTAACAAAAAAGCAGGAGAAAACCTTGTTAACGATATCAATTCTAATGGTGGAGAGAGTATTTTTATAGAAGCAGATTTTAATAAATCGTCTTCTTCTCAAGAAACTGTTAATCAAACGGTTAAAGCTTTTGGAACAGTCAATATTCTATTTAATAACGTTGGAATCCAACCTCCTGCTTCTTATAAAAATGCTGAAGGAACAACTGAAGAAATGTGGGATTCAATTATAAATATCAATTTGAAGAGTTATTTTCTTATGTCAAAATATGTTATTCCTTACATGAGAAATGAGGGTGGTGGTGTGATAGTGAATAACGCTAGTGTTCAAGGTCAACAATCTCAACCTTTAGTCCCTGCGTATGCTGCAAGTAAAGGAGGAGTATTGTCACTTACTCGTCAACTAGCACTTGATTATGCAAAAGATAAAATAAGAGTTGTATCAGTTTGCCCTGGAGCTATCGATACCCCAATGTTGAGAATAGCTTTAGGCGGAACTGAACAAGAAAATGAAGAATTAGTACAAGATATGGGCAAATCACATCCTATAGGACGTATTGGATTACCAGAAGATTTAGGAAATGCAGTATCTTTCCTATGTAGTGATAAAGCATCATTTATTACTGGAGAATTTTTAAATGTTGATGGAGGATTTATGGCACTAGGTGCTTGGGCTGCTGGTATGGAATCTGCAAGAGATGAATAAACGTTTTATTTATTTTCATCCTTGAATTGAGAAGGAGCTCTCCATTCATCTCCCTCCATAGTTGTGCCTCCAGTTCTGCCAGAAACTTCTGAAAAACTGTTTGTTCCAGAGTTGTAAATTATTATTTTTTCACCATTTATAACTAAATCTGATGGTTTTTCTTCAACTTTCACTACTGCTAATTTCATTCCTTGTCGAGTAAGTTTCATTATTGAATTGTCATCATAATTAACTACCCATATATGTCCTTCTCCATGTAAATCAGAATGAGCTATTTTTACAGGAGTATTGCCTACTCTGTAGTTTTTTATGTCTTCACCATCTAAAGTTAGTCTGCTTACAGTTTTATCTCTAGCATTTGCTGTCCAGATGAATTTTCCATCGTAGATAATATCAACTGGCCATCCTCCTGTTAGATAAACTGAGACAATTTCTCCGGATTGCTTCATATGAGATACTGAATCATCAGTAGAGTTGATAAACCATAAATCATTATCTACAAATATAATTTTTGTTGGTCTAGTAGAAACTTCAAATTCTTCAACATATTCACCATCTTTTGTTAATTGTAAAATGCTTCTTTCCTGAGGATTTGTAACCCATAAAAATTTTCCATCAAAGGCAAGTGAAGCTGCGTTTCCTTCAATTGGTACAGATATTTCTTCTTTTCCTTCAGGACTTATCCTTACTATTCTATTTTCTTCAGGAACAGTTACCCAAAGTTTTTCATCAATCATTACAAATGGCACAGGGGAGGTCCATACACCTTTCTCACTTAATAATATTTTTGGCAGAGATATTATTGTTTCAAAATCTACTGTATTTTTTATTCTAACTTTTGGTTCAGGCATTATAGAGTTTAATGGACCTATTTTGTGAATTATATTTTGTGTAGAATCAACTACCCATATATTTTTATTATCAGTAGTAATTGACCAAGGTCCTCCTCCTACAGTGAATTCTCCTACTAGATTTCCCTCTAGATCTATTTTTGTTAAGATTTTATCGTCAAAACTGATTACCCAAAGAAATTCATTATCAAAAATTATTTCTCTCGGTCCTTTAGGAACTAAGTGAAAACTTTCTACATCTCCATCCTTTGGGTTTATCTTAGCTATACTATCTTCATCAACAAGTACAACCCAAAGATGGTTTCCATCGAATGCCATTGAAACAGGATCTATTCCTGGTTGAATAGTTTGTAATAGTTCCCCATTTAAATTTAATCTATCAATGGAATTCTCGAAATAATTTGCAACCCAAATATTTTCCCCATCAAATTCTAATGCAAAGGGACCAGGCATTTCAGTTCCACCAACCTTAAAAGTTTCAAGTGTTGTGCCTGAAGCTCTATCTATTTTACTGAGGTAATCTGACATTCCATTAGCTACCCATAAGAAAGTATCATTTATGATCATTCCTCCAGGCGATTCTCCAGTTGGATATTCTCCTACTATTGAACCATCTAATTTCATCTTTGTAATAATAGGTTTTGTGAAATGAGCAATCCAAATAAAATCTCCATCGTGTTTTAATTTTATAGGCTCTGGAGCTACTTCAAAGGTACCAATAGTTTCACCTTCAGAATTTATTTTTGATACGGTTCCATCTTCATAGTGTGCAACCCAAAAATTCTCTCCATCAAACTCGATATCTATAGATCTGCCAGAAACATTAAAAGTTGTTTGAGAAATTTCCTTAATGTTAATCTCAGAATTCTCAATTTCAGATGTTGCTGCAGAGTCATTACAGCTAGTTACTAAAATCAAGCAAAATGTAAAATGTAAAATTAGACTTTTATATATCTTCTTATTAATCATAATCAGTTTTTAATTTAAAAAGTTTCATGATTTCTGATAAAGTATCCTAACATGTAAGCAACAAAAAATCGTTATTTATATATCCTATATTATTAGAATATTATTGGAGTGTTAAATGAAAATGTGTTTTTCCCAATTAAATAAGTACCAAGCTATTTTTATTATTTTTGTGCTTTTCTTATTTACAGTTAGTTGTGGTGGAAATTCTGAAGAAGGAGAAAATCCTTCAGAATCTGTATCAGTACAAAAGATTACCCCTTCAGATACAGTATACACTCTAGATGATTTTAAAAGTATTGGTTTTAAGAAAGGAAAATCTGCAAAAAAAGCTAAATTATTAGAAGGTATGACAGGAGCTGTTTGGGGTTTTTGGGGAATGGGTGATGATGCTTTAGGAAGAGGTAAGAACCAGCAAGATTATGAATTAAGATTTTATGGTAGTCATCAAGAAGCAGTGGAGTTAGGTACTATTCCAGCTGATGAAAGAACTGGAGAAGATGCCAAAATTAGAAGCAAACCTCCCGATGAAGCTACTTGGAAAGAATTACTTAAGGAGGCTAGAGAGTGTCAAGGTGAAGGAGGTCATCACACTGGTGCTTGTATCGTTCCGAAATATGGTGACTATATTATATTTGGTAATGTAGTTATGTTATGCCAAGGGGCAACTTCTACTGTTTCATTGGAAAATTGTTCTGCTTTGATGAATGCATTATCTAAATGATGAATTTATATTCCAATAAATTTTTATATATTTTCTTCTTTTTTCTATTGATGTTTTCTTTATTGGGTTGTTCAGGGCAATCATCAGATGATAGTTTAGAAGGAATGGATAAATTAATAGAAGAAACTATGCCAAAAATTTCTCAACCATCCTCTACTTTTACTATTAATGATTTTAATGATTTAAAATTTAAACCTCTTAGAGAATATAAAAGTGTAGAGGAACTTCAGGGATTAAAAGAAGCATGGCATGGAGTATTTCAAAAATCTGAATATGAGATTCGTTTTTATAAATCCCACGAAGATGCTAATGCTTTCGGTACAGAAGATGCTAATTTAGTTACTGGAGAATCTGGATTAGTAACAGGTGATGATGTTCCATGGAAAGATGGTGCTAAAGACAGAAGAAGATGTAGTAGACCTCCTGGTCAGCCTCATTCTGGATGTAATTATACTTCAAAATATGGAGATTATATTGTTATAGGTAATGTTATTTTAATGTGTGAAGGAAAAGATATATTAGAATCAAGAGAGGTATGTAATAAATTAACTAAAAACTTGGACTAAATTTGAGGTTTTTATTTTTTATTAAAACTATATCTTTGATAAAAAAAGGGCTCCAAACGGAGCCCTTTTTATTATTTAAGCTTAAATAAAACTTATTATTGTACTGCCTGTAA
>CAYSUW010000023.1:0-14736 GCA_964434385.1 uncultured Dehalococcoidales bacterium | reverse complement strand
ATAATCCAATAGTAAAGGAGCATTATTATGGAATATAGATTACTTGGAAATACAGGTTTATTAGTATCAGCAATTGGATTAGGAACTAATAATTTTGGAGGACGTCTTGATTATAAGTCTTCTGAAGCCATACTAAAAGAGTGCTTAGATTTAGGAATAAATATGATAGATACTGCTGATGTATATTCATCGGGAGTATCTGAAGAATTTATTGGAAAGGCTATAAAATCAAAAAGAGATCAATATGTTATTGCAACAAAAGTGGGTATTCGATGGGAGAAAGGCGTTAACGACGAAGGCTTAAGTAGCGCAAACATAAAAAGATCTGTAGAAGGTAGCTTAAAGAGACTAAATTCTGACTACATAGATCTTTATCAAACTCATATTTATGATCCCTATACTCCTCAAGAAGAAACTTTAAAAGCATTAGACGACTTAGTGACTCAAGGAAAAGTTAGATATATAGGTTGTTCCAATATAATGTCTTGGGAGATGGTAGAGGCAATTAATATAAGTAGGAAATTCGGATGGAAAGAATACTCTACGGTTCAACCAGAATATTCTATGTTAGTTAGACATGTTGAAAACGAACTAATCCACGCTTGTAATAAGTATTCAATTGGACTTTTGCCATACTTTCCCCTCGCTTCAGGATTTTTAACAGGAAAATATCAAAAAAATAAACCTCTTCCAGATGGAGCAAGATTAACAGAAAATAGTAGGCCAGAAATCTCTCAGAGATTTCTAACTGAAAACAACTATAATATTATCGAAAATCTTACTATTTGGGCCAAGAAAAGAAATAAAAGTTTATTAGATTTAGCATTTGCTTGGTTATTAGCAAATAAATGTGTTTCATCAGTCATTTCTGGAGCCACAAATATTGATCAATTGAAAACCAATGCTTCTACTTATTCATGGAAAATCTCTAAAGAAGAGATGGAAGAAATAAATGCAATATTTCCTTCAACTGATAGGCGTAACATAGGTTTAGCTGGTAGGCGAAAGTTGGAGTCTGAAAATTAATTGATTAGGGATGATTTTTGTGATTTCTTAAAGCTTTAATCTTTAATCAGAATTGAGGATTGTAATTAAATCAACACAATGATTTCTTGATTCTTCTTCATTTTCTCCTTGACACAATATAACCAGATTGCCAAAAACAAAAAATTCATTGTATTTTGGAGCTGAACAACTACCTACATTATGATCTCCTGCACCACCTGCTAAACTTCCACCTCTAGCCACACCTCCACCTGCACCTCCGCATTGTCTAGCATCTTTCAAGCCTTCGTCCCATACTGCTTCATCTTTTTTTAACTTTGCATCAGGCCCAACACGTTCTTTTACCATAGGTATTCCAGAATTCACCGCATCATCATGATTTTCATAGAATCTTATTTCATATTCTATAGCTTCTTTGGTGCCTGGCTTTTTATAAAACGCAAAAATTGCTTCTGTTGCTTTTTCCAAACCATCAACATTGTACTTCTTGCCTTTTTTTATACCTAAGGCTTTTAAGTCTTCTAACTGATAAACAGAATCACTTGGATTAATTTGTGCAAAAGAAACATCACTACTGCCAGAGTCTCCGCAACTAATGAATATTGTAGTTAAGGCAGCGACAAGAAATACGGTCTTGATTCTCATATTTATCCTCTTAATAATAATTTGTCATGATTTTACATTAAAGAACTAATAATATGAAGAACTTACATAATTCGAGCCTTTTATGTTTTTACTAATCTGTGATTGCTGCAGTAGCTTCTATTTCAACTAAGAGATCATCATCAAAGATGGGCACTAAGTCTGCTTGAACACAAGCTCTTACAGGCCTAGGTTCTTCAAAATACTTTACATATATTTCATTCATTCCTTGATAATCACTGAAGTCTTTAAGCCATACTGTTACTTTTACTACGTTATTTAATGAAGCTCCTAGACTTTTAAGGACACCTTTTATATTTTTTAATGTTTGTTCTGTTTGTTTTCGGATATCATTAGCCCCAACTAGTTCTCCTTTCTCATTTAAAGCTGCTTGTCCTGCTGTAAATATAAAATTTCCTACTTTGACTCCATTAGAATAATTTTTGGAAATGGCAGGTAGCATACCTGGCCCACCTCCTAATTCATATTTTTTTTTCATATAGTCTCCTTACTCAATTGTTACAGAAACAAGATGCAATTGATTTAATTAAACAAAGAGGGACTTAGTTTTACTAAATCCCTCTAAATTATTGATACTATTTGTTGAGTTTTCCTGCAAAATTATGCAAGATTTGTCATTCTTTTCTCAAATTTGCAATACCAGTTAAAACTAAAACAACAACCAAACCAAGCCATATTATTATTCCCAAAATGCTATCTTGCAAGTCTAAAGCTGCAACCGTTGAGACTATCATTACTAGAGTTATCAATCCTAGTAAGTAACCCAAAACTTTTTGAAACATATTACTAGCCTGGCCAATCATAGGTATGCTTAAGCATAAATATGTAAGTCCAAAGAGCATTCCAAAAGAAGCTCCAGTATAAAATGACACTTGAGCCCCTACCATGGCACTAGCTTCATCCCCAGCAGATCCAGCTGCAAGAGCTGAAAGACCTAAGTCGTTTGTAACTATAATAGCAGCACCGAGTACTATTCCGAGAATAGCTGCAACATTTCCGATTGTAGCTCCAGAACCTCCTTCACCAAGTTGGCGTGCAAACATTACTGTTCCTACTATTTGAGCAAGAAAAAATGTTCCCCCTAATAAGCCAAGTAATGCTCCTATATTTCCTGCCTCAGCCATCTTTCCCAAAAATTCTTGTGGGCTATTGTAATCTCCAACTAACTGAGGTTCTAGTCCTACCCAAATTACCAAAGTCAGAATAGCACCCAAAATCAGTAACCAGCTACTTAGAGTTTTACTACTTATATTCATTAATTTCCTCCTAACATAAAATTAATCTCTTTTATCAACTTTCTAGGATTACAAAATAAAATACAAGCATTACGATAACTGCATGTTTTTCTAATTATTTTTTCTATTAATCAGGAAAAAATTGTTAATTTCGTTATTTTTTATGATTTTTTGATAATTAATATTGGAAACTTAATAAGCGAACTTATAATAAAATGTAATCTGTTATTATTTTAAAAAAATTAAAGGTAAATATGAATAACATATTAGTCACTGGAGCAGGAGGATTAATAGGAGGAATAATTATTGAAAAAATCCACAACAATAATTTTGTGGGTTTAGATATAGTAGCTTCTAAATATCCAAAAACGATAATCTCAGATATTTCAGATATTGAAAAACTTAAAAATATTATGCTTTCAAACAGAATTGATACTGTAGTTCATCTTGCCGCATATCCTTCGGTTTCAGATGAATGGGAAATTATAAGGAAAAATAATATTGAAGGTACAAGAAATGTTTTTGATGCATCAAGAATTGCTAAGGTGAAAAAAATTGTTTTTGCTAGTTCAAATCATGCGGTAGGTCTATATGAAAATGATAATCCTTATAAAGAAATTATTTCTGGAAATTATGACAACTTAGAAGGTAATTTTGATCTTATAAAACCTGATTGTTTAGTTAGACCGGATAGTTTTTATGGTATCAGTAAAGCTTTTGGAGAAAATCTAGGAAGATATTTTCATGAAAAATATGGAATAAAAATTGCATGCTTAAGAATTGGTACTGTAAACAAGGATAATTCTCCCCTTTCACAATCAACATTAGGATCTAAAAGATCTTTTGCAACTTGGTGTAGTCATGATGATTTAGCTGGTCTGATAGAAGCTTGTATCATTTCTGAAAAAGTGACTTTTAACATTTTCTTTGGAGTTTCTAATAATCAATGGAAAATTTGGGATATTTCTAATCAAAAAAGAATTCTAAATTATTCACCCAAATCTAATGCAGAAAGTTTCAGGTAAACATATTTTCAGATTTAAGGTTCATAGCTTGTAGAGTCTCATAACAAGCTCCTACAGGATGGTAATCAGCTTTAGAAGGAGAGCTTTTAAAATCATCATATTTTTCATTTTCAGCATTTAAAATTCGGTACCAAGCTCCATATTTATGATCTACAAAATTCTTATCAGCATATTCCCAAACTTTGTTATACCAATTCCAATAATGTGATTCTCCTGTTCTAAGCGCCATTAGGGCTGCGGTAGCAAAAGTTTCTGCAATTACCCAATAATACCTATCTTTATCTAACAAATTTTTATTTGGAGATAATGTATAGTGCATTCCTCCATTTTCATTGTCCCAGCTTTTTTCTATTGCTTCATCAAACAGGTTTTTAGCAGTTTCAATCATCCATTGTTCTGGGCGATAACGTTCAAGAATTAATAATAATTTTGCCCATTCTATAGAATGGCCTAGGTTGTAGCCGTATGGTTTAAACATATGGTAAGGATCATCTTTGTTATATTCCCAATCTGGCGTCCAGTCAGTTTTAAAATGTTCCCATATTAATCCACCAGTCTGTTTTGTTAGATCTACACAAATTCTTTTAGCTAAAATATATGCTCTATCTAAATATTTTTGATCTCCTGTTGCTTCAAAAGCTGAAAGCATACCTTCACACATATGCATATTGGCATTTTGCCCCCTGTAGGGGTCTATATCTTTCCAGTCTTTTTTCATTTCATCTACGTACAATTGATCACTAGGATTCCAGAATCGTTTTTCTAGTAGATCGTAAGTTTCATCAAGAAATTCTTTAGTTCCATTTATGCCTGCTTTAGCACCTACTGCTCCAGCTAGTAGGACAAAAGCATGTCCGTAACAAAATCTTGTATCGTCTTCAACTTCTTTTCCTTGTAAGAGCCATGCAAATCCACCATCAGCTTGTTTATGAGTTTCTCTTAGAAATTTAAATCCATGTTCAGCACATTCTTTATACTCTTTATCATCTAGTACTAAAGAAGATACAGAATAGATATATATAAACCGACATGTTCCTACAAGATGTTTAGTCATACGATCATAAATTGTCCCATCATCACGGAATTGGTTTATGTAACCTCCAAACTCGTTATCAATACATGATGGATGATAGAAAGAAATGATGCTTTTTATATGATTTTTTAGGAAATCCGGATTTTTATAATTCATTTTGAAAATACATATTTTTTAAGGTAATAATTTACTAGTTAATTGATTGCAAAGTTCCAATGATGTAGTTTCAGATCCTTCACATAATAGAATCATGTTTCCAATGATAACAAAGTTTCCATATTTGGCTTTTCCAGATCCTGGTCCCAATCCTCCTGTTCCAGATCTTTTATTAGATCTTCTGTCGTTATGTCCTTCTTTCCATTTGACGTCTTTTTTAGAAATTTTCGCATCTTTTCCAGTTACTTCTTTTGCTAGATCGAATCCAAAAGTTAAAGCATCTTCATGAGACTCATAAAATCTTATTTCTATGTCTTTTAGTACATCTTGTTCATTTTTTATCCAACCGTAGTAACTAGACAAAGCTTTAGGTAAATTTGTAACGTCATATTCTTTGTTTTCTTTAAATCCAAACTCATTTAAGTTTTTAATATCAAAGATCTTATCAGTGGAGTTGATTTTTTCTGGGATTGAAATAGTAGGAGTTTTATTTTCACAACAGACTAAAAAGAAGATACAAAAAATCCCACAAATTATTAATTTTGTTTTCATAACTTAAATTTATAGCTTCTCTGAAGTGTTAGTTTAATCTAGAAATGTTATGATATGTATAAATAAATTTTAATTTTCAGATAAAAATGTTTAATCATTATCTTCTAAAAACCAAAAAGACATATTTATTATTATTTTTAATAGCTTTTTCTTTTTTATACTCTTCTTGCTCTTACGCTTTAGCAGATGATGGTGATTCTCCTTCTAACTCTTTCGAGTCTAAGTTAGCACAAAAACTTAATATTGATGAAAATATTTTGGCTAATGCAATTAAAGAAGTAAGAGATGAGATGTTTTCTGAAAGGAAAGAGAATATTAAACTGAAAATACAATCTATGATTGATTCTGGGAAAATAACTCAGGAAGAGGCGGATGAGAAGATTGAATATATGATGTCTGGAAAAGGCAAAAGATGGCATTCGAAAAAAGGCCATAAAAAGATGCCTACTGAAGAGGAAATGAGAGAAAAAATGCAATCTATGATTGATTCTGGAAAAATAACTCAGGAAGAGGCGGATGAGAAGATTGAATATATGATGTCTGGAAAAGGCAAAAGAGGTTGGAGAAAATAGTATTAATAGAATAGTATTTTCGCTAGAAACAGGATAACCATTACAGTAAGCATTAACCAGAAACCTTTAGATCTTTCCATAGTTATTGGAGAAAAGCCTCTTCCCTTAATTTTTATTCTTTTCTTTTTTGCTTCTTCAAAATGTTTCTTTTTATCATTCATTTTTTAAAATTATTTTTTTATTTTTTTAATTATTTCTGAGCATCTTGTAATAGATTGTTCCTGTTCTCTTCCTTCACAAAAAATAATGAAATTTGAGTACACTATATAGCCGTAATATTTTGGATCAATACTTCCATCTAGATAAAATCCTCCCCATCTTCGATCTTTAATTCCTTCTTTCCAAGTAGCATGTTTTTTAGTTAATTTTGCTTCTTTTCCTATCACTTCATCGGCAAAATTTATTCCATTTTCGATTAGTATTTGATGAGTTGGGTAAAAACGGATTTCAAATTCCTTAGGGCCATCCAAATTATTTTTCCAAAATCCCCAAAATGCAGAATCTGCGAATGGCAATTCATCTACATTATATTCTTTGGTTTTTTTAAAACCTATTTCTAGGAAATCGTTTATTGAATAGGTTATTTGATTGTTACTAATTTTAGAAATAATTTGTTCGTGATCATTTCCTTCAGTTTTAGAGCAACTTGAGAATATAACAATGACTAAAAATGTGATTATGATTTGTTTCATATTGGAAATGCATTAATTTGAGTTGAATATTACTTTGAATCATTTAGAGCATTAATTAATTTCCAGCATGATTCTAGTGATATTTCTTCTTGTCCTTCACACAACAGAATTATATTTCCATAAATTACATAATTTCCGTATTTTGGGAAAATACCGGTAGCTTGTAATTCCAAGGTTCCTTTTGTGCGTCCTCCTCCAACCTGTCTTCTATCTTTAATTCCTTCTTTCCAAGTAGCTTCTTTAGTAATTATTGCATCATCCCCAGTCACTTCCTTAGCAAGATTTTCACCCATAGAGACCGCATCAGAGTGATTATTATAAATTCTTACTTCATAGTCCTTTGAAGTACTTCTGGTTTCTCCCCAAAAACCATACCATGCTCCTGTTGCTCCTTTAAGTTCTGAAATATCATAAGTTCTGTTTTTCTTGTAACCGATAGATTTGAGATCATCGAAAGTAAAAGTTTTTCCTGTATCAGAAACTATTTCAAGTGAAGTATCTTTAGATTTTTCACTTGAACAACTAACTAGAACTAGAAAAATTGTTGCGATAATTAATATCTTGTTCATAGTGAATATGTTACCTTTAATGATCTATTTTGTAGAGAGTTTTTTATGATTCTTTATTTAAATCCTAGGTATCATTACTTTAAAAATTGTAGGAGTTGATAATTGAGTGAAATTATGGCTATTATGTCTGCAGTATGTTGGGGTACCACAGGTGTATTATTGAGGAAAACCGCAGAAAGACATAGATTCTCATTCATGCTTCCTGAAGGATTTTTTTCTGTAACTGTTGTGTTGATATTGTGTGCTATATTTGGAGCTTGGGCAGGTTTTCTTCAATTATCATCATCCTTGATATTTTTAAGTATATTAGCTGCATGTTTCAATATTCTTGGTACTTTTAGTTATATCAAAGCATTAAACGAGTTAAAAATAGGCTTAACTTTAACAGTAATTGTTAGTAGTTTTATTTTATTTACAATGGTTGCAAGTAAATGGATTTTTAATGATTCTTTAAGTTTTTATTTAATATTAAGTGCTTTTTTTATTATTTTTGGCGTAATTTTAATCAATCTCAGTTCCGGTAATGGGGCAAATGATAAATTTTCTTTTCGCACATTTTTTTTGAATTATAAGAGTTTATTATATTGTTTATTTGCTGGATTACTGTGGTGTTCAGGTAATTTAATTCTTGATCAAGTATTAGAAAATACAGGGGTTCTTCAAGTTACATTAATCAGGTCATTGTCCGTGTTAACTGTATATCTGATTCTCTCAATTTGGTTTAAGAGATTCCGACTAAGTTTTTTGTATGAAGATAATAATAATAAATTCTTTGTTCTTTCAGCTTCCTTTATTGCTACTTTTTCTATGTTATTTTGGTTTACCAGTCTTTTTTTTGGAGAAGCTTCTCTAACAGTAATTTTAGGAAGTTCTTCTCCAATTGCAGCTATTATTCTTGGAAGGATATTTTTGAAAGAAAAAATAATGCTTTTAAGTCAAATAGGAGTTGTTTTATGTATGGTAGGTGTGGTGATTGCTCTTATTTAATTATTAATTCTTAAGAACCTTCTTTCTCAAATTTTTCTCTATTATAATTTATTACTTTGCCTGAATTATCTGAAGGTTTATAACCGAGTATTTTTTTGGCTTTTTCAATACTAAAAATTTTCCAATAATTATCTGAAGTGGCATAAAATACACCATACTTAAGAGATTCAGCTGCTTCTACAGATTTTCTTGTAATTTGTGCAAGATCTTTATGGCTCAGCCACAAAGATAAAGATTCAGATGAAAATGTTGGTTCGTCATCTGATATTACCCAACCTATTCTTAAGTGGATTGAGGAGATATTATGAAAATCTGAATAATAACTTCCTAGAGCTTCTCCAAAAGCTTTAGATACTCCATAATATCCATCTGGTTTTATTCTGTCTTTTTCATTAATAAGTTTATAATTTGGCGGTACTTTATCAAAATTTCCATTAAATACATCTGACCAAGGTGGAACTAAATAAAACCCTCCAGTAGCATGATTCGAACTGGCAAAAATTATTCTTTTGATTCCATTTTTTTTTGCTGCTTCAAATACGTTATAAGTTCCCTCTATATTGTTTTTCATTACAGAGTCCCATTCTCCATGAGATCTTCTATCCGCTGCTAGATGGATGATAACATCTTGGTTTTTGAATGACTCTTGAATTGAATTAAAATCAGAAATATCTCCAACAAATGAATTAGAATCTGAAGAATCAATTTTGTCTAAAATACTGATATTGTAATCTTTATTCAATTCTTGTTTTAAAATGTTTCCGATAATCCCTGTGCCACCTGTGATTAAAATATTTTTTTTAGTCATTTTTTTCCTCTAATGTGTTAATTAATTTCCAACATACTTCTAATGCTATTTCTATCTGGCCTTCACATAATATAACCATGTTTCCATATATCGAATAATTTCCATATTTGGGAAAAGTACCGCTTCTTCCACCTCCCCCTGAACCAGGTCCTCCAATTGTTCTTCTATCTTTGACTCCTTCTTTCCAAGTAGCTTCAGATTTAGCTATTACAGCATCTTTTCCTGTTACTTCTTTGGCAAGAGTTTCTCCTAAAGATACTGCATCTTGATGATTAGAATAAAATCTTATTTCATAATCTTTCCTGTTATATTCATCTTCTCCCCAAAAACCGAACCAAGCTCCTGTTGCGCCCTCAAGTTTTGACACATTATATTCTCGGCTTTTTTTGAATCCGATATTCTTTAAATCTTGGAAAGCGAATACCTTGTCTGAAGGTGTGATAATTTCATAAAAAAGTTCATCTGACTTTTGGCTAGAACAACTTGTTAAAATAATTATTGTGATTATTAAATAGTAAAGGATAAAATTTTTCTTTCTAATCATTTTTGAACTAATCTCTTTATGTCTACAAGTTCAACTAGGAATATTAATGTTGCATTTTCAGGTACAGTGCCTGGAATTCCTCTTTCTCCATATGCAGATTTTGATCCGATCTCTAATCTTCTTATTCCTCCTATTTTCATTCCAGGTATTCCTTCATCCCATCCCTTGATTACTTTTTGTCTTCCGATTCTAAATGAAGCAGTTTCACCTCTTATGTAAGAACTATCAAATATGCATCCGTCTTCTAGCCATCCAGTGTAATGGACAATCACTTTGTCATCAGTAATCACTTCATCTCCTGTTCCTTTTTCAAGATCTATAACTTTTAAATTTTCGTTCAAGGATGAGTAAGGAATCTTAGAATTGTCCCCAAATTTAGGAGCTTCTTCTGGGTAAGAATCATTTTTACAACTCACATTAGCTGGAATTTCAGAATTCGTTTTTTCTGTAGTCTTTTCTTTGGTTTCTTGTTCAATTGTAATTTCTGTAGCTTTTTCTTTGCTTTCTTGTTCAATTGTAATTTCTGAGCTACAGCTAAATATAGTTGTAATTGAAAATATTAAGGTAATATAAAAGAAATTTTTCATTTTACTAATGTGTATTTTTATTATGGTGATTAGAATATCAGAAGAATTAAATAAATTAGAAGTCTATTATGAAATAACAGATATTGATCCCCAATATTCAGATACTAAGGAATTTTGTGAGAAATATTCAGTAAATCCTGAAAATGTTATTAATGCATTGTTAATTACTTCAAAGGGTGCTTCCCCAAAATATGCGATGCCAGTAATACAAGCTACTAGACGGGTTGATGTTAATCATAAATTAAAGAATCTGACAGGTTTTAAAAGGTTATCTTTTGCTGATAGTGAGAAAACAAAAAATATTACTGGTATGGAGTTAGGCGCGGTAACTCCTTTTGGGTTACAGGATATGGATATATGTTTATATGTAGATAAACCGATAATGAATTTAGATTATATTATTTTAGGTGGAGGCGTGAGATCTAAAAAAGTTAAAACTATTCCTGATATATTTAAAAAAATTCAATATTCTTCAATTGTTGATATATCTCAATAGTTCAAGAAAAACGTTTTTTCATGATTAATGTAAAATTTAAGAAAGTTTTATGATTATTGATAAAAATGAATAAATATATATTTAAATTTACTTTTTTTATTTGTTTTTTATTGTTATTTATCCAGTTAGGTTGCGGATCATTAGATTCTGATAATCCTAAGATAGAAAGAGTTAATGCTGTTGAAAAAATTTTTACTTTAGAGGATTTTACAAGTTCTGGATTTAAAAAGTTAAAAAAATACAAAATTAAAGATTTACCGGGAGCGACTGCAGCATTTTATGGATTTTATAAGTTCAAAGACCCTATAGATTATGAATTGAGATTTTATAATACTCATGAAGATGCTTTAGAACTAGGATTAAAAATAGCTGAAGAGAGAGTAGGTTCTAAACCAGAGGATGTTAAGATTCGTAAAGACGATGCAACATGGAAAGAAGGGCTCAAAGAGGCAAGATTCTGCACAGGACCCACCGGTGGTGCCACCAGTAAAGGGGGAACTGTTATAGGTGCAGGAGGTATGGGTGGTGTTTGTACTTTTCCTAAATACAAGGATTTAATTGTGTATGGTAATGTTATTGTATTGTGTCAAGGCAATGAAAAATTAGAATCAACAGAAAATTGTATAAATTTAATAAAGAATTTAGAAGAAAAATAGAAAATAGCATGAAAGCTTCATTCATGTTAGTAATATTAATTTTATTATTTGGTTGCAGTAAACAAGAAACTGAATCAATTAATAAAATTTATTCATTAGAAGATGTTGTATCTACAGGGTATAGAGTTAAAGGAGAATTTAAGACAGCAGAATTTCCTGAAACTACAATTGTTAAATGGGGATTTTATAAAGGTAGAGAAGTTGCTGTAGTTGTATATCCAACAATAGAACTTGCAAACACTTTAGGTAAAATTGCAGGTGAAGAACAGACAGAAAAAATTGAAGTTGTAGAAAAGAATATAGCTCATGGGCCAAAAGTAGAAAAATTAATATGTAGAGGGCATTCTCGGGGAGGTGGATGGACTGGAAGACATGGAATAAAATTTAATGTGAGATGGAATTCTGAAGAAGGTTTAGGCAACACATTAATAATAAATAAATCAAGGTTATTTCAGAATGATATCGATTTGCCTTATGGAAAAACGTGCGTTAGAAGAGAGCCATTGTATACAGAGTTTTTAGTTCATGGAAATTTAATTCTTATTGTTGAACCTCTTGCTACAGAGGACCCTGAATCAACGATTGAATTTTTAGAAGAATTAATAAAAGCAATTCCTTAAATTTTATAAATTTAGATTACTTATAATCTTTTGAAATAAACAAATTCTGGTGATTTTTTCATTCCTGCTTTTTCATAAGCTTTTTGAGCTTTTAAATTGTTTTTATGTACGTGTAATTTTATTCCTACGATATTTTTATAAGATTTACTCATTTTGAAAACTTCTTTATAAAGAAGTTGGAAAATTCCTTTATTTCTGTGATTTTCCGCAACAAAGACATTTTGAATCCACCAAAAAACACCATTACTACTTACACTTCTTTCATATGAAATTCTTAAACATCCAACTATAGTGTCTTTTATTTCAGCTACTAAGTAGAAACCATCTTTGGGAGCTGTTGAAAGAATGTAATTGACTCCTTTTTTACCTACTTCGTCAGGCATAGGAGTATTTTCTATAATATGTTCCATTTGTATTTGAAAATTCTGGATAATTTCCAAATCTTTGATTTTTCCTAATCTGACTATGATCTTTGTTTTTTTTGACAAAATAATGCTTTAAGTTTTTTTTATAAAGTTAAATATTATTAATTGCTATGATAGCCGACAGAAGACAATTGTCTTTTTGAGCCTGCTTGTATTTTTCCTAGATCAGGATTAATCGTAGTAAGTATGAAGAATTCTAAAACTATAAATACTACTAAGAGTACATTGAGGGTTAAGAGTAATAATGGCCTATTTTTTCTTAAATAATTATTAATTTGGTTAGAATTCACTATTAAAACGCGTTTAAAATATGTATTATTTGCAGTAATATTCAGTAAAAGATAACAAAATCAAGTTAATTACTAAAAAATATAGTATTGAAAATTGCTATATCATTTATCTTGATTATAATGTTTTTTGTCATAGTAAGACAAGGAGACGTAAAGATGCCTACAGGTAAGATTAAATGGTTCAACCCAACCAAAGGATATGGATTTATAAATAATGATGAAGGTGGAAAAGATGTGTTTGTACATATTTCTGCAGTAAAAGAATCCGGAATCGAGAGTTTGGAAGAAGGAGATACGGTTTCATTTGATGTAAGTGAAAATCGAGGCAAAGAGAACGCCACAAATCTCAAGAAAGTATAATTTTCTAGATTAAAATTTGGATCTGTAGGTAATGAGATCTTTCAGATCAGTATAATAATAAGCTTTAAGAACTTTAACCAGTTTCACACTCAGTTAATTGATCTTTCTTAGAATCTTTTTTCTGAGAAGGGAAATGGCAACCAGGATAAATTCCGAAGATCCCGAATTTACTGAAATGTTTTTCAGCAGGAATTCCACAAAGTTTACATATTTTTACTTGTTCTTTTTCTTTATCCATACTTTCCTTGTTTTTTCTAATTAATTCAATAATATCGCACTCTTTTAAATCAATTGTTACTAATCAGTTAAAAACATTTTTTTAATTATAATATTGGTGAACTTTACAAATACACGAATTTATAAGATGAAAAAGATACTTTTAGTTACTGATACATGGGCTCCTCAAGTGAATGGGGCAGTAACTACTTGGATGAATTTGAAAAACTTATTGATTGAGAAAGGATATTCCATAGAAGTTATTCACCCTTTTGATTATTCGACATTTTCTGTTCCAGGATATAAGGAGGTGAAATTTCCAGTAGTTAGATCAAAAATTATTAAACAGAAGATTAAGCATATTCAGCCTGATCATATACATATTGCCACAGAAGGAGTTTTAGGGTGGATAGCAAGATCTTATTGTTTAAAAAATAATTTAAATTTTACGACTAGCTATCATACTAAATTTCCAGAATTTTTAGATTCTTTGTATAAGATTCCTAAATTATTAACTTATAAGTTAATCAAGAGATTTCATTCTAGATCTTCAATTATTTTAGTTAATACTCCTACGATGATTCATGAATTATCAGAAAAAGGATTTCAAAATCTTGAATTGTGGACCAGAGGCATAGATAGAAATATTTTTAAACCAAGAACAAATGAGGCTTTAAGTAATTCGTTAGATCCAACTCGTAAGAAAAAAATAATTTTGTATGTTGGCCGTGTCAGCAAAGAAAAAAATATAGAAGTATTTTGTGATTTATCTGACAAAATCGATAATTATAGATTTGTGATAGTAGGTGATGGGCCTATAAGAGAAAAACTTGAAAAAAAATACAATAAGATACTTTTTACAGGATATAAATTTGGTAAAGAACTTGCAGAATACTATTCTGTTGCTGATTCTACTGTTTTCCCTAGTTTAAATGATACTTTTGGTATTACTATCATAGAATCTATGGCATGTGGAACTCCAGTGGCAGCTTTTCCTGTGAATGGACCAATTGATATTATAGATTTAGGGGTTTCTGGGTTTTTTCATGAGGACATTGAAGTGGCAATTAAAAAATCCTTGAATTGTAAAGAAGAATCAGTTTTAGAAAGCAGTCATAAATTTAATTGGGAATCATGTGCTGATATATTTATTAATTCTATAGATAAAGTCAGTTAATTAATTCTCTTTCTGTACTGCTTCAATCATTGCCTGTATGTACCCGTTTGCAAAAGCTCTGCCTCTAT
>CAYSUW010000022.1:0-16299 GCA_964434385.1 uncultured Dehalococcoidales bacterium | reverse complement strand
TTATTTGGCATTTTTATTCTTTATTATTTTGGTATTTAAAAATCAAGTATATATTAAACTACTAATTCACTCATTAAGAATTGATTTTTAGTATATCGTCTTCAATTTCTTTTTCCTGAGAATTATTTTGTTACCATTTTTCCTAAAATCATTGATAAATCTTAAAAAGTTATCTTTTTAGCATGGAATGTAAATTTTAATTATAATAATATATATGCCAAAATATTTAGATAAATTTAAGAAAACGATAAATGACATTAAAAAGACATGTGAAGATGTTTTTGAAGAACTAGGTCCAGGATTTGAAGAGTCAGATTATCAAATGGCTATGTCTTTAGAATTTTCTAAATCAAAAGAATTTGAAGCTATAAGAGAAATTAGCGTAGAGCTTTTTTATAAAGATCAGTATCTGAAATTTGGAGAATTAGATTTTTTAATATCACCTAAAAAAAATTCTAAGAATTATCCCTTGCCCTTCTTTATTGAAACAAAAGTTGTTAATAGTGAATCTGTAGACCCTTATGATCAAATCCGGAGATATTTAATGAGTTTGCCAAAAAATAGCAGCTCTATAATTAATCAAATTGAAATAGCAGCGTTAATTGTTTTTGGGAAAAATTCAAAGATTGAAAAAGGCGAAATATTAGAAAAGGATGGGAATGAGATACTTAAAAGAGAGCCAAGTTTTATTAAAATGCCTCCTACCAAGGTATATGTCAACTGCTATTACTATGACAATAAAGAAAAAGTAATTAAGTTAATAGATGATTTGTTTTAAATAAATCTGAGCAAATTATCAGAAAACCCCCAATCCTAAAATTATCTCCCCAACTTATTAAACCTCTTATCTTTTACTTCAAAAAGGCAAGGCCTAGTTTTTCATAAAATGACCTTACATAAAATCATAGATTTTAATCCAATATTCTTCAAATTCAATTATTTCCTTGGAGAAAGATAATAAATAGCGCCTCCAACATGAGTTATATATATCTCTCCATCAGGTGTTAATGCTAAATCCACAGCTCCAGATACTTCTTTTTTATATAAACTCGATATCGCATGAACTCTTTCACCATCATCTGAAAGTTCTACTCGCCAGACTTCACCATTTTTAAAATCAACATATATAAGGTCTCCAATCATTTTGCCATTAAAAGCATCTGAATAGTATTCTCCAATTCCATTCGCAGACAGGAAATCACCTAATAAAGCTATTGGTTGCCTGTGGTTTTCAGAGGGAGTTTTTCCAGAATAATAAGTACATTCATCTTTATTAAATCTTCCACGATTTCTATTGGGGTGTCCATAATAATAACCCTCTATAACTAAATTTAATTCATCTGGGCCATCAACACCTAAAGTTCTATCTTCTAAACATGAAATAGATTCACCTGGAAAAAATTTACTAGGTCCATTATCAGTGGAATATATTTTACCATTTGAATGAATAACTAAATCAAATGGATTTCTAAATCCTGAAGCAAAAACATTAATATCTCCAGAAATTTTATTTGTTTGATGAGTAGCAGTCTCTGTATCATATTTTATTTCACCATCAAAATCTGGATCGCTTAAATCAGCAACAAGTATTGCTCCTGAAAGAGGTGTTTCATCTCTATCAAGTGGTTTCATAGGAAATCCTGCGTTAGTACTTCCACCTTGCGCTATAAATAATCTTCCTTTGTGATCAAACGCTATACCATTGTTAGCATGATCTCCATTTTGGACTGGAAGACCGGATATAACTGTTTCAGGTTTAAATTTTGGTCCTTTTATCTTTGAAATCTTTCCCTGAAAGGGAGGATCTTCAGTTTTTGTATGTAATCTTGAATGAGAAACATATAAAGTTATATCATCAGAAGATTCATTTTGGTTGAAAGTCAAACCCAAAATCTGTTCAAAAGTTCCTGGTTGGACAATATATTCTGGGTTAATTGTGCCTAATAAAGGTTGTTGAAAAGCAACTATTGAGCCATCAAGTTGTCCCACATATAACCTGTTATCTGGTCCATACGTAATAGATGCAGGCATAGTTATTTCTTCAATATCAAGAACATTTAAATCGAAATTAATATCTTTGTCTTTTTCTATTTCATATTCTGGACCACTAATATTCGTAATAATTTTACCGGGTTGATTAATGACTTTATTTTCTTTTATTGCTTCAGCTTCATCTTTATAATTCTTCACAACACCAATCATTTTTTCTTCCGGCTCTTTATTAATATTTGAAATATCATTTTTTTCAGATTCAATATTTTCTCTAGCACATCCAACAATTAGAAATGCAAATAACAATATAAATAATATTCTTTTCATCAACACAGGTTATCAGAAAATTTATAACTTAATTTTATACCTTTATCTATATTAAATCGTATTACTAAAGTCTTGAAATTTTAGGGTTATTAAATACTATTAGTATTAATGTAAAAGTTAGATTTACCAGGCGAAGTATGATTTTAAAACCCTGATAAAGTAGATATTGGATGTTAGAGTTATCCTCAGCCACCGTTGATTTTAAGTTTTGAAATAATGAATATGTTAGGAGAATAGAATTATGAAAGTCGCATTAGTTGCTCATGGAGACAATGCTTCAAATGTAAAAGATTTATTTTATAGAGAAGGTTTTGATCTAATAGAAAAAGAATGTACAACTGAAAAAGAATATATTGAATTATTAAAAGATGCTGATGGGGCACTAATATATATACATCCTCCTACAACTAGAAAAGTTATGGAAGAATCTAATCATTTAAAAGTTATTAGTAGAGGTGGTGTTGGTGTTGACTCTGTAGATCTTGATGCTGCTACCGAGTTAGGGGTTTGTGTATGCAATACACCTGGCGTAAATACCACTGAAGTTGCAGACCATGCAATGGCTTTACTTTTAACTATTACAAGGAAGATTACAGAGCAAAATGAACTAGTGAAAAAAGGTTCTTGGGTTGACAGGACAGAATTGATTCAACCTTATAGATCAGAGTTAGGAAGGATTGCAGGAAATGTGGTGGGAATAATTGGTTTAGGGAATATAGGTAAGGCTTTTTCAACTAGGATAAAGGGTTTTGGTCCCTCAAGAATTATTTCGTATGACCCTTATATCGACAGAACTACTGCTGATTTATTTGGCGTTGAATTAGTGGATTTAGATACTTTACTTAAAGAATCTGACTTTATTACACTTCATGCCCCTTCAAATAAAGAAACTTTTCACATAATTAATGATGAGGCGTTTAGCAAAATGAAAGATAATTGCATATTGATAAACACTGCTCGTGGACCATTAGTTGATCCATCTGCACTTTTTAATGCCTTAAAAAATAATATTATTTTTGCTGCTGGTATTGATGTTACTGAACAAGAACCAATATCATCTGAAGATCCATTATTAAGTCTAGACAATTTAATCATAACGCCTCATACTGCTGCTTCTTCAAGATTGGCTAGAGAAATTACGACAAGAAAACAAGCTGAAAATATAATAAGAATTTTGAAAGGTAAAGCTCCTCACGGGCTTGCAAACCCAGAGGTGATTAAAAACATTTTTTTAATGAAGGAAAAGGGAAATAATAGATGGAACGGGGTTAATTTATTTGATACATCATTGAATATTTAAAAAAATATATGCTATACAGGAATCTAAGGTGAAATTATCTGATAAATTAATAGAAAGATTTAAAAAAATCGATTCTGCAACTATATATAGTGGAGTATTCAAATTAGGACTTCAGGGATCTCAATTTCCAGCTGGTGAACATGAACAAGCTTCTTGGCAGAATTGTTTTATGAAAGGAGTCAAATCCATGACTCCAGGCAAAAAACTTGTCGCAAGAGCTGTGACTCTTAGATGTGTTCCTCCAAGACCGGATTTACTTGAACGAACTAGAAAAGGAGAATTTTCTCCTGAATATATAGCGATGGGTTCGTGTGGACCTGGGGATGTATTAGTAATAGATGGTATGGGTAATAAAGACTATTCAATCTTAGGAAACGTAAAAACAAGACATCTCTATATGCAGAAAGCAGAAGGTTTAGTCACTGATAGTTCTATTCGTGATATTGATAAAATTTCTAAAGATTATGGGTTATCAGTGTTTGCAGGTGACAGAGTTCCCACAGCCAATCGTCCAGCAATTGAACCTTTTGAGGCAAATGTTCCAATAGGATGCGGAGGAGCACTAGTTATGCCTGGAGACTTAATAGTTGGTGATGATGATGGAGTGGTGGTTGTCCCAAACAAATTAGCTGAAGAGATAATTGAGTGGGCTGAAGAACATGAACAAGTTGAGGAATATATAATTAAACTTATGGATGAAGAGAAAGCGTCTCCTGGAAGATATTACCCGGTGACAGCAGAGACTTTAGAAAAATTTAGGAAATCTTCTAAAAATCAATAAAAAGACCTGAATTTTCTCTATTACATTTATTCTTAATAACTTAGAAAAGATAAAAAATGATAATTCTTTCAGTAAATATTTGATAGATGGGCTACAATAATAACTAATCTATCTGAGTACAAACTATAAATTTACAGAGTAAAAAAATGAGTTTTTCCAATATAAAATTAAATGAAGAGACTCCATTTGTAATTATTGCACGTGTTCAAGTAAAAGATGGAAAACAAGAAGAATACATGAAGCTTGGTAAGGAAATAGACGATATTGTTAATGAAACAGAGCCAGGAATGTTATTTCATGATTTAAATTGTGATTTTGATAACTCTTGTTCATTCACATGGACTGAGATACTTAAAGATAGTTCTTCATTTGTTTTTCATTTAAATAGCCCTGATGTAAAACGAACTATCAAAAAACAGGTTGAATTAATTGATTCATGGTCAATAGAAATTTATGGAAAAGTTTCAGAAGAAGTTCTAGGAAAAATAAGAGAGCTTGATGTACCTTTTAAATATTTCAAAACCACAGGTGTAAATTACGTCAGGGATTTTTGAAAATTAATCTTAAGTACATCAGAAGAATAAGGAAGAAGTGAACTTTATATATTTAGCAATACTGGCTTATTTTATAGGATCTTTGCCATCTGCTTTCATGATAAGCAAAGTTAAAGGTATTGATATCTTTAAAGTAGGTACTCAACAGGCAGGTACTACAAACGTATTTAGAGTAGTTTCAAGAAGATTAGGCGTTTTGGTGTTGATTTTAGATATTTTCAAAGGAATCACAATAATATTTATTGCTAATTCCCTTTCTGTATCACAAATAGAGTTTTTAATTATTTGTCTTTTTTGCATTTTTGGTCACTGGAACTCTGTTTTCACCAAATTTAGAGGAGGAGACGGGCTTGCGATTCTTATTGGACTAATGTTAGGTATTTCTGTGATATCTTTTTTATCTTGTCTGGTTATATTTTTGGTTTTATGGGGTACTTTTACTCGACATTATAGTCATCCAACATTGATTGCGGTTCCTTTTTCAATTATTGTATTTGTTTTACTCGTCAGATTAACTCAAACAGAAATTGCTACAGGTTATATGTTATCTATTCCGTTAATTGCTTTTTCAGTACTATTTCATAGTTTTATTCAACGTAAAAAGAAACCAGAAAATTATATCCAAACCTCTAAAAGGTGATTATTACTTTTTATACTTTAATTTTCGTTGATATAATTGATTTTGATTTACAGATTCTTTAGTATCTTCTATCTGTTTTTTCCAAAGTTTTATTTCTTTTTTTAATCTAACTGGGCTTGAACCATACAGTGTTTTTAAATTTTCGATTCCTTCTTCAGTTATTTTCTGCCAATTAGGTTCTAATTCCATTTAGTCTCCTATTTTTAATTACCTATATTCTATTTCGTAAAATGAAAAAATATTTGAATCTAAGGTAATATACTGCTCTTAAATAATAACATCAATTAATATTATTCTCTGATTATCAGATCCTCTTTTATAGTTACACCTAAGCCTGGAACATTTGGTACTTCAATGATTCCATTTTCAACTTTTAAGTTTTCATTGAAGATAAAGAATTTATTTTTATAACTATTTAATGGTGGGTCATTTAACATTTCACAAAATGGGGCATTGTTCCAAGAAGATATTAAATGCATATGAGCGACAACTCCTATGTCTCCTCCTCCATGGTGAGGTACAATTTCTTTATTAAATTTATTAGATAATTTTCCTATTTCTATTAGAGGGGTTATTCCTCCTAAAACCATTGATTCAGGTTGCAAAATATCATAACTATTCTTATTTACAATTTCATGGAAATCTGAAATGGCTGAGTTATTTTCTCCTCCAGAAATTTTAGTTTTTTTCATGGATACTAGTTCACTTAGTTCATTAAAGTTATATCTGGGTCTTGGTTCTTCAAGCCAATAACAACCTAATTCGAACATTTTTTCATTCATTCTTTTTGCTCTATCTATATCCCATATAACTCCTGCCTGCCAATTACTGAACTTGTATGAGTTATAATCAGATTGCGCTTGATTAGCATCTACAAGTATTGTTAGGTTATCTTCTGTTTTTTCTTTAATTTTTTCTATTGTTCGTACATCTAGTTCTTCTTCGTTGTGGTGCAACCTTACTTTTATTGCTTTCCATCCTTCATCTAGCATTTTTTTTGACATTTCAGCTCTTTCTTCAGGTTCAGATAGAATCACGTAACTTGCATATGGAACTAGTGTGTCTTTTTTTCTTCCAAGAATTGAAGAAATTGATTTTCCCTCTATTTTTCCTCTCAAGTCCCATAATGCGATATCAATTCCTGCTAAACCTCTGTATGGAATATTTCTAGTTTTATTAAGTAAGAATTTATAATGATCAATTACATCATTCGGAGATTTTCCAATTAAATAATCTTTAGAGTCTTTTATGATTATTTCGTCACAACCTGGTCCAATACCTATTTCTCCTGAATCTAATTCGATTTCTGTAAAATCATACCCACCAATTGTAGATGTTATAGAAGCTGTTCCAGGAGTCCAAGCTGGTTCAACTTCACCCAGATGTTCTACAAGCTTAATTTTAGATATTCTTACATCTTTAATTTTCATTTTAAAACCTTATTTTTGTTTTATTAATTGATTATGTTTTATTTAAGATAGTTGTTTAACATTATTGGGATCTTGACGATATTGCTTTAATTTATATTTAAGTTTTCCGTTTTCTAGATTCCAAAAAATTGATTTATTCCATGATTTATTATCAATATTTTGATAATCCAATCTACAATGGCTTCCTCTGCTTTCTTTTCTCATTTTTGCTGATTTCACCATTAATCTTGCTACAGTGAGTAAGTTTTCAGTTTCTAAATTTTTTATTAATCGAATATTTCCAGAAAAAGGAGCATTAGTAATTTCTTCATTAATTAATTCATTTATTCTATTATCAAAAAAATTCAATCCTGTCCCATTTCTTTCAACAATCAGGTGATCCTTTGCTAATGTTTTTAATTCTTTTCTGATTGAATTGTAACTTGGACCATTGGAATTATTAAATTTTTCTAATCTTATTTGAATTTTTTCATGGTTATCATTTATTGAATTTATTTCAGATGAGTAACTAGCTGCTTTTTCTCCAGTTCTTTTCCCATATACGCAAGATTGTGAAATCATTCCTCCTCCAAGCCTATCTGCTCCATGAGGACCAGCAATAGTTTCCCCAACAGCAAATAATCCATCAATTTCTGTAGAGCCCCATTCATCGACTACTATACCTCCATTTACAGCATGTGCTGAGTGAGTAACATCAATTTGTTTATTTTCATCATCTCCTAATAAAGTGGTTGCTACAGATTTAGTTGGGCTATGTTGAGGTTTTGACTGCTTGATGTTTTTAAAATCTATTTCAGAAAAATCTACAATCACTCCTCCTTTTTCTGAAGCATTTCCTGATCTAATACATCTTTGGATACTTATATCGATCCATTTTGATGAATCTCTGCTACTGAAAGGATAATGATTAGTACGCATTTCAAATGATTCTGATTCATTGATATTTTCAGGAAGTATTTCCTCAAGAATGTTTTTCCCATTTATATCAATTAATTTTGGGTTTAATGTCCAAAATGTCCCGCCTACTTGGGAATCTACTAAGGTTTGTAAATTTTTAGATCTACTGTAAATCGTTTTAACCATATATTGCATAAATTCTAGATTAGTTAGTGAAGCTCCAGCTCTAAATGCCATTGCATATCCGTCTCCAGTGATATCTCCAGGAGTTGAGTTAAGTGGGAAAATTTGTGCTGCCCCTCCAGTTCCAATTATTACAGAACCACATTTATATTTTATATAATCACCATCCTTGTTTATCCCTATTGCTCCAGAACATTGATTATCATTAACTATTAGATCAATAATTGTTATGTTTTCATGAATTTCACAATCATAATTTGTCAATTTGTTTGACATCACTTCAATTAAATTTCCTGTATGACCTCCCTTTGTGTTAGCTAGCATTCCATGAGCACGTGGCTGAGAAGCAAAGCACGAATATCCTGAATAATGAGGCTTTTTGTTTTCTGGATCTTTTACTAAATTAAACCCCCAGTATTCAAGCTCTCTAAGTCTTTCAGGGGATTCTTCAGATAAAATTTTTGCTAGCTTTGCATCTGCCATTCCCAGAGCTGAATTCATAATATCTTTATAATGAACTTCAGGGGAATCTGAATTACCTCCGCATCCATCAGATGCTTGCCAAGCAGATCCGTACATACCTTTTCTTGGCCAGTTTGTTGAACCCGATTTCCCTAATTCTTTTTTTATAACCATTGTAGTTTTGGCTCCATTTTGAGCAGATGAAAGTGCTGCTCTTGTTGCAGCTACCCCTCCTCCTATAACCAAAACATCAGTATTTATATAATGATCAATTTTCATTCAACAATTTTATTATTTTTTAGAGTTTGAATTTCTTGTGATTTATATCCAAGATCTAATAATATTTCTTCTGTATTTTCTCCAAGTTTAGGAGGAAAAGTTTTTACTGAACCTGGAGTTTTAGACAATCTTACTGGTACACCTACTATTTTCCTCTTTGTATCTTTATTTTTAATCTCAACTATAGTTTTGTTATGCTCTATTTGAGGTTGATTAATTGCATCTTTCATTTCTAATATTTTTGAACATATTATGTTTGCTTTTTCAAATTCTTCTACCCAGTACTCTGAAGTTTTTTTAATAATTTTATTTTGAATTATTTTAACCAAATCATTTGAGTTATTTATAATATCTTTCATAGATTTAAATCTTTTATCTTTTGATAAATCTTTTACTCCAATAACTTCAGAAATATTTTTAAGTGGATTTGGTATGAATAATCCAGACATAACTATTAATCCGTCACTTGCTTCATATACCCCACTATCTAAAGGGTTGGAATCTGACTCTATGTAAGAATCAAGATTACTAATAGAAGATACTTCCCATGCTTGCATCCACATCATAGAATCTAATAATGTTGCATCAACGATTTGACCTTCTCCAGTTCTATGTCTTGCATTTAATGCTAGAAGAATACCAACAGTTAAATGTAAACCAGTGGATGCATCTGCAACTGCAGCTGGAGCACGTCTAGGTTTTCTTCCAGGTTCAGCATTTCTTCCCATAAATCCACCTAAAGCTTCAGCAACTGATTCATGTCCCATTTTTTTTAATAAGGGTCCAGATAATCCAAAACCAGTTCCACAAGCATAGATTATTGCTTTATTTATTTTAGATAAACTTTCATATGAAAGTCCCAGAGATTTCATTACACCAGGTCTAAAGTTATTAACTATTACGTCAGACTCTGAAACTAATTTGTAGATAATTTTCTTTCCTTCTTCAGATTTTAAGTTAATTGCGATGCTTTTTTTGTTTCTGTTATAACTCTCATAGGGTAAACTTTCGCCATCCTTGAATGGACCAAACTGTCTTGTCAAATCACCATATTCTGGTCTTTCAATTTTTATTACTTCTGCTCCATGATCAGCAAGTTGAGCTGTACAAGATGGACCCATGATTACTTGAGTTAAATCAATAACTTTTATTCCTTCAAGAGATGAATTCATTTTTTTACTCTGATTTCCATTTTGGGTTTCTTTTTTCTGAGAATGCTCTTGGACCTTCTACGAAGTCATTAGATTTCTTTAGTTTTGTAAACATAGAGAATTCAGCAACCCGCGCATCGTCATAATTCATATCTTTCCCAAGTACAGCTGATTGTTTTGCAGCCTGAATAGCCATTGGCGAACATTTCAATATTGAATCTGTTAAGTCATTAACTTCTTTCATTAAATCTTCCTTTTTTGATAAACGATTAACAATTCCAATTTCATATCCTTTTTTAGCATCTATAAATTCTCCAGATAATATTATTTCCATAGCTTGTTTATAAGGAATTTGTCTAATCAAACCTTGTATTCCTCCTCCGTCAGCCATTAAACCTCTTCTTGGTTCGGGTAAACCTAATTTTGCATCTTCAGAAGCAACAATCAGGTCACATGCGAGTGCTAGTTCAAGTCCACCACCTACTGCATATCCATTTATGGCGGCAATAACTGGTTTCCACAATTCAAATTTAGGATGATTAAAAAAAATATCATCTTCATTTTTTGTGTATGATTTTACTGCTTCCTCATTTTCAGACCGCCATTTTAAATCTGATCCAGCACAGAACGCTCTATCACCTGCACCAGTAATTACAGCTACCCAAATTGATTTATTGTCTCTCACCTCTTTCATTGCTTCTATAATTGAATTCCATAGAGGAGGATTTAATGCGTTCATTGATTCAGGCCTATCTAGAGTAAGTTTAGCTAGATGATCTGTTACTTCAAATTTTAAAAAATCATATTCTTTCATAGTTAGAAATTATCAGAAAATCTCTATCATTGAAATTTTCTCATTATAATTACTTATTTTTCAGATTTTTTGTTTGGTTAGATATTGCTAGTAATTCTCAGGTTTTTGTAAAATGTAATATATGAAAAAGGGATGGAAAGAAAAAATTAGAGATAAATCAAGAGACAATTTATATCAAAATCTAGTAAATATTGGAGTTAATTGTGAACTTGCTGAAAGAGATATTAATGAAGAAAAATTATTTAATCCATGGTACAGAAGAAGCTTAGGCATTATAAATATTAATTCTAATTCTCCAATCAAATATGTAAATATAATCAAACAAGATAGAAGTAAAGATTCACCTCCAAGATGGTGGTGTTTTTTTGCAATTCCCTCTTACAAAATCAGATCTAAAGATGATTATCTAGAAGTAAAAACAATAAGAAAAAAACTTTTCCAATTTTCGGAAAAGTAAAATCTGTTATTTGGAAAAGTAATGATAAGGCCAAAAAATTAGCAGAAAAATTTACTGAAGATCCTGAAATCAATGAACTTGTTATGAAGTTAGGTGATATTAAAGTTCAAAGTTTACGTAAAAATTTTTCAGGTTATAGCATAGAATTAGAAAGCAGATTAAAACAAATCTCTTCACTAAATTTGCATCAATGGAATATGCTAAACAGAATTTCAAGTATGTGCCTTGATTTGGATACGTAATAAAGAATAATAGTTTAGATTATTTTAGATCTATCACAAATTGGCTACATCTTTCCATAGATTGCTCAGTGGTTCTACCTTCGCAAAGAATTATTAGATTACCGTATATTATGTAATCTCCATATTTATTTGTGCTTTTACTTCCAGTAGGTGCTCCCCCTCCTTTTCCTGAAGAACCGGTACTTCCCCCAACCATTATTCTTCTATCTTTTATTCCTTCTTTCCATCGGGCATCTCCTTTTCTGATTACCGCTTTTTCTCCAGCACCTTCTTCTGCAAAAGATGTTCCATGTAAAATTGCATCTTCGTGTGATTTATAAATTCTTATTTCGAAATCTTTTGGTCCTTCTGTATTAATCTCTTTCCATCCGAAGTATGCACTATCAGCTTGAGGTAAATTTTCAACGTCATAAGATTTATTTTTTTTGAATCCAACCTTGGTTAGTGAGTCATAGCTAAATATCGTATCTAAAGGAGTAATTTTGTCTATTTTATCTATTTCTGAATTATCCACTCCACAGGAAATTGAAAAAACTAAAAAAAGTATAGATATGAGTACTAATTTCTTCATATGTTAAAGATATCAGAAAAATTAAAAACCTATAATTTTCTATTCATGTCCTCGATTTATTCTATAAATGAATTTTCAACAAGGGAAAAGATACAATAAAAAAAAGAAATTTTTTTGAGAAGGTGGTTTTTATGAGTTCAAAAGGTACAGGATTAACTTTATTATTAGGAATAGTGGCTGGATTTATTGGTTATATTTTATGGCAAGTTACAATTGGATTAAATACCAAAGTTGATGATGTTCAAGCTATTTTAACAAATAGTGCATCTGGTTCAGCTAGTATATAAATTTCTATGGTATTAATTTCTCTTGGGTTAGTTATACACGCAGCTGGATTAATAAATACTAAAGGAACTGCTTCAAGCACAAGTGAAAGTATCGGAATTGTTTGCATTGTTGCAGCAATAGCCGTTTGGGTTACAAATATTGGACTAGGCGTAGCTTTAGCTGAAATGGGTGAAAAATATGTTGCTCTTGCTGGAGCTGGGGATGCTGCTACGGCTGGGAGTATTCAAATTGCTGGAGGTTTTACGCAATCAGCAAATGTAGCTGCAAATACTGTTGGCGGAATATTAGCTGGAGTAGGTTGGTTGTTTCTGGGAATTGCATATAGAGGAAGTGATGCTAAAGGCGCATTGTCTTTCATTCCTCTTGGATGGTTAGCTTTAATTGCTGGATTGATTTTAATCGTATCAAACCTTGTTGTTAGCCCATTAGTAAGTATAGAAGTTGCAAGCCAGGTTTCTGGAATTAGTTTTATTCTTATTGTGCTTTGGTCTGTATTACGTGGTATTGCTATAATACAAGAAGCTTAATAGTTCATTAATTTAATTCTTATAAGTAAACCAGGATGGCAGAACACCATCCCAAGATAAAATATTGTGAAAAAAACTGACAGATTAATAATATATATTTCTGGAAAAGATCAGAAAGGTATCGTTGCTTCTGTAAGTGATTACTTGTATCGAAGATCTTTCAATATTACTGAATTAGATCAATTCAATGATCCTTTTTCAGAAAATTTTTTTATGAGACTTGAATTTTCATCTGAAAAATCAGATGTAGATCTTGAAGATTTCAAAAATTCTTTTTCTAATGAAGTTATAAATAAATTTAATTTAGATTGGGAAATTAAACGAACTCAAAGTGTTACTCCAATAATAATTATGGCGTCATTAGCAGATCATTGCTTGAATGATTTACTTTATAGAATTCAAAGTAATGATCTGAATGCTGTAGTGAAAGCTATAGTATCAAATCATGAACAATTAAAGGAAAGAGCTGAACAGTACAATATACCTTTCTATTTTCTTCCTGTTACAGACTTGAATCGTCAAGATCAAGAACAGAAAATGATTCAAATATATAAAGAAACTAAATCTGAATTATTAGTTTTAGCTAGATATATGCAGATATTATCTAAGGAGACCACTGCTTTTTTTAAAGGTAAAGCTATTAATATTCATCACTCTTTTTTACCTGGGTTTAAAGGTGGAAAACCTTATCATCAAGCATATACGAGAGGAGTGAAAATGATAGGTGCAACAGCACACTATATCACAAATGATTTGGATGAAGGGCCAATCATAGATCAAGAAGTTATCAAAGTGAATCACGCTATGAATCCTGAGAAATTAATCTTTATGGGTAAATATATAGAATCACTAGTATTAACTAGAGCTGTTAGATTGCACTTAGATAAAAGGGTGTTTTTAAATCATGGAAGGACTGTTGTTTTTGATTAAGGAAAATGATTCTAAAAAATTATTGATGTACACTTCCCGCTTCTTTATTCTTGTCACAATAAAATGAGTGAATTACTTTGGTTTTCATTTTATCCCAATTAATTTCTACTCCTAGGCCAGGTTTTGTTGGACCATTTATGTATCCTTCTTTATTTGTTCTTAAAACATCATGCATTCCAAATTCAAAAGTTTCATACGGTAAAGGTTGTTCATAAAAGGTACAGTTATCAGAAGAAAGAATTAGATGTAGGTTGGCAGCAGAAACGATAGTATATCCCCAGCACATAATTTCACAATCAAGACCACCAACTCTGGATAATTCTATAGCCTTCTTACCATTTGTTATTCCTCCAATCATAGCCATGTCAGTTCTTGTAGAAGACCAAACTTTATTATTTATTGCTTCAGAAAATCTTTGCAAATCAACAATCCAGTTTCCTGAGGGAATAATTTTTATATCTGCACTTTCAGTAATTTTTTTATATCCTTCGAAATCATAATCTGGAAGAGGGGCTTCAAACCATGTAAAATTTAATTTTTCTAATTCTTTTGCCATAAATATTGAACTTTCTAAATCATAATTATTTTCTGCATCTAGCATGAATGTCATTGATGGAAAAGCTTTTCGAGCTTCCTTTGCTAATTCAAGATCTTTTTTAGGTATGCACCATGTATGAAACTTTACGGCTGAAAATCCTTGATTTCTCATCTCATCAATAATTTTTAAATAATCATCTATGGAATCATACATAACTGTGCTGGCATATGATTTAACTTTATCTCGTTTTCCGCCTAATAATTTGTAGATTGGTTTATTGGAATATTTCCCTTGAATGTCCCATAATGCATTATCTATAAGTGCTTGTGCTCCTGGCGGTTGGGGGAAAACCCTTGGTCTTAGGTCATACATGATTGCATCTCTATCTAATGGATCTCTTCCAATCAAAAGAGGTAATAAATGTTTTAATGATTCTGCAGTATATTTATCATATTCAAAATATGTCCCATTCCAAACTCCTGCTTCTCCAACAATATTGTTATCAGTAAAAATCCTAATGAGGGTATTACTTTGATAAAATTCTGGGATGTCCTCAGTCCAAGTATAATGAACATTTTCAGGCCCAATAACAAATACTTCTATTTTTTCTATTTTCATATTAATAATAAATTATTTACTTGTTCTAAAATATCAGAAAATCTTAAAACTAACATTTTCATAAAGAGAGCATTTTTTGATGTTTTTTATTTAGGATTTAATTTTTCTATTACTAAGGTACATTTAATTAAAGCATCAGATTCATCATATCCTGGGCACATTAAAATAAAATTTCCGTGTATTACATACGTTAAATATTTAGGGCTTGGAGTTCCATTCCAAGTATCGTGAAGGCCACCTTCCAAATGTTGACGTTGTTTTAAATCTTCAGTCCATAAGGAACATTCTTTTTTTATACAACCATCTTCTCCAGTAATATTATCTGCATACTTTGTTCCTTCATTGATAGCATCAAGGTGAGTTGAATAGAATCGAATTTCATAATCTTCAGGTTTTCCTTGTAAGTCTTTGATAAAACCAAAATAAGCCGATGTAGCACCTGGTAAATTCTCTACAGAGTACTTAGTGCTTTTTTTAAAACCAATTTTCTCAAAATCTGTAATTTCATATATATTCTTAGAATCGGTGATTTTTTCTATTGGGATAATCACTTCTTCAGATGCGCAACTTATAAGAGTTAAGTAAACAACCAAAATAAATATTTTTAAGATGGATTTTCTATTATTGCTTGAAAAAATATTTAGGTGATTATCTCTATTCATTATCACTAGAAATTATTCCCATAATAAAACTATTACACCTGTCTAACGATTCTTCAGAATCCCAACCTTCACACAATATAATTAAGTTTCCATAGATAATATAATCTGCATATTTGGGGGAACTATTACTACCTATCGCAGCTCCAATAGAGCCTCCATCTGTAGGAGTTGAAATAAGTCTTCTGTCTTTTATACCTTCTTTCCAACTTGCATTTGATTTTGTTATTATTGCATCTTCTCCTGTAGCTTCATCTGCATATAATTTTCCATATTCAATTGCATCTGTATGGGATTTGTAAAATCTTATTTCGAAATCTTTAGGTCCTTCTGAACCAAATTTTTTCCATCCAAAATAGGCACTATCTGCATTAGGTAAATTTTCAACATTGTAAGTTTTATTTTTTCTGAATCCAGTTTTACTCAAAGAATCAAAAGTAAAAATAGTATCTGAAGGTGTAATCTTGTCTATTTTAGTTTGAACTTCACCACTTTCTCCTGATGAACATCCTAAAATGGTAATAATTGAAATAAATATCAGAAGTCTTTTTATCATAATGCTTGATTTTATATTAACTTCAGGTAATGTGTAATTTATTTAATTGAATTAGCTAAATCAGAACAATTTTGTCTTGCATCTGTTAAATCTAATCCAGTAC
>CAYSUW010000021.1:0-16783 GCA_964434385.1 uncultured Dehalococcoidales bacterium | reverse complement strand
AGTTATGAAGTTTCAAGAGCCTTAGCTGCTTGCGAAGGTGCATTGTTATTGGTTGATGGTACTCAAGGTATACAAGCACAAACTCTTGCAAATATTTATCTTGCATTAGAACAAGGAGTACATATTATTCCTGTAGTGAATAAGATAGATTCTAATTTGGCAAATCCTGAAGCAGTATCTTTGGAAATTCAAAATACTTTCGGGTTTAAGGAAGAAGAAATTTTATTTGTTTCTGCGAAAACTGGAGAAGGTGTTGAAGCTTTACTTGAAGCTGTTGTGAAAGATATTCCTTCCCCTAAAGGAGAAACATCTGAATCTTTGCAGGCTCTAATATTTGATTCTAAGTATGATTCATTTAAAGGTGTTTTAGCGTATGTTCGTGTAAAGAATGGAATTATTAAAGTTGGTGAAAAATTGCATTTAATGGGTACTGGAAAAGATTGTGAAGTTTTAGAAACAGGAACTTTTAATCCAAATTTAATGAAAAAAGATTTTTTAAACACTGGAGAAGTTGGATATATTGCTACAGGATTAAAAAATGTTAGGGACTGTAGAGTAGGTGATACTCTAACTACTACTTTAAATCCCGCAGGAAATAGTCTTTCAGGATATGAAAGCCTAAAATCTATGGTATTTAGTGGATTATATCCTGTAGATGGAGAACAATATCCCAATTTAAGAGATGCTCTAGGAAAGTTACAGTTAAATGATGCTTCTTTAGTATTTGAACCTGAAACTTCAGGTGCTTTAGGTTTTGGCTTCAGATGTGGATTTTTAGGACTGCTACATATGGATATTGTTCAAGAAAGATTAGAAAGAGAATATAATATTGAATTGATTGGAACTGCTCCTACAGTAAAATATACTGTTGAATTAGATAATAAGTCTTCAATTGAAGTAGATAATCCTTCTAAATGGCCAGAAAAACAAAAAATAAATCAAGTTTTTGAACCTTGGATAAGGCTTTCAACTATTTCTCCTTCAGAATATATTGGTCCTATTACAGAGTTAGTTACATCTCATAGAGGAGAATTCTTAAATACTGAATGGATTCAATCTAATTCTGTAGGAAGTCAGTTGTCTGGATCACGAGTTTTAATGGAATACAATATTCCTCTTTCAGAAATATTGGTGGATTTTCATGGAAAATTAAAATCTTGTTCTAAAGGATATGCATCTATGGATTATTCTCAAATATCACCAAGACCTTCAGATTTAGTAAAACTTCAAATACTTATTAATGAACAGAAAGTTGATTCCCTATCTGTAATTACACATAGGTCTAGATCAGTATACATGGCTAGAGATTTAGTAAAACAATTGAAAGAATTAATACCTAGGCAGATGTTTGATATCCCATTACAAGGTGGAATAGGTGGGAAAATCATAGCAAGAGAGACTATAAAAGCATTGAGAAAGAATGTTACTGCTAAATGTTATGGTGGAGACATTACAAGAAAAAGAAAACTTTTAGCAAAACAGGCTGAAGGAAAGAAAAGAATGAAGAAGGTTGGAAGTGTTGAAGTGCCTCAAGAAGCATTTATGTCAATTTTAAGAAGTGATCATCAAGAATAGTTACTAATAATATGATTAAATCTAAAACCCAATTATATGGTCAGCATTTCCTAAAAGATGAAAATATCAAAGATAAGATTATAAAAGAATCAGATATTCATTTTGATGACGTTGTTCTTGAAATTGGTCCAGGACACCAAGCTTTAACGAAAGACTTAATTAAGTGTAGTGAAAAATTTTTTGGATTAGAAATTGATAAAGAAATTTCCAGGAAACTACAAAGATTATATTCATCAAATAAATCTGTAAAAATATTGAATGAAGATGCTAGATATTTTAATCCTGCCTCCTTAGATTTAAAAGACATGAAATATATATTAGTTGGGAATTTGCCATATTATTCTGCTAATTTTATTGTTAGAAAATTTCTAGAATCTTCTATAAGGCCAAAGAAATTAATTATTATGGTACAAAAAGAAGTAGCTGAATCAATGAGTGCTGAAATTGGTAAAATGAAATTGCTCTCAGTTACAACTCAATTTTTTGGAGATGTAATAAAATTATTTGATGTTTTTCCAAATAGTTTTTCTCCTCCACCAAAGGTTATTTCTTCAGTAGTAAAAATTAAAGTACGTGAAAAATTATCCTATAATGTTGATTCTATAGATAATTTTTTTACATTTGTTAAAGCAGGATTTAAATCTCCTAGGAAGAAAATTCATAATTCTCTTTCTTTAGGTTTATCTGTAGAAAAGGAAAGAATTATTGAATTATTGAAAGATAGCAATGTGAATCCTGATGATAGGCCTTCAATACTATCTATAAATGATTGGATTACTTTATATGAAACAAATAAAAAATACTTTTAAATTAAAATCTCATGCAAAGATTAATTTAACTTTTGAAGTCTTAGGTAAAAAAACGAAGTATTTACATGAGATTATTGGAGTTTTCCAAACTATAGATTTACATGATGAGATCTTATTTAAAAGTTCTTCATCCATAAAAGTAGAATGTAAGAATATTGAAATACCTCAAAAATCAAATCTTGTATTCCATACTATTTTAAAGTTAAAAGAGAATTTCAATATAAAAGAAGGAATACATGTGGAAATTACTAAGAATATTCCTGTATCTTCTGGTTTTGGAGGTGGTTCTAGCAATGCAGCTCTTACTCTGGTTACTCTAAATAAATTATGGAATTTAAATATGAGTTTTCAAGATATGATTGATTTGGGGATTCAATTGGGATCGGATGTCCCATTTTTTTTAGTTGGTGGTACTTCATTGATTTCTGGTGTTGGAGACAATATTGAAAAATTACCATCAAAACCTCCCACACCTTTCTTACTATCATTTTTTAATCATAATCGTACTAATAAAACAGGAAATATGTATCAAATGTTAAATGAAAATCATTTTACTAAAGGAGAAAATACAGAAAAATTAGTAAAAAATTTACACAATAGAGAAAAATTTAATAGTATTAATTTTTTTAATATTTTCAATCAAATTGGAGGTCAAATATATCCTAGTTTTGATGAAAGATTGAACAATCTTTCTAAAATTACTGGCTCTAACTCATTTTTATCTGGTTCTGGACCTTCAATGTTTAGTATGTTTGAAAAGTCAGAGGTTCCTTCTAATTTAAAATTTCCTATTTTTCATACCTTTTCTTTAGGAGATGAAGGATCTATTAAATGATTATAAATTTAGTTTTTGGAATAATCATAGGTTCTGTTATGTCTTTATTTACAATAGGACATCTATCTGTATCTATGGTTACTGATGAAAAATTATCAAAGTTGTTTTTAAATAAGAATTTTAAATCTAATAAGTTTCTTATAGCAGTTTTGATAATTCATTTTTTCAACTTGATACTCGGACTAGCATTTAGCTTATTATTCTATTTTATTTTTGATGATTTTATCCAGTTAACGATCACTTTGTTAATTATTTTTGGAGGTATTATTCTTGTACTTATATTAAAACCCTTTTGGAAACATGTATTTTTAGAAACCGCAGTTTTTATACTTCTCTATATCTGGTTAATGCCATTAATTTCTTCTATTCTTTGAATTAAGAAACTTTTAAAGAAATTTTTATTACCTCATCCTCTTTTTTATCATACATATCAAAAGCTTTCTGAGCATCTTCCCAATCAAGATTATGAGTTTTTAATACTCCAGGATTAATCCAGTTTTCTTTTTTCAACTTTATAATTTCTTTTATCTCTTTTAGAGGTTCATCTGTGCCAGCCAATAAAGTAGATCTTATATTTAGGTTTTTTGAAATTAATTTATTATGGTCAATTTTTGAGAATTTTTCTGAAATTAGACCAAAACAAATTATTAAACCTTCATTTTTTACTATATCTAAACTATTATTTAATGCATTCTTGCTACCTGTGGCATCAACTACAATATCTATTCCTTTACCTTCAGTAAGTTCATTTATTCCATCTTTTACTGAATCTTCAATGGGATTAATTGTATTAGTAGCTCCTAATTCTAGAGATTTAGTTAATCTATAATTTAAAGGGTCTAAAGTAATTATTTTTGAAGGATTCTGCTTAGAAGCTATCATTGTATAAGTAAGCCCAATTGCACCTTGACCTAGAATAGCTATATTATTGCCTGCAGGATTCCCCCATTGTTTTGAGGAATAATAAACTGTTCCAGCTGGTTGACACATCACCCATTCATCTAATTCTCCCCAATCTGGAAGAGGGATAATCCTATTAGAGGGTTCAACAAGAAATTCTTTCATTCCATCATCATTGCTTGGAACCACTAAAACTCTTGTTCCTTTAGGGATATTAGGATCTCCACTTTCTTCAATTATTCCTGTTACTTCATGACATGGAACCCCTGGAGAGAAAGGATATTCATATTGTTTAACCAATGATATGTCACCATCATATTGAATTCTTACGTCAGAACCACATATAGATATTTCTTTTACTTTAATTAAAGAATATCCTTTTTTCATAGGATCCTGTGGAATTTCCAAAAATTCTATTTTTCTTCTATCGTAAATTCTGGCTGCTTTCATTTTATATTGAATTTCTTTAAAACATTTGATTGTACTTGAATATTTTGACTTAATAAACAAGATACAAAAATAATAGAATTCATTTAATATATTATCGAATAAAATTTTCTAAAGGGAATAGATTGTTTGAAAAATTATTATCTAAAGCTAGCCCTACTGGATTCTTTGTTGCTTTAGATCTTGAAACAAGTGGTATAGATAAAGATAAGGACAAAATAATAGAAATAGGCTGTGTGAAATTTGATTCATATCATAAGAAAATAGAAAGAATTTCATATTTAATAAATCCTAGCCTACAGATATCTGATTTTATTAAAAATTTAACTGGGATATCTCAGGAAGAATTAGATGAATCACCAATATTTGAAGAAGTATCTGATGAGATAAAAAATTTTTTAGAAGATGAAAATGGAAAACAACATGCGATTATTGCCCATAATGCTCCATTTGATATAGGTTTTTTGAAAAAAAACGGGATAGATATTTCAGGATCAGTCTTTGATACATATGATCTCGCATACACATTATTGCCTGACTCTGATTATGGTCTACAAAGTTTAGCTAATGAATTTAATATAGATCCTGGTTCTTCTCATAGAGCTTTATCTGATGCTGAAGCAACTATGAATCTTTATCTTGTTTTATCTGAGAAATTATTTGAATTATCTAATGAGCAAATTATTAAACTGGCTAAATTAAATTATCTTTTTCAATCTCCTTATAAATTTATTCCTTCATTTTTAGCTACTTTGTTTTCCAAACCTATCCAAAAGAATCCTAAAATACAAAAACCCGAAATTAAAAAACAAAAACATACTTATAAAAAAAGTAACGAAGTTAATTATGATTTATCTCCGGATAATGTTTTTTCTGAGAATGGCATTTTGTCTCAAGTAATTCAAAATTATGAAAAAAGAACAAATCAAGTAAAAATGTCTAATTACGTAGATAGCTCTATTTCAAGTAAAGAAAATCTTCTTATAGAAGCTTATCCAGGAACAGGAAAAACACTATCTTATTTAATCCCAGCAGCAAAATATATACTCGACAGTAAAAGATCTGGTAAGAAAGATTCAAGAATTATCATTTCTACAAACTCTATAAGCCTTCAGAATCAGATTATAAAAAAAGATTGGCCTATTGTTTGTTCAGTTTTAGAGAAAGTTGGCTTAAAACCTGAAGAAATAGATATAAGAGTTTTAAAAGGGCGATCTAATTATCTTTGTAGATCAAAATGGCAAGAATTTATTCCTAGAAACATTAATGAATTAAGAGTTGGTGCAAAATCTGCTATTTGGTTATCTGAAGAAAATTCAGGAGATAGATCAGAAATAAACTTTAAAGGATTAGAAAAATATTTTTATAGGATTTCTGCTCAAGGTTCTAATCAATGTATATATAATTATCCCGATTGTTTCTTAAGAAATGCAAGGGATGCTGCTCAAGAATCTGATATTTTAATAGTTAATCATTCTTTGGCAATCACAGGTATGGATGCAGAGAAAGATTTTATACCCCCTCATGATGTATTGATTATTGATGAGGGACATCATTTAGAAGATGTTGCTACTTCTATCTTTGGATTTAATATTAATGAACTTGAATTGTTAGGTATATTCAATGATTTAATTGATGATAATCATTCTTTGAATCAACTTAAAATATTATTTTCAAAAAATATGGATGACTATTCTTTTGGTTCTCAATCAGTAAAAAAAATCATAATCCTTATTGAAGAATTAAAATCAGATTTGAAAATTATAAAAGAATCTTTGACTGATTTATTTCAATCATTCAATGAAACTGTAGCAGTATTATTAAAAGATAAAACTTATGAAAGAACATTAAGGTTAACTGATCATAAATCTGTTAATTCAGATCTTTGGTTAAAAATAAATACTGACATTAATCAATTAATTACTAAATGGGAATCAATTAGGAAGATGATTCAACAGATAGAAGGTTTTTTTGAAGGAATCAATGAGATTTCCGTAAGAGCAGAAACTTCATTTGAATTAATAGAGGATAATATCAAAAAAATTCATAAAGCTTTGATAGAAAGACCTGAAAATTATGTTTTTTGGTTGGAAACTGATAGGAATTTTGAATCAGTTTCAGTAAATGGAGCACCTATTAGTGTATCCGAAGAATTAACTAATATTCTTTTTGAAGGAGATAATTCAACTATCATTACAGGGGCCACATTAGGAGAAGGTGGTAGTTTTGAAAATTTTAAGAATTCCATAGGATTTTATGATGGTTTATCTATCCCAAAGATGGAGCCAAGTTTTGATTATTCATCTTCAGCTTTATTTGTAGCTGTTTCTGATTTAGCATCTCCGAATTCTAATGGCTATATTGAAGATATTTCTAAATCTATTATTGATATTTCATCAAATATTAAAGATAGAATTTTAGTTCTTTTTACATCTTATTCAGCATTGAATTCAGTAAGAAAACAAATAGAAGGTCCATTGAAAGAATTTGATATGGAAATAATCTCCCAAGGGATTAATGGACCTGCAGATAAAATTGTAAAATCTTTTCAAAAATCAGAAAAAATAGTTGTTTTAGGTACTGGTCCAATGTGGGAAGGCATTGATTTTAAGAATGCCCCTGTAAAGGTAGTAATAATCCCAAGACTTCCATTTGCAGTTCCTACTCATCCTGTTTTTGAAGCTCGATCACAACAATATATAGAGCCTTTTATTGAGTTTGCTGTTCCTGATGCAGTAAAAAAATTTCAACAAGGCTTTGGAAGATTAATTAGATCTAAAGAAGATTTTGGTGCTTTCGTAATTCTAGATAATCGAATTGTTTCTAAGAGATATGGACAAGAGTTTATTGATTCTATACCTGGGTATGATTGGATGGAATCTGGTTCTAATAATTTAGGACAAAAAATTCATTCATGGATTAGCCATAAACAATTAAAGTTATGACTGATTTCCAAAGTTCTGGTTTTATAGAAGCTTCAATAGATTTAGAAGCATCATTGTTAGGAGGTCAAAGCTTTAGCTGGGCGAAGCGAGGAAAATTTTTCAGAGGGATAATTAGAAAAGTCATTCTTGAATTTCAACAAGAAAAAAATGGCTTTTATTGGTTTTCATATAATTACGATAACACAAAATTTTTAGAGAAAATAATTATTGATTATTTAAATTTAAATTTTGATTTAAATGAATTTTCTGAAAGAAATAAGGAAGATCATGTTTTACAAGAATCTTTAAAGAATTATTATGGCCTACGTATATTGAATCAGGATCCATGGGAATGTTTGATTAGTTTTATATGCTCAGCAGCTTCTAATTTAAATAAGATCACTAAAAATATTCAATCTATTATGAAATTAGGAGAAAACATTGGTCCTGATGAAATTGATTACATTTTTCCTCTTCCAGAGAAAATATTATCTTTTGGGGAAAAAAATTTAAGGAATTTAGGATTAGGATTTCGTGCTCCATATATTATAGATGCTTCACAAAAAGTTTCTGAAGGAATAATAAATTTTGATTCATTAAAAACATCATCATATGAACAATCTAAAAATAATCTTATGACAATAAGTGGTGTAGGCGAGAAAATAGCTGATTGTGTTTTAGCTTTTTCATTAAATTTCCATAATGCATTTCCCGTAGACAGATGGGTTAGGAGGAGCTTAATAATCAATTATGGTAGATCTCCAAAACTTAATAATCATCAATTGGGAAATTGGGCAAGAAAAAAATTTAATAATGATGGATCTTATGTCCAGCAATATTTATTTCATAGAATTAAGAATTAAATTTTTATCTTTGATTTAACGAAATTAATTTCATCATCTTTACTAACTATAAAACCTAAAAATCTTTTTTTCGTAATTTCTGTAAGTAGAAATCCTATAGATTTCCCATCTCTTATTCCAATAGATAAAAGATCTTGACCAGTCAAGATAGGTTTAGCTTTAGAGATGTTTTCTATGATAAGTGATAATATCTCTTTTCTTTTTAAATTTTTATTTAATGAATATTCTAATAAAAGGATTTTATTGGGGATTCTTTGAATTTGTGATACAGGAGGATTTTCAAAATACTTATTTGATTCCCAATTTTCAACTATTTCATTTAAATTAGCTCGAGAAATTAGTTGATTTTCTATTTTTTTTGATAAATTTAAACGTAAACAAACTTTGGTTATTTCTGTTAGATTATTCGTATTAATTAATATGTTAATCCAAAATTCTAAAGGGTCAGGAAAATTTAATAATTTCTTCAATTTTTCTACATCATTTTGATTATTCTTGAGAGAAATTAATGGAGATATAAGAGACAAAATATTTTTTTCATCTAATTCTTTGAAGATAATATATTGGTTTTTTTCTTTTGATATTTTTTTTAATTCGTTAAGAATCCTAGAAGGACTCAAACCTATTAAAGTTTCACAATATTTTTTTAGTAATTCTTCAGTTTTTTTCTCTATTTTAAAATTTAACCTTTTAGAAAATCTGATTGCTCGAAATATTCTTGTTGGATCATCCAGAAAACTCTCATTATGAATTATCCTAATTGTTTTATTTTTTATATCTTTAATACCATTTTGTTGATCGTATATTTCTCCGAATTCTTTTGGGCTAAGGTTGATACATATACTATTTATAGTGAAATCTCTTCTCTGAATGTCATTCTTAATATCCGATGCTGAGACTGAAGGTAATGATCCTTTTGGAACATAACTTTCGTTTCTAGCCCTAGCAATATCAAATTTAATGTTTTCAATAATAGTAGTCATAGTCATGAACTTTGAAGTTTTTGAAATTTTTACTTCTAGTTCTTCTTCTAGTCTTTTTATGAATTTGTCTAAATCACCATCAATTACTAAATCTAGTTCATCTGGCTTTTCTTCAATCAAAATATCTCTTACTGCACCTCCTACAAGATACAAGGTCATATTTAATTCTTCTGCTATCAACCCTGCATTGATTAGGATTTCTAGTTGATATTCTGAAAGATATTTGATTAGTATTTTTTTTACATTCATATTTTAAAACATCATTAATATGTTCAAGTAGTTAAAATTGGATTAAACTCAAAATACCATGGAGTTTATATTCAAAAAAGAAAATATTTTAAATCATGTGATTATTATATGGATTTTAAATTTTTACGTAAAAGAGTAGAAGATTATCAAAAAGAACTAGGTTTTGAATTTGAAAATATAAACTTGTTGATTTCTGCATTATCTCATCCTTCAGCATTAAGGATTTTAGAGCGACATTATAATGAATCAAATCAAAGGTTGGAATTTCTTGGTGATGCAGTGGTTGGATTGGTAGTAGGGGAATTTTTTTATAATTATAGTTCTTATTGGGATGAGGGGACATTAACTACCCGTCGTTCATTGGTAGTAAATGGAAAAGCACTATCTAAAGCAGCTGAAAAACTCAATCTTCATAAAAATATTATTATGAGTATAGAAGAAGAAGATAGAGGCGGAAATTATAAGAAAAGCAACTTGGCTGATGTATATGAAGCTTTAGTAGGAGCAATATATTTAGATAAGGGTATGGATTTCGTTTCTAGATTTGTTATTTCTTCATTAGAAGAACAAATTTATGAAGCTTTAATGTCAAAGAATATTAAAGATTATAAATCAACTCTACAGGAATTAACTCAGAGTAAAGGTTTAGGCACACCTGTTTATAAACTTGTTTCTAAGGAAGGCCCTTCTCACAAACCAACTTTTGAAACTGTAGCAATATTGAATGGAGTTGAATTAAGTTCTGGAAAGGGCTCAAGGAAAATTGATGCTGAAATGGATGCGGCAGAATTGGCATACAATAAAATATATAATGATTATGAGTTTGATTTTGGTGCAAAAGCTAAATTTAAAACTAAATTCAAGCATTTTTTGAATGATTTTCAAAAATTCTATTACAGGAAAAATATACAATAAGAGAGATCATTAAGTGGTGTTGATATTCCTAAAATGGGTTTTAGTTTTACAAATTATAGGGATCATAGGTTTTCCTATCTCATATTTCCTATTCAAAAATGTTAAAGGAATTGGCATAGGATTTTCTAAACCTCTAGGTATTTTATTTCTTTGTTCTACTTATTGGATAATTTCTCATATCCCATATGTCTCTCATGGAAATTCTTCCTTATTTATTTGGTTTTTTTTCTTATTATCTTCTTCTCTAATTTATTTAATTTTAAAAAGAAATGAGATTATCTTGGCTATTCAAGAATATAAAGTTCTTTTATTAACTATAGAATTAATGTTTTTTCTTGTTCTTCTACTTTGGTTATTCGTAAGAATTATTGATCCTAATATTTATGGAACTGAAAAACCTATGGATTTCATGATGATGAATTCTGTAGTTAACTCCTCTAATTTCCCTCCCCACGATTTATGGTTTTCAGGTGAAGTAATAAGTTATTATTACTTTGGATATTGGATATTTGGAATTATCTCAATACTTTCAAATGTGTCTTTGAATTTTAGCTATAATTTGAGTGTTGCAACAGTAGCAGCTTTGGTTTCTTCTTCTGTATTTGGTTTAGTATCAATGCTAATTAAAGAAAATAATGGATCTCAGAGAGAGTCAATAATTGTTAGTGTTACTACTATTTTTTTCATATTATTTTCTTCAAACCTACAGATTATTTGGGAAACTCTAACATTTTTTGGGATTTTAAGTAAAAGTTTTCTAACTTGGTTATCAATTGATGGTTTGTCCAAAGATATATTTGGAGATTGGTATTTAAGTGGAGGATGGTGGAGATCTACAAGAATAATAAATTTTTTTGAAAATGGACAAGGAATAGATTATACAATTTCAGAATTTCCATTATTCAGTTTTATTTTAGGTGATTTACATCCACACTTGATGTCAATTCCTTTTCTAATTTTATCATTATCTTCTTTATACATATTTCAATTCATAAAAATAAAAAATAAAAAAAAGTATGATATTGGAAATATCATTAGATTTATTTTGATTACAATGATAATAGGTGCAGTAGGCTTTATAAATGGATGGGATTTTCCAGTATTAATTTTAATTTTTATTATTTTATATATATTTTTTCCACTTATTAGATCTTTTTTTGATAGATTTCAATTTTCAAGAAAATACATTTTTATATTACCGATTATGGTAGTACTTCCAACTTTAATATTTTTTTCACAATACTACATACATCTTGGCAACCAAATTCAATTTCCTCCAATACTTCCAGTTAAAGTTTCGTCTAGGCTTATTCATTTTATAACTATTTGGGGATTCTTTTTAATTATTATTTCTCCAGTCTTTATAAGAAATAGTTTATTAATTAAGAAAGATATATTGCAGAAAAATAGAAGTAATAATAGTTTCTTTTTTATAATATTTACAATTTTATTCACGATAATTTTTATTTTTTGGTCAATTGGTAATGCATGGATATACGATCAATATGATTTTTCAAGAGTAATTCATAATTTGTTAATTATTTTCCCATTGTTTATTTTATTATTGCTTTCATCTAGGAGTATTTTTAATAAATCTGAGAATGTTATTCCTAATCCTGGATATTTTTTCCATGGATTACTTTTTGTGTCTCTTCTTATTTTATTAGGCGTGGAAATGTTTCGATTGAATGATTTTTTTGGAAATAGGATGAATACTATTTTTAAAACTTACTATCAAGTATGGACTTTTCTTAGTTTGGTTTCTGGATATGTAATTTGGGATATTTTTTTTAATGATGATAATGATTACGTAAGATCAAGATTTATGAAAATTTTGATTTCATTTTCATTGATTAGTTTGTTTATATTTTCAAGTTATTATTTTATTTCATCTATAAATGATAGATCTAATGGATTTAAAAATGAGACAACACTTGATGGATTGAAGTTTCTTCAAACATCTCATTCTTCTGAATATAAAATTATAGAATGGATTAAAAAAAATACAGAAAAAGGAGATGTCATTCTTGAATCTGTTGGACAAGATTATTCTGACTCATCATTAATTTCTACTTTTTCTGGAAGACCTACAGTATTAGGTTGGATGGGGCATGAACATCAATGGAGAGGAGATTTTTCATTAATAAATTCTAGGAATCTAGATGTGACAAAAATTTATACATCAAATGATTTAGAACTAAAATTGAGATTAATAAAAAAATATAATGTAAAGTACGTCATATTTGGAGAAAAAGAAAAAAATGTCTTTGGAATTTCAAATTATCAATTTTTACAACAATTGGGTGATTTAGTTTTCAATGAAAATGGAAATATAATAATTAAGATTTATGAGTAAATTGAATTTGACAATAAAAAATATTCGTTTAACAAAATTTGAATATTTATTAACTTCAGTATTAATAATTATTGCGATTTTTTTACGTTTTTACGATTTATCTTCAAGAGCAGTTCATCATGATGAAAGTCTTCATGGTTTTTTTTCTTGGCAGTTTGCTAATGGAATGGGATATGATCACAACCCATTAATGCATGGAATATTTTGGTTTATAGCTAACGGATCACTGTTTTTTTTATTTGGAGATAACGATTTTACTTTAAGGTTACTCCCTGCAATTTTTGGAATTATTTTAGCGCTAATTCCTATTTTTTTTCTTAAAGAAAAAATAGGGTTTTTAGCTTCTTTTATAATGTCATTAATATTTGTTTTTTCACCACATTTATTATACTTCAGTAGATTTGCTCGTAATGACATAATTATAGCTGTATGGACAATGGGATTATTTGTTTTTCTTTGGAGATATTTGGAAAAACGTCATAATTTGAGTTTATATTTTTTAGTTGTTTTTCTGGTACTGGGTTTTCTTACTAAAGAAACAACTTATATCACTGTGTTTATTTTTGGTTTATGGTTATTGTTCAAGTCTAGAATTGATTTGATTGGATTAATATTCTTTAAAAAGAAAGTTAAAGATTTAAATCCTTGTACAGATTTATTTATAGTTTTCTTTACATTATGTCTTCCTTTATCTGCTCCTCTATCTGGGGTTTTTCAAAATTTATTTGGATTAATACTAGTAGCTAAAGAGGGTACACTTGGAGTATCTTCGGGTCTTCCTTCTGGTTTTCTTAGTTACACATTTGCAATAGGAATTTCAATTTCATTTTTTATAGCCTCTTTGATAATAGGATTATTATGGGGAGGAAGAAAATGGTTGATGTTGGCTTCATTGTTTTGGGGATTATATATCCTGTTTTATTCAACTTTTTTTACAAATTTACCAGGGATAGGTACAGGTATTTGGCAATCACTGGGTTATTGGATATCTCAGCAAGACGTAGCTCGTGGAGGACAACCTTGGTATTACTATTTTATTGTACTCTTTAGTTACGAATTTTTACCATTAATTTGTACTTTTTTTGCATCAATTTATTATATTTTCAAAGGAGATTCTTTTAAGAGGTTTCTTGTTTTTTGGTTTATATCAACCATCATTTTTTATTCTTTAGCTGGAGAAAAAATGCCTTGGTTAACTGTAAATATAATTCTTCCAATGATTATTTTAACTTCTGTTTTTTTTGGAGATGTTTTTGAGAAAATTTATAGAGAAAAATTGATTTTAAGGTTTAATATTTTTGCCTTTTTAATTCCTATAATTATATTATTTACTATTTTTTCACTTCTGATTACGAATTGGTCTAATTTGAATATTGAATCATTTGTAAATATTTGGATTTATATATCTATAATTCTTGGAAGTAGTTATTATTTGGTATTTTATATATTTAAGTATGGTTTTAATTCTGTATTTTACAGATTGTATTTTTCTATTTGTTTGATTTTGATGCTTTTTACAATCAAAGTTTCTATTCAAACTAGTTTTGAAAACCCTGATGTTCCTGATGAAATGATTGTTTATACTCAAACTTCACCTCATCTTCATGATTTATCAAGAAGAATTTATTCAAAAAGTTTACAGCAACTAGGGGATAAAAATCTTGAAATAATTATTGATTCTTCTGATGGTTATACTTGGCCATGGGCTTGGTACCTGCGAGATTTTAATAATACTGATTATGTTGATTTCGACAATTTCAACCAAGATTCAGAACTACAACCTGATGTTTTGATAATCCATGAAAGGAATAAAATAAAAGTGGAAAAATTTTTTGGGGAAAAACTAAATTCATATAACCATAATTTAATTCCTCATAGATGGTGGTTTCCTGAAGTTTATAGAATAACTAGTTATAATGACTTCCTAAACAGATTCTCTGATTATAGAAAAATCCAAAATATAACAAATTATCTCCTTTTTAGAGACTTGGAAACTTCTATTGGTTCAGTAAATTCAATAGTATATTTTAAGACCGATTTATATTGATTGTTTGAGAAACACTTATCCAATTTGGAAGAAATAAATTAAAAATATGTTCTTTAATTACAAAAAATTTATTATAGGATTAATTTTTTCAGGATTCTTCTTCCTTTCCATTTATTGGATTTCTGATGACTTTTCAGGAATTTTAGAAGTTGCTAATAAAGCTGATTACTTTTTAGTATTAATTGGATTATCTTTTTATTTTTTATCTCTTATAGTTAGAAGTTTTAGATGGAATTATTTATTAAAAAATGAAAATGAAGGTCTTAATACTATAAATTTAACTCCCATAGTAATAGTAGGCTATATGTTCAATAATTTGTTACCTATTCGTACAGGTGAAATTGCTAGGTGTTTTTACTTAGAAAAAAAAATGGGAGTCAAGAAAAGTTTTGCTTTAGGTACTGTAGCTATTGAGAGAATTTCTGATGTTGTGTCTTTATCTCTAATTTTAGCTCTTACCTTAATATTGATTAATAATAATATTCTCGCTGAAGAATTTATCAAATTAATGCCAGGCAACTATTATTCATTAATTTCTATAGTAGCTTTACTTTTTTTGTTTTCTACAATATTAATTTCTGCTCCCTTTCTTAGATCAAGAATAAATAAAATTTCTAATTTATTTAAAAATCACTCAAACAAAATTATAAAAAATTCAGTTATTTTTATAGAACAATTTTTTGATGGTTATTTCTCAATAAATGACATTTCAAGTTTAATAAAATTAATTATCATCTCATTTTTAATTTGGAGTTTAGAAATAACCATGTACCTTTTTTTGGCTGTTTCAATTAATTTACCTTTAGATAACTTTTATTTTCTGATTTTAACAATAATTCTTTTTGGTACAGTGGCTAATCTTGCAGGAATATTTCCATCTACTGCAGGTGGTTGGGGTTCGTTCGATTTTTTTGGAGTATTAGTATTAATTTCATTTGGTGTAAATGCTGAATTATCATTAGGATATGTTGTGTTTGTACATTTTTGTCTTTGGGGACCCATAACCATATTAGGATTGTTGATTTTCCTTAAAGATTGGGTTCCACTGAAAATAAAGAAAAATTAAATATTAAATGAAAGAAAACAAAAAAAAAGTAACTATTATTGGAGCAGGATTTACAGGCCTTTCAGTAGCTTATTATTTATTAAAAAAAGGATATGAAGTAGAAATTTTTGAATCTGCTCCTTTTGTTGGAGGTCAAGCATCTACAATAAATTTATCTGGTTTTGAAATAGAGAGAGGCTATCATCATTTATTTACTGGCGATAAGTATATTATTGAATTAATTGAAGATTTGAAAATTCATAATTTATTAAAATGGCATGAATCTTCTGTTGGTATTTTTGATGGAAAGAGATTATTTTCATTTCAGAGTGCAATAGATTTAATAAAATTTAATAAAATTCCATTTTATGACAGGATAAAGTTAGGTTTAATTACTCTTTATTTAAAATACAAGAAAAATTGGAAATCCTTAGAATCATATACTGCATCTCAATGGATAAAAAATAAAGCAGGAAAAAATGTTTATGACCATATTTGGGCCCCATTACTTAGAGGAAAATTTGGAGATTATTATGAAGAAATTGGAATGCCTTGGTTTTGGGGTAAGATTCAAACTAGATTTGCTTCTCGGAAACGTTTTAACAAGGAAGTTTTAGGATATCCTGATGGAAGTTTTAAATTAATAATTGATTCTTTAGTTACTGAGATTCAGGCAGATGGGGGGAGAATTTACAAAAATACTCCAGTAAAAATAATTAATTTTGATAAAAATAAAAATCTTCAAATTGAATTTCTTGAAAATAATTTAAATAGTAAATTGAAAAATACTGATGTTGTTTTATCTACTGTTCCTTCTTTTGAAATGATAAAAATT
>CAYSUW010000020.1:15745-20597 GCA_964434385.1 uncultured Dehalococcoidales bacterium | reverse complement strand
TGGAGCCTCAGCGAGGAGTCGAACCCCGGACCGGCTGATTACAAATCAGCTGCTCTGACCACTGAGCTACTGAGGCTATTTATAAAAAGTTTTTTATTTGGTTCTGAACCTCTTGATAAACTTGAATCAAAGGAACATTTTTCTGTAAAGCTACTTTACGACATTCTTCGTATTCAGGAAAGTAATCTTTCCCTTTTTCATTAAATCTTACCTTGACTGATATTAATCCAAAAATTGTTTCCAATTGTATTATTTCTCTTTTAGATTTGTATCTTTTTAACTCTGAAATTCTTAAGCCAAAGGTAGAAGTTTCATGCATCAAAATTTCTGCTAAAGAAGATAATTTTGATGGTTCACATAAAACAGAAATTTTATAAGCAGGTCTATTTTTTTTCATAAATATAGGTGTGGTCCAAACATCAAGTGCTCCATTTTGAAGTAATTTTTCAGTGGTAAAACCAAAAATTTCACCTGAATTATCGTCTATATTAGATTCAATCAAAATTACATCATCTGAAAATTCATTATTTTTAGCTTCTCCTTTCCAAATAGAAACTACATTTGAAAACCCTGGAGGATCCTTCTGACCTGCTCCATAGCCAAGCTTTCCCAATTTCATGTTTAATTTTTCAAAAACACATAACTCAGTTACTAGAGCAGCTCCAGTAGGAGTAACTAATTCTCCTAAATTCATCTCGGTATTTACTTGAGAAACTGGAGCATTAACAGAAGCAATTATTTCTGAAGTTGCAGGTGCCAATGAAGAAACAATACCATGTTGAGTTTTAGTTATACCAGTATCAAAAGGAAAAGGAGAAGCATAAATAATATCTGCTTCAAGAATCTTGAATCCCATTATCACAGAAACAATATCAACTAAAGTATCAATGCTTCCTAATTCATGAGGTTTTTCTATACCTCCATGGATTTTCACTTCAGCCTCAACCAATCTCTCCAATACTTTTTTCGTTTTAATCTTAACGTCTTGATCTAATTTTGATTTTAGAATTAAATCAAAAAAATCATCCCAAGAAAATCTTTTTTTTAATAATTCATTATTTAAAACAGGTTGCGCAAGAACAGCTTGAAGAGGACCTCTTTTTACATATGTTTCCGTTAATTTCAAGCCTTTTAGAGGAAGTAAAGATAATGATGTGTTTAATTCAGAAACTGAAACTCCTAAATTTATAAGTGCTCCAATTAACATGTCTCCACTTACTCCACCAATCATATTTATGAAGTAAATGTTATTAGATGTTCTCTGGTTATTCATGATGATTCAAACTACCTGTTCTAAATCCTGAAAGATCAAATGTTACAAATTTGAACCCAATCATTTTTAATTGTTTTACTATTAAGTCTCTGGATTTAAATTCCAAAATTTTCTCAAAATAAATTTCAGGGACTTCTATCCTTGCAATTGATCCATGATGGCGAACTCTCACTTCTTTAAAACCTAGTGATCTTAAAAAAAATTCCGATCTAGATACTTCTTCTAATATTTTCGGAGTAATACTAGTTCCATAAGGAATCCTAGAAGACAAACAAGGCTGAGAAGGTTTATTCCAAGTAGGAATTTTAAAATGTTTCGAAATCGTTCTAATCATTTCCTTGTTTAACCCTACTTCAACCAAGGGACTTTTAATTCCATATTGAGATGATGCCTTCATTCCTGGTCTAAAATCATTTAAGTCATCTATGTTAGAGCCGTCCAAAACAAAATTAAATCCTTCATTTGTAGCTATACTACTTAATGTCCTAAACAATTCTTCTTTACAAAAATAGCACCTGTCTAAACTGTTTTTTGTATAATCAGGGTTACTAAATTCTTTCGTGTCAATTACTCTGTGATTCCATTTCTTCTCTTTAGCTATCTTTAAAGAGTTGTACAATTCATCATTATCCAAACTTGGTGATTTAGCAGTAACCATTAAAGATTTTTCTCCTAACACTTTATTAGCAAAAAAACTTAAGAAAGTAGAATCTACTCCTCCACTATAAGCTACCAAACAATTTTCATAACTCGAGATTAAATCACACAAATTATCTAAATATGATTTTGATTCAGCAGTTAATAAATTTTTTCCCATAGACATGAAAAACAATAATAAAAAATTTCAACAGATATATTCTAGGTGTTTATTTTTGTTCAAATTTTACAGTTTTATCCTGCTTCAAAGCAATTTGATCATTTATGATATCTAATTCAATAACATCTCCAGCGGAAAATTTATCTCTAAGAAATTCTTCGGAAAGAAGATCTTCAATCTCTTCCTGGATCAATCTTCTTAATGGCCTAGCACCAAATTTCGAGTCATATCCTGTTTCTGCAAGATAAGAACGTACTTCATCGGTGACTTGAAGAACATATCCATTATTCAACATCACACTTTGTAAATCTGATAACAATAGATCCACAATCTCCAAAATTTGAGTTTTGTTTAAAGGATGGAATACTATAGTTCCATCAATTCTATTCAAGAATTCTGGTCTGAAAAATCTTTTTACTTCTTCCAAAACTTTATCCTTCATTCTTGAATAATCACCTAATGAATCTATATTCTCTGATGAAGCAAAACCCATTACAGAATCATCTCTTATTAAATCAGAACCCAAATTACTTGTCATGATAATAATAGTGTTCTTAAAATCAATTTTTCTTCCTTTTGAATCAGTTAAATGTCCATCTTCAAAAATTTGCAGAAGAATATTAAAAACATCTGGATGAGCTTTTTCAATTTCATCTAAAAGAATCGTGCAATAAGATTTTGTTCTAACAATATCAGTAAGTTGTCCTCCCTCATCAAAACCAATATAACCAGGAGGAGCTCCTACTAATCGTGAGACAGAATGCCTTTCCATATATTCTGACATATCAAGTCTTACTAAACTATCTTCTGACCCAAATAAAAATTCTGAAAGTTTCTTTACTGTGTGAGTTTTACCTACACCTGTAGGTCCTAAAAATAAAAAACACCCAATAGGTCTTTTGGGATTTTTTAAGCCTGATCTAGCTCTTCTAACTGCTTTTGAAATTAAAGTAATAGCCTCATCTTGACCAGATATTTTAGATTTTAATGTATTTTCCATTTCCAGAAGTCTTTTCTTTTCTTCAATACCTAGCCTAGTTACAGGTATTTTAGTCCACATACTAACTACCTGAGCTATATCCTCAGAGGTAACTAATTTATTATTATTCTTCTTCTTCTCCCAAGAAGAATTCATTTTTTCCACTCTTTCTACTTGTTTTAATTCTTCATCTCTTAAGTCAGCAGCAAAATCATATTTCCTATCACTTATAGCTTTAAATTTTTTATCTTGAATTTTATTCAATTTTTCAACTGCACGTTTTAATGTGATTGGCTGAGTTCCATTTTTTATCCTTACTTTAGAACCAGCTTCATCTATCAGATCTATTGCTTTATCAGGCATATTCCTATCAGAAATATATCTTTCAGCTAATTCAGCAGCTGTCCTTACTGCATCATCAGTAATTTCCAATCCATGGTGTTCTTCGTACCTATTTTTCACACCTTTTAGTATGTCTATAGTTCCATCAATATCTGGTGGCTCTACACTTACTGGTTGAAATCTTCTTTCTAATGCAGGATCTTTTTCCACATTCTTTCTATAATCATCAATCGTAGTGGCTCCAATAATTTGTAATTCACCTCTTGCTAGTGCAGGTTTCAAAATATTAGCAGCATCTACAGCGCCTTCAGCAGCTCCCGCTCCCACAATTGAATGCATCTCATCTATGAAAAGAATAGAATCAGCACTATCTTTTAATTCTTTAATAACTTTTTTTAATCTCTCTTCAAATTCACCTCTATATTTTGTTCCTGCAACCAATGAACCTACATTTAAAGTAATTACTCTCTTTTTCAATAAAGTTTCAGGAACATCACCTAAATTAACCATTTGAGCTAATTTTTCTACAATTGCAGTTTTTCCTACTCCAGGTTGACCTATTAAAACAGGATTATTTTTAGTTCTACGGCTAAGAATTTGTATTACTCTCTCCAATTCTAAATCTCTACCAATCACAGGATCCAATTTTCCTTTCTTGGCTAATCTAGTTAAATCTGAACCTAATTCATCTGTCAAAGGAGTTGTGGTTTTCTTTTCCTTTGTTTTAGGGGATTGCACATTTTCAGAAATTAATTTTTCTGATTCTTTTCTAACGTCTTCTAGGCTAGCACCTAAGCTTTCTAGAACACCTGCTGCAATACCCTCTCCTTCTCTTAATAATCCTATTAAAATATGTTCTGTACCAATATATTGGTGATTAAGTCTTCTGGCTTCATCAACTGACAATTCTATGACTTTTTTGGCTCTAGGAGTTAATCCTAAACTACTGGGGGTCTGACGATCACCTTGTCCAATAATAAATTCTACAGAAGATTGAATTTTATTGGATTCTATTCCTAGTGAACTAAGAACTTTCGCAGCTACTCCTTCTGACTCTTTAGATAAACCAAGGAGAATGTGTTCTGTACCAATATAATTATGCTTAAATCTTTGAGCTTCTTCTTGAGCTAATGATAAAACTTTTCTTGCACGTTCTGAAAATTTTTCGAATCTACTAGGCATATAAAACCCTTAAATTAGTTAACAAACTTAATGAAACTACAGTTAAAATATATCTCCTATTTAGTAGAATTTCAAATAAAGTTTATCTTTCTTATCCTTAAAAACGATGAATCAGCATATGAATTAAGGATAATTATTTGGTTTCTTTTGAGTCATTTGCTTCAGCTTCATCATCCGCTTTTTCAGATGAATCAACTTCTTCTACAACATCATCCGCTTTTTCAGATGAATCAACTTCTTCTACAACATCATCCGCTTT
>CAYSUW010000020.1:0-15645 GCA_964434385.1 uncultured Dehalococcoidales bacterium | reverse complement strand
CAACATCATCCGCTTTTTCAGATGAATCAACTTCTTCTACAACATCATCCGCTTTTTCAGATGAATCAACTTCTTCTACAACATCATCCGCTTTAGAAAAATGGTCTTTATCCAAAAGAACACTAAGAGCTAGTCTTCTTTTTTCATGATCTATTCTAATAATTTTCAAGTCTAATTCTTCACCTTCAGATAAAACCTGACCAGGGTCTTCAATCTCACTTTCTGAAATCTCACTAATATGGACTAGTCCTTCTAAACCACCTTCAATACGAGCAAATGCACCAAAATTTGTGATTTTAGTAATTCTTCCCTTATGTATATCTCCAAGAGCAATTGTCTGTCCTAAAGTTTCCCATGGCTCAGGCTCTAATCTTTTCTTACTTAAAGCTATCCTTAGAGTTTCTTTTTCAATATTTATAACTTTTACTTTAATAAGTTCTCCTACAGATACAAAGTTCTCTGGATCTACAACAGTATCCCAAGACAATTCTGAAATATGAACCAAACCATCTGCACCATCAATATCTACAAAAACTCCAAAAGAGGATGTGCCCAACACTTTACCTTCTACAATCTCTCCAACGGTAAGTTCATTAATTTTTTTAGCTTTTAATTTTAATTTCATTGCTTCTAATGCAGCTCTCTCTGAAAATATTGCTCTATTTCTTCTTCTATTTAATTCAGTGATTTTAAACTCTAATTTCATTCCTACCAAAGATTGTTTAGTTTCTTCATTATCGGACATATAGAGATCACGAGATTCTCCTACTAACTGAGATAAAGGAATAAAACCTTGAATACCCTCAGATTCTACAACTGCACCACCTTTGTTTATCGCTATTACATCCCCATCCATATTTCGATCATCTTCCATAGCTCTTTCTAAAACTCTCCAACCCTGTTCACCTTTAGCTCTGTCAACAGATAATAAAATTGTACCTTCACTTGTCTCAGGATTCATGACGTAAACAATTAATTCAGAGCCTATACTTAAAGATTTAGGATCTAATGTTTTCATTTCACGAGATAAAACAACACCTTCTGATTTTTGCCCAACATCTAAAAGTAATCCTTTTTCACTAGATTCAATTATAGATCCATCTATAATCTCTCCTCGCCTCAATGTTTTGATAGGAAAACCTTGCTCTAAAAGTTTCTCCATCAATGATTGACTTTCATTTGTTGACACTGAATTTAATTCTTCATTTTCCATATTATTTTTAAATTCTTAACTTAATTTAAATAAATTTTTAAAATTATATTTATTGAATAGATATTATTACGTATTTTAATTGCCCCCTGGCGGTGACTTATTTTCCCACAAAATTGCAGTATCGTAAGCGCTACAACATTTAACTTCCGTGTTCGAGATGGGAACGGGTTGGTCTATTGTGCTCTAACTACCAAGGGACAATTATTAAAATATGGTCGCGGGGGGCGGACTCGAACCGCCGACCTTTGGGTTATGAGCCCAACGAGCTGCCGCTGCTCCACCCCGCAGCAATTTTAATACTTATTTTTTTTGAACTGTATAATTCCATGTAATTCCATGTAATTCCATGAATTATCATTAAGTTAATTCTCTTAATGGGTCAAGCCCTCGAACCATTAGTACCGTTTAGCTCAAAATGTTACCATTCTTATACTCACGGCCTATCAACCCTGTAGTCTCCAGGGGGTCTTACTCTCTTACGAGATGAGAAATCTAATCTTAAGACGGGCTTCGCACTTAGATGCTTTCAGCGCTTATCCACAACAAACATAGCTACCCGGCGATGCAACTGGCGTCACAACCGGCACACCAGAGGTCTGCCCACTCCGGTCCTCTCGTACTAGGAGCAGCCTCTCTCAAATTTCTTACGCACATAGCGGATAGAGACCGAACTGTCTCACGACGTTCTGAACCCAGCTCGCGTGCCCTTTTAACCGGCGAACAGCCGGACCCTTGGGACCTTCTTCAGCCCCAGGATAGGACGAGCCGACATCGAGGTGCCAAACCTCCCCGTCGATATGAACTCTTGGGGGAGATAAGCCTGTTATCCCCGGGGTAGCTTTTATCCGTTAAGCCACGGCCCTTCCACTCGGTACCGTGGGATCACTTTGCCCGACTTTCGTCCCTGCTCGACTTGTAGGTCTCACAGTCAAGCCCCCTTATGCCAATGCACTCTACGAGTGATTTCCATCCACTCTGAGGGGACCTTTGGGCGCCTCCGTTACCTTTTAGGAGGCGACCGCCCCAGTCAAACTACCCACCAGACACTGTCCCCTAGCTTGCTCTAGGGTTAGAGGCTAAACTCACCAAGAGTGGTATTTCAATGATGGCTCCACCGAGGCTAGCGCCCCGGCTTCAAAGCCTCCCACCTATGCTACACATGATAAGCCCAGACTCAGTGCCAAGCTGTAGTAAAGCTCCACGGGGTCTTTTTGTCCTGTCGCGGGTAACCCGCATCTGCACGGGTATTTCAATTTCGCCGAGTCCCTCGTTGAGACAGCGTCCAAGTCGTTACACCATTCGTGCGGGTCGGAACTTACCCGACAAGGGATTTCGCTACCTTAGGACCGTTATAGTTACGGCCGCCGTTCACCGGGGCTTCAGTGCATGGCTCTCACCAATTCCCTTAACCTACCGGCACTGGGCAGGCGTCAGCCCGTATACATCAGCTTTCGCTTTAGCACGGACCTATGTTTTTGATAAACAGTCGCTCGAGCCAATTCTCTGCGGCCAACAACGCTTTCAAGTGCAAGACTTTATACGTCATAGGCTCCCCTTCTCCCGAAGTTACGGGGTTAATTTGCCGAGTTCCTTAAGGGTGGTTCTCTCGTTCACCTTGGGGCTTTTACCCCTGTCCACCTGTGTCGGTTTTAGGTACGGTCACTGAAAGTTCTAGCATTGAGACTTTTCTAGGCAGCATAGGTACAGTTTAGTTCCCTAAGGCCGAAGCCTTAAGGTTCGAACCTCCCTCAGAAACCTAGAAATTTTAACCACTAAGCATAACTTACAGAGGCCCACTCACCATGTCCAATAGGCAAGCAAAACTTTCCTTCCTGCGTCATCCCCTTGCATAACAAACTAACTGTGGTGCTGGAATTTTGACCAGCTGTCCATCGAATTCACCTTTCGGCTACTCCTTAGGACCGACTAACCCTACGCCGATCAACGTTGCGTAGGAAACCTCGGACTTCCGGTGTCATTGATTCTCACAATGATTGTCGCTACTCATGCCGACATTCTCACTTCCCAGAACTCCACCAGACCTCACGATCTGACTTCTGTGCTCTAGGAACGCTCCCCTACCGATCATATTAGATATAATCCCGCATCTTCGGTGATTAGCTTTAGCCCCGACTATTTTCGGCGCAGATTTATTCGACTAGTGAGCTGTTACGCACTCTTTAAAGGATGGCTGCTTCTAAGCCAACCTACTAGCTGTCTGAACACATCCACCACCTTTCCCACTTAGCTAATACTTAGGGACCTTAGATTGCGATCTGGGCTGTTTCCCTTTCGACAATGGAGCTTATCCTTCACTGTCTCACTCCCAAGATAATCCTTGTGGCATTCGGAGTTTGGTTAAGTTTGGTAAGCTTACGCCCCCTAGCTCATCCAGTGCTCTACCTCCACAAGTTAATTCTTGAGGCTGTACCTAAATACATTTCGGGGAGAACCAGCTATCTCCGTGTTCGTTTAGCATTTCACCTCTACCCACAGCTCATCCCATCACTTTGCAACGTAAAAGGGTTCGGCCCTCCACGAAATGTTACTTTCGCTTCAGCCTGGCCATAGGTAGCTCACACGGTTTCGGGTCTAATCCATACAACTAAACGCCCTATTCAGACTCGCTTTCGCTGCGGCTCCGATACATAATATCTTAACCTTGCTATATAAATTAACTCGCCGGCTCATTCTTCAATAGGCACGCAGTCACAACTATAATGTTGCTTCTACGGTTTGTAGGCACACAGTTTCAGTTCTATTTCACTCCCCTTCCGGGGTAATTTTCACCTTTCCCTCACGGTACTAGTTCACTATCGGTCACCAAGGGTATTTAGCCTTAGGGGGTGGTCCCCCTAGGTTCCCACAAGGTTTCACGTGCCTCGTGGTACTTAGGAAAATTGGAAAGAGTTGAAGTCTTTTCACTTACGGGGCTATCACCCTCTGTGGCGTGACTTTCCTGACTTACTTCAGTTAAGACAACAATTTTTTACTCTTCGAAAGAAATGGAGTTCTTTCACCCAATCTCCTGCAAACAACATAAAGTATAAGACTCCAGTCCGTTTAACTATATGAATTTAGGCTAGTCCCATTTCGCTCGCCGCTACTTTGGGAATCTCGGTTGATTTATTTTCCTCAGGGTACTTAGATGTTTCAGTTCCCCCACTTACCTCTTGATTTTTACAAATCAAGTGTCTTTAAAAAGACGGGTTTCCCCATTCGGGTATCCCCGGTTTAAGCTTGTTAGACAGCTAACCGAGGCTTATCGCAGTCTTACTACGCCCTTCATCGGCCCTATGGTGCCAAGGCATCCCCCATGCGCCCTTAGTAGCTTGACCCACTAAGAGAATCAACTTAATTAATTTTTAGTTCTACAAGAAATTTTCCACTCAGAATTATTGCAATTCAAAAAAACTATTCAATTGTTAAATCGAAAATATTAATTCATAAATAAATCAATACAAACGAAGCCTCTTATAAATTAAGGGCTAACTGTGTAATTTAACTGCGAGAATCTATTAAGTCAACAGTATTTTTATCATTGAATCACAATTATGATTAATTAAACGTATTTCAAATCACTAAAAATTGGATTACTATTAAATCGTTTGTTAAATATTTTTATAATAATGGAGAACATAAATTGTCAATTCATGCTGTATTAGGTGGCCAATGGGGAGATGAAGGAAAAGGTAAAATTGTTGATTTTCTTGCAGAAAACTTTTCTATAGTAGCTAGATTTTCTGGTGGAAACAATGCAGGACACACAGTAATTAATGAGTTAGGCGAATTTAAGTTCCACCTGATCCCATCTGGAGTATGCTGGCCTCATGTTAGTAATATTATTGGCAATGGAGTAGTCGTTGATCCAAATGTTCTTATCGAAGAAATCTCTAAATTAAAAGATCTAGGACTCGGACATTCTAAAATTAAAGTCAGTAATAAATGTCACATAGTAATGCCATATCATATTCTAATAGATCAATCCGATGAAAAAAGAAAAGGCTCTTTTAAATTAGGCACTACTGGAAGAGGTATAGGACCTGCTTATGTAGATAAAGTATCACGTGAAGGAATCAGAATAGGAGAATTACTAGATCTTAAAGACTTTCAGGAAAATCTTAATAGAATTTTAACACTGAAAAATGAAATGCTAACGAAAGTTTATAATCAAGAGCCTCTTAAAATAACTCAGATTATGGAAAATGCAAAATCATGGGCTTCATTTTTAAAACCATATATTGATGATACTGAAAGTTACATATCTAATTCCATTAAAGACAACAAAAAAATACTATTAGAAGGTGCACAAGGCTCTTTGCTAGATTTAGATCATGGGACTTATCCTTTTGTAACATCTTCTAACCCAACTATAGGTGGTGCATTAACTGGATTAGGACTGGGACCTAAAAATATTTCAGAAATATTTGGTGTTTTCAAATCTTATTGTACGAGGGTAGGAGCAGGACCTTTCCCTACTGAATTAGAAGGAGATTTGGGAGAAAAATTAAGAATCAAAGGTCATGAATTCGGTACAACTACAGGAAGACCTAGAAGATGTGGATGGTTCGATGTAGTAATTGCAAATTATAGTATTAGAATCAATAATTTAGATTCAATAATTTTAACTCGCCTAGATATTCTAGATGGGTTTGATGAAATTAAAATCTGCGTAGGTTATGAGCTAGAAGGAAAAGAAATCACAGATCTTCCTTTTGATCCTAAAATATTACAAAAATGTACTCCTATTTATGAAGTGTTAAAGGGATGGCAACAAAGTACTTCAGGTGTATCAGAACTAAACTCTCTACCTAAAGAAGCAACTAAATTTATATCCAGAATACAAGAATTAACCCAAACACCTATAAAAATTATTTCTACAGGACCTAAAAGGCATGAAACTATTTCCAATTAGGATTATTTTACTTCAGAAATATCTATGTCATAATCGTCCAAAATATCATCAAATGAAACACCCGAATTTGTTAAATTATCCGGAATAACCATAGGAAGTCTTAAGCCCCCCACAGGAAAACCTTTTTTATTCAATGCATATTTGACAGGGATAGGGTTTGTTACCCAAAACAATGCTTTAAATAAAGGAAGTAGTCTTTTATGAAGAGAAGAAGCTTTTTCAATTTCTCCCTCTAATATTAATCCCATCATAGATTTCACTTGATCTCCAATAATATTTGAGGCTACACTTACCACTCCATATCCTCCCAACATCATTATTAAGAAAGTTTCATTATCATTCCCACTCCAAACTTTAAAACCTTCAGGAGCATTTGAAATTATCTCTGTGATTTGATCTAAATCACTAGATGCTTCCTTAACACCAATAATATTTTCTATTGAAGACAATTTTAGAGTAGTTTCTGCTTCCATGTTCAAGGATGTTCTGCTTGGAACATTATAGAGAATACCTGGAATGTTTACAGAATCAGTAATTTTCACAAAATGCTTATACAACCCTTCTTGTGTGGGTTTGTTGTAAGCAGGAACTGTTAACAATAAACCATCTACTCCTAACTTCTCAGCATCTTTAGAAAGGTCTATAGAAACTTGAGTATTATTATCGGTTGTTCCAGCTATAACTGCGACATCAGATCCAACAGATTTTTTAACAATTGAGAATAATTGTAATTTTTCATCATAACTCAGGGTAGGTGCTTCCCCTGTAGTTCCCCCTATAACCAATCCATCACTACCAGAATTTACTAATGCTATAGATAATTCTGAAGCACGTTGAAAATCAACCTTTCCTTCTGAATCAAAAGGAGTAACCATAGCTGTTAAAAGTCTTCCAATTTCGTTCACTGTGCCTCTTTTACTAACTCAATTTAAAATATTGAGTTAATATTATCTCCTTTGAGAATCATTAGTCTAGAAAAATTATATCTGTCCCATTGATAAAGCAGTTTCCATAATTTGTATAACATTAAGTGCAGCACCTTTTCTTAAATTATCTGACACTACCCATAACGCTATTCCATTTTCACAGGATAAATCCTTTCTTATTCTTCCAACAAATACAGGATCTTTTCCAGAAGAATTATAGGGCATAGGATATTCTTGAAAGTTTTCCTTTCCCAAAACCTCTATCCCTTTCATACTATCAAGTGCATCATAAACAGAGTTTAAGTCTACTGGCTTAGATAATTCTAGATTAATTGATTCACAGTGAGTAATTGGAACAGGAACTCTCACACAAGTAGATGTGATTTTTATTTCTGAATTATGAAGAATTTTTCTTGTTTCGTTAATCATTTTATGCTCTTCTCTGGTATAACCATCTGATTCAAAAACATCTATTTGAGGAATAAGTGAAAAAGCTATCGGGTGCTGAAACACTTCATTAGTTATTTTTTTATCTTTTAACCAATTATTACTCTGAGTAAACAATTCTTTAGTCGCAAGGCTTCCTGCACCTGATACTGATTGATATGTAGATACAATCAACCTTTCTACTTTAGCAATCTTTTCTATGGCATATACTACCATTGCCAAAGGTGTTGTTGTGCAGTTAGGAATAGATATTATACCCTTATGCATGGAAATATCCTCAGCGTTAACTTCAGGAATCACTAAAGGGACGTCATCATCCATTCTGAAAGCGCTACTATCATCAATAACTAAAGAGCCCTTATTTGCTGCAATAGGAGCATATTTTAGACTTACTTCTGTATCAGCAGAAATAAACACAACATCTACTTCATTAAAAGAGGATTCATCAGTTTCCTCTACAATTAGTTTCTGATCTAAATAATTAATAATTTTCCCCGCAGATCTAGAAGAAGCCAGAAGACTTATCTTTTTGTAAGGATATTTTCTTTCTTCAAGTAACTTCAAGCATTCAATACCAACTGCACCTGTAGCACCTAATATAGCTATGGAAGGAATAATTTTCTCTTGCATACTCAAATGATATACATAAATTTCAGAAACCTAAAATCTTTTCAATACCATAAATCATATGAGTTTTTCTAGGTTTACTCCTATGCATTTTCGATACATATTTTACTGCCAGTAAAACTCCTGGCATAAAATTAACTCTATCTATTGAATCGTGAATCAATGTCATTGTTTGCCCAGGAGAACCAAAAATTATTTCATGTCTAGCTACTCTTCCTGGCATTCTTACACTATGAATTTTAATCCCTTCAAAATCTCCTCCACGAGTACCAGAAATTTTCTCTGATTCTGTTTCAGTAAATGTAAATTTATCTTTCCTTTGACTGGATATAGAATCAGCTAAAGAAATAGCAGTACCACTAGGCGAATCTAATTTTTGTTCATGATGGCTTTCAACAATATCAACGTAATCAAAAAACGGTGCAATTACTTTTGATACTACTCCTAATAAAACTGCACCAATTGCAAAGTTAGGAGCAAAAACTATTCCAATACCCTTATTTTTAGCTAAATTTTCGGCTCTATCAATCAATGAATTCTCATAACCTGTAGAGCCAGAAACTAAACTAACTTGATTCTTAGCTGATGCTTCAAGAGCAATAGAAATTCCTTCAGAATTAGTAAAATCTACCAAAATTTCTATATCATCATGCTGAGAAAAACATTCTTCTAGAGAATTATACATAGGAATCTTATCTCTTGGAAAATCCATAAACTCTGATTCAGAAAACTTGTCTATTCCTGCTATCAAATCAGTAGAAGAATCTTTAGAAACTGCTTCAACAACAGCTTTGCCCATCTTTCCTAATGCCCCATGGACAGCAACTTTTATAGTTTCATTCACCATTTAATTTTTAACCACTAATTTCTTAAGTCCGGAGGCCTAGGTCTGTTTCTATCTTTAGAAACTGATCTTCTCCTAGAGTCATTATCTCTATTTCTTGAATCTCTATTTCTTGAATCTCTATTTCTCGGATTTCTATTTCTTCTATTATTCTTTTCTTCAGCTAATTCTTCAAAACCTGGACCAGTAAGATAATGATCTATCTTTGTAGATAAATCTACTCTTCCCATGTCATCTACCTTCTTAACTATAACCTTTACTTCGTCACCAATATTTACAACTGATTCAACTGTATCAACATGCCCTTCTCCTAATTCACTAATATGGAGTAATCCATCTTTTCCAGGAAGCAATTGCACAAAAGCTCCAAATGGCATAATTCTTACAACTTTTCCTTCAAAAACATCAGCTTGTTTTATCTCTCTTGTTAAATCATCAATTCTAGTTCTTACAGCATCTAAAGAATCATCATCTGTACCTCCAATTACAACTTTCCCATCATCATCTATATCAATACTCACTTCGAATTCCTCTATCATGCCTCTAATAACAGAACCTCCAGAACCTATTACTGCTCCAATTTTATCCTTAGGAATATTTATAGTAATTAGCTTCGGAGCAAATTTACTCAAATTCTCTCTTGGAGCATCTAGGGTAGATACTAGATTATCTAAAATGGACAATCTAGCTATTTTAGCTTTCCCTAAAGCTTCTTCCATGATCTCAAATGTAATTCCTTTAACTTTAATATCCATTTGCAATGCTGTTACTCCCTCTTTAGTTCCTGCAACTTTGAAATCCATATCTCCAAAATGATCTTCAGCGCCCTGTATATCAGTCAAAATAGAATGTTTTCCTTCTGAATTAATAATTAGTCCCATAGCTATTCCGGCTACAGGATCTATAATAGGTACTCCCGCATCCATCAAAGACAAAGTTCCAGCACAGACACTAGCCATAGAGGTAGACCCATTAGAACTAACCACTTCAGATACTACCCTAATTGTATAAGGGAAATCATCTTGAGAAGGTATTACTGGAAATAATGCCCTTTCTGCTAAAGCTCCATGCCCTATCTCTCTTCTTCCAGTGAATAAACCTCTTCCAACTTCCCCAACCGAAAAATCTGGGAAATTATAATGATGAATAAAATATTTTTCATTAAAAGGAGTTAAGTTATCTATTTTCTGTTTTTCACCTTCAGAAGCTAGTGTAACAGTACTTAAAACATGTGTGTCACCTCTACGAAATATACTGGATCCATGAGCTCTCGGCACATAACTAACTTCAGAGTCTAACAATCGAATTTGATCAAGATTCCTTCCATCTGGTCTTTTTTCTTTTTGAGATATGTTATCTCTTAAAATATCCATTTCAATATCATGAATTAAGGTATCCAATTGTTTGTCTAACCCTTCTTGGTTTTCATCAGAAATATCATTAGAAATACGCTCTTTCAATGAATTTAAAATTTCATCCTTAGAAACATCAGCCTCTTCTTTCTCATGAAATTTAATCAAAGTATCTTTTATATGTTCAGTTTGTTCATCAGATAATTCTAAAGAATTTAAAGTTTCTGAAATTACCCATTTTTCTTTCCCAAGCTCTGATTGAATTTTCTTAATAACATTAACAATTTCTTTATTCTGATCTTGTGCAATTTTTAAAGCTTCCAAAAGTTTCTCTTCTGAAACAATATTCGCTCCAGCCTCAACCATCATTATTGCATCTTCTGTACCTGCCACAGTTAAATCAATTTCACTATTACTTAATTCTTCATAACTAGGATTAATAACAAAATCTCCATCAATATATCCAACATTGCATGCTCCTACTGGATCTGAAAAAGGTATATCAGATATGGCTAAAGCGCATGAAGCTCCAACGATTCCCAGTGATTCATGAGTGTTTTCCTGATCCGTGGATAGGATACTAACAACTATTTGAATGTCATTATGAAAGTTTTTGGGGAACAATGGTCGTAATGGTCTATCTATTAAACGTGCATTTAATACAGCTTCAGTCCCAGGCCTACCTTCTCTTTTAAAGAATCCTCCAGGCAACTTACCTGCAGCATAAGCTTTCTCAGCCACATCAACAGATAGAGGAAGAAAGTCAATGCCTTCCCTTGCAGTTTTTGATGCTACAACTGTTACTAATAATAAAGTGTCTCCACATCTTACAGTCACCGATCCGTTAGCTTTGTGTGCTAATTTACCAACTTCAATTTCAATATTTTTTTGACCAATGTCTATTTTAAAAGTTTTTACCATGATTTTTATTTATCTCTCTTATACTAAATTTATATTTAAATTTACAAAACTACAAAAACAATTTGAAAATACTAATTATCAAGACTAAAATCTGAAAACCTTCTTTAGAATGAATATTTTAGAAAAGGGGATAAATTACCTACGTAATTTGAGACTATCAACCAATTTTATATATCTAGATTCATCTTTACTAACTAGATACTTGAGAAGCTTTCTTCTTTGTCCAACCATAGAAATAAGTCCTCTTCTACTTGAATGATCATGTTTATGTGTTTTTGAATGTTCAACTAAACGATTGATACTGTCTGTAAGTAGAGCTACTTGAACTTCTGTAGAGCCAGTATCATTTTCTTTCAACTTATATTTTTCTATTATTTCCTTTTTTTGTTCACGCATAACGAAGTGCAGAGTTTTAGTTATTTAGATCCGATAGTCTATATATTCAACAACAGATCAAGTGCCTCTCCTATACAGCACTAATTTCATAATTTCTTAAATTTCCCACAAGATAATACGATATTATTATCAAAATAACAAAGTATTATAAAAAAACCGATTTATTGTAAATATTAATAATTTCACAAAAAATCACATTAATTTTTGGATATTTTTTATATATTTAACAAAAATTAGAACAAATTTCACAAAAAACCCTGTTTTTATTAAAAAATTGACCTTATAAAACTTGACATGTTTGTTTGAGCGAGAATATGATTGCATATAGTGCTTCAATTGGCATTTTCAGGTTAACAGTATACTTGAAAGTAGAACAATGTAGTTATTAAATGGACCGAGTTTAATCTTCGGACCGTTTTAAATTGAAAATTAGATAATCCATAGTTTAATGGGAGGATGGGCCAAATGAAAGGTCTTCTCTTAGCAACAACGATATTAACGATATTTACAGTAATAGGATGTGAAGCGGCGGCGGGAGCATCAGGTCTACAAGGACCACAAGGAGCTCAAGGTGCACCAGGTGCAGCAGGAGTTCAAGGTGATGCAGGACCACAAGGACCAGCAGGTGCGCAAGGACCAGCAGGTGGACAAGGATCTGCAGGACCACAAGGTGATCAAGGACCTATAGGACCAGCAGGACCTAGCGGTTCTCAAGGACCTAGTGGTGAAGCAGGAATAAAGGGAAACCCAGGTAACCCAGGACCAGCAGGTGCTGATGGAAAAGATGGAGGAACAGGAGCAAGTATAGTTTCTGGAACTGCAGGTACATCAGTAACTATATCTGGTGGAGGTTATGCTGATGGAGAGGCTATCTCAATACAAGCAAATGGTGTAGAAATAGCTACTGCAACAGCAAATTCAAATGGAGCATTCTCTATAGAAATCTCTACTGTAGGACTTCCTAACGGAGCTCACACACTTAGTGGTGAAGGTGGCGATGGTTCTAACGCAGTAGGTGTTTTAGTCATCGGTGGATCTGGTGGCTTACAGTCTTCTCCGTAAATTAAGTATTTACAAAGGAACTTATTGAAACAGCCTGTATTATTATGGGCTGTTTCTTTTTGTATATAATCGAAGTTTTCCTATTCTTCTTCCAATAGTTGATTGAACAGTAATTTTTAAATTATCAACTTCAATGTGGTCTCCTACTTCAGGCATTTTCCCCAATTCTTTGTAAACTAAACCACCAATAGTATCAAATCCATCAACTAGAATTGATGTTCCTATCTCCTCATTAAGATCAGCTACTGTCATTCTTGCATCTACAATTGTTATCGAATCATTGATTATTTGAATATCTGGATCTTTCACATCAAATTCATCAGCTAATTCTCCAACAATTTCTTCAATTAAGTCTGTAACCGTAACTAATCCAGAAATCCCTCCATGCTCATCAATTACTATAGCCATTCTAGTTTGATGTTTTTGAAATTCACGTAATAACTGTTCTAAGTTTTGTGATTCTGGAACAAATATCGCAGGACGAACTATTTCTTGAATATACAGTGATCTTTCCTTTTTTCCAACTACTTTCAATACATCTCTTGCATAAGCTATACCTAAAATATCATCAATACTATCTCCAATAACAGGAATTTTACTGTAGCCATCTTCAAGCATTAAATTAGTAATTTCATTTAAATCACTATTCGATTCAACTGTAATCATATCTACTCTTGGTCTCATAATTTCTCTTACTTTGACTGTGTCCATTCTCAAAATACCTTGAATCATTTTCATTTCTTCAGGGTCTACTGATAAACCTGCTGCTTCCAATGCATCAATTTCAACAGCATCTTTTTCTTCATTATTATTTCCATTAGATGAGACAGAAAATTTTCTAAAAACACTTAAATTTAAAAGTGAAACAGTTAAAATTAGAAGAAATTTTGGGATTCCAATTAATTTTTCAACAGCCTTATCATTCAATGAAAAGACAATAAAATAACCAAATAATGGAAAAATTAGTGAAACTATAAAATAAATTAATGATCCCAACCAAGTATTCAAAAATATATTCGAATAAAAATAAAATATAAAAACCGTATGAATAGCTAAGCCTAAAGCCCAGATACCTACTAATATCCGAATAATAGATTGAGAAAAAATTACATCATGAATCAGGTTACCATTGTCTTTGTCTTCAAATTTTGACAAAAGAATTAACCTGGTTGAAGTTCCATTAAAAACTCGATATGAGAAAAGAAAAATTAAATAACTAAAAAAAAGAAAGAAAAAAACAATGAATTTCAAAACAACATCAATCATTAACAGTTGCTCGATACTATCTTATTTTCAAATCTATTATGTCTATGACTGGGGTCGTCTGAACTCATATATCTTATTTTAATTTTCTAGCAGGATTACCTATTACAGTAGTTCCTTCTTTTACGTTTGTTGTAACTACTGAACCGGCACCTGTTACAGATCTTGCACCTATTTCTACAGGTGCAATTAGCATTGTACCAGATCCTATAAAGCAATTGTCACCAATAACAGTACGATTCTTTGTTTTTCCATCATAATTACATGTCACTGTACCTGCTCCAATATTTACATCTGCCCCAATTGTAGCATCACCTATATAAGCAAAATGAGTAATGAATGAATTTTTTTCTATTGTACTATTCTTAATTTCCACAAAATTTCCAATATACACATCACTTCCAATATAAGAATTATCTCGAATTCTTGAATATGGACCAATTTGAACATTCGAATCTATATTGCTATCAACACATTTAGAGTAATCAATTTTGCAATTGCTACCAATTATAGTATTTTCAATATAAGCATTAGGACCTATATTTGAGTAATCTCCTATTTTTGTGTTCCCTTTTAGAAAAGAAAAAGGTTCAATTACACATCCTTTCCCTAGTTTCACTGAAGAATCTATATAGGTATTGTTTGGATCAATAATTATGACTTGATCATCAGAATTATCATTAGGTTTTATAGGTTTAGTCATAAATTATTTCTAAATAAATAATCAGTTACCTTGAAGATGTTGGAAATAACACATGTTAATATTTTAAGATTATAAACTACTATAGTAATCTCAGAAACGCAAAAATAACAATTAATTCATATAGTGAGATAATTCGATTTATACTTGAATCAAAACACTATATATAATCAATAATAATTTTGGAGAGGTGCTAGAGTGGCCGATTAGGCGCGCTTGGAAAGCGCGTGTTCCAGTTAAATGGAACCGCGGGTTCGAATCCCGCCCTCTCCGCCATATTGATAAAAAATATTAGATTTTATTTTAAAAATAATGTAAATTCTTTTTTTGAAGTTTGGATTAGAGTAACAGTAGTCAACCCCTAAAGGGGTATGACAACTTGTTATTTATTAGATTAAATTTTGTTGTGATAATCGAAAAAGGAGAAAATTTGAGTAAAAATCTAGTAATAGTTGAATCACCTACTAAAGCAAGAACATTGCAAAGGTTTCTAGGGAATGATTTTATCGTTGAAGCATCAATCGGTCATATCAATAATCTTGAATCAGGTAGAGAGGCAGATAGAAGTGGTCCTGTGGTTGGACTCAATAAAGATCTAGAACCCATCTGGGGGTTAGAAAGAGGTGCAGTAACTCGTATTAATAAACTAAACAAACTTGCTAAAGAATGTGATGTTATTTATTTAGCTGCGGATCCAGATAGAGAAGGCGAAGGAATTGCATATCACGTAGCAAATGCACTTATTGAAAAAAAACATTCTAAAGAAAAATTCAAAAGAGTTGTTTTTCATGAAATTACTGAAAAAGCTGTTAAAGAGGCTTTTGAAAGTACTAGTGAAATTAATATGAATCTAGTAAATGCTCATATAGGAAGAAGACTTGTAGATAGGTTAGTTGGGTTTACTTTAAGTGGTTTAACTTCTTCTTTACTAAGATTAAAACGATTATCAGTAGGTAGGGTACAATCAGTTGCCGTTAGC
>CAYSUW010000019.1:17827-21527 GCA_964434385.1 uncultured Dehalococcoidales bacterium | reverse complement strand
TAGCTGTTCCTGTAATTATCTGTGCAATCTCACTTATGTTCATATCTTTATATTACCTAATACAGATATTTATGTGGAGAGTAGGGGATTCGAATCATTCAATCAAGTTTCTTTATTTCTGAATCACAAATATGAAGTATTAATTCTTCTGCCTCAGGGCTTAAAGGAGTGTTTCTTGTCTCATAACCTCCTTCTTCGTAAGCCACTGCAGTAGGCAGATAGCCAGTTAATCCATTGGAATAACCGGACAATACTATTTTTTTATTAGGGTTCAAAGATTTAATTTTATTGCCGTACTCTATAAATGGCTCCAAAGGGATGCCTTGAAGCACTATATCCCCTATCTTTATAGTTTGTACCCAAATATTTACTTTTCCATCCTTTGATCTTAAAGAGTTTCTTCTAGTATGGTTAGCTCTTTTTGCATTTGAAACCATCTTTTTTATTTCTTCTTGGTTGCCTGATTCCCTAGCTTTTTTTAATTTCTCTAGTGCGAGCTCATAAACTTCAGAAGCTTTTTCAAATGATGGGAAATCTAAAGTAGGGAGATCAATATATTTATTATTAATAATTAAGTCATCATTAGGTTCATTAATAATTACATCTTCATACATACCTAAATCTGCACCTGCAGGAATAATTTCTACTAATTTTTCTTCTCTTTCAAAAGGATCTATGGACATTCTTACTTTTGAAGCCTCAAGTCCCAAAATTTTTCCTGCTTTTCTAGCTGCTTCTACATCACCAAGAAATGTGTGGACTGGGCCTTGATTTCCGGCATATCCTTGAAAAAATAAACATCTTCCTCCTATGATTTCTTCTACGGTTTTTCTCATGTGACCTGGATAATCTGGAGATATTAATCTATTATCTGGACCTAATATATGTGGATGGCAAGCAAATCCTACTATTGTTGCGACTGGAGCACCATCAACATCATCAAAACCTATTACATCTACTGAGTGATCTACGGGCCCATCCCAATTCCTTCCTGTAAAGAGAGTTCCGCTCTTATCGGCAGGTCTTCTATTAATATTGATATCTGACCTACCATTTCCATATGAAACGTTACAATCTACTACTGAATTTATAGCTTCATCTATAGCTTTAGAAATTTTCTCAGGAAAAGAGTCATAATATGGATTAATAAGTTCAACTCCTTCTGTAATCCACCCAGCACCATTTAAATTATCTTTACCATATGGAGGACCTGCATGGGTATGGCTCAGGCATACTCTAATGTTCTCTTTAGGAATATCTAAGCTAGAGATCACTGCATCTCTAACCATACTATCAATCTCTTCACTCATACTACATAAGTCAAAATCAAGTATAACTACTTTATTTTTTGATGATTCGCTCTCTAGATACATCACATAACAATACATGGGCATATCTATTCCTTCTGCAACTTGATGGATAGACGAGCCCCAGTTCGCATGCGGCATTCCAATAGGTGGAGTTATATCTACTCTAGATGTTCCTACTATTAACATATTTTCTCCTTGATGATGTTATATATGTATAGGTGGTTCTTCTAAGAGTGCTAAGATAATTTTTTTAGATGGCTTGAATCATTCAATCTTATTAGATTCCAGCCGTTTGAATCAAATCTGAATTCGGAAATTGAAGTATTATCTATTTGCATCTTTTTAATAAAGCTTTGATCAAACTCTAAAAGATGCTGGAAAAAACATCTAAATGCATTCCCGTGAGCAACTATTGCAATATTCAAGTTAGAGTTAATCTTGGAAATCTTATCATTAAAAATTATTTCTTCATCAATTAGTGATGAGAATCTTTTTTGTACTTCGTATTCTGATTCCCCGTCTCCCGGAGAGTAAAATTTGCCATTTTTACCCCAAGAAGCTTCTACTTCCGCAGTTAGAATTTTTCTTCTTTTTTTTCCTCTCCATCTAGGGATTTCCAGTTCATTTAATTTTTCAGACTTTTTTGTAAACTCAATATTATTGTTAGAATGTTTTAGCATTATTTTGGCTGTTTTTGTAGCTCTTACTAACTGAGAAGTAAACACAAAATTAAATTGAATTTTTTCTTCTTTCAATCTTTCTCCAAGTGCCTTTGCTTGTCTTTCTCCAAGTTTTGTTAAAGGAGCATCGTAATTATCACCAGCAGCAAGTTCCGGGAGTACATTAGATTCTGACTCTCCGTGCCTAATAAAGTATAGATTCCTTTCGTTTTTGTGTAAGGGCATGATCAACAAACTATATAACAAATTGTTCAACTTTCATAAATATATGCAATAGTAAAAAACTGAACATTATTTATATCTATTACTTACATTTATTGCAGATTCCAAGAAGTTCTAGGGAATGCGATAATACCGAAATTTCATATTTTGATTCTATTTTTCTTATTTCTTTTTCTAAATCTCTCTCTAAACTGTTATTTACTTCGAAATCATATACTGAACTGCAAGATTTGCAGAAAATATGATGATGATGTTCTTCTTGTAGGGTAGCAAGCTCAATTACTTTTGTGTTTTCTAATGTTTGGAATTCGTTTATAAGATTAATTTTTTTTAAATTATTAATAATTCTATATAAAGATGATACTGCTAGTTTGCCTTTTGAAAGCTTTATAACTTCTTCAACTTTAAGTGGTCCTTTATTCTTCAACAAGATTTCTAAAACAAGGATTCTAGGTTTAGTAACAGGAATATTATTATTTAAAAGTATTTGCCTACTCTTATCTCTCAAATTTATTTTATTTTTTGTCATCTAGTTATTATACCTAAATGAATTGACATAATAAAAATATTAAATATAATTTAAGAATGAGAATCATTCTCAAATATATATTATAAGGTATTTTATGGATTTAATTTTAGTCATAATTGCGGCCACAGCGTGTGGATTGCTTTCATTATCAGTTGCACTATTACTTTTAATAAATAAGTCTCTTGCTAATATTTTAATAAAATATGGGACACCATTCGCTGCTGGTGTTTTACTAGTTGCAGCCTTAAGAGACTTAATCCCTGAAGGTATAATTATTGGGGGAACATCAATATTGAATGCCACACTTATTGCAATAGTGGTGTTTTTTCTTATTGAAAAAGGTTTTACTAGTTTTCATCATCATCATGAAGAAGATCTTGTTGAGAAGAAGAATCCTAGTCAAGGATGGTTATTTATAATTGGAGATGTTTTTCATAACTTTGTAGATGGAATAGCCTTGGGAGCTGCATTTTTAGTAAGTCCAGCAACAGGTATTGTTGCTACAGTTGCATTAATTGCTCATGATGTTCCTTTAGAGGTTGGAGAATTTGGAGTTCAATTAAGAAGTGGTTTTAGTGTAAGGCAGACTATAGTAAGAAATATTGTCTCATCATTTACACTATTATTTGGAGCAATTTTAGCTTTTACTATTGGTGAATCTTCAGGTCTACAATTAGGTTATGTTTATGGAGTTATTGCTGGATTCTTTATCTATATAGCTTTGAGTGACATCGTACCTACAATTCATTCGTCTGAGAAGACAAGGTATGGGTTACAAACTTTATTTTTAATTGTAGGTCTAGTATTTGGAGCTACAGTTTCTTCAGTAGCCCACCAGTATATTGATGTTGGACATGACCATGGGCAAGAAGAACATAAAAATGACCATGATAACCATGGGCAAGAAGAACATAAAAATGACCATGATAACCATGGGCACGAAGAACATAAAGATGACC
>CAYSUW010000019.1:0-17727 GCA_964434385.1 uncultured Dehalococcoidales bacterium | reverse complement strand
GAAGAACATAAAAATGACCATGATAACCATGGGCACGAAGAACATAAAGATGACCAGGGTAACCATGGGCACTAAAAATTATTGAGAGGAAATTATGAAAAAGTTTTTTATTTTAATTACGTTATTATCATTATCATTAGTATCATGTGAATTCTTTGAAGAGTCTCTTGAAAATGATTCAGCAATCCATGACGATCACGATGACCATGATGACTAGTATCAAAAATGATATTTGTAATTGCTTTTATTACTAGAAAATTTACAAATTCTATAAATATAGTTAGGTCAGAAGTTTAATCACTCATTTTTTATTTTCTAGATTCATTTTGAACTGAGATACTATTTACCCATACTTATTACAATGAGTGGCATTTAGATTTTTTTTACATATTCATCTCTTATTTCTCGATATTCATCTGCAGATAAAATGCCATTTACTTGATTCCAAATCATTATCTCTAAAATAATGAATATGGATAACACTATATTAAGTATTATCAAGAGGTATCTTCTGTAATTACCTAAATAACTGTTTAAGATATTGACCTGATTCATAATTTTACATTATCAGAATTTTTTGAATATCCGTAATTTTAAATTGGTGGACATAATTGTATTAAAGATTTTCATCTGTTAATTTGAACTTATGAGAATTTCTTTAAGTTTGATATTAATTTTTCTTTTAGTTTTGTCGTGTTCAAATTCTTCTGACGAACCTCTTCAAATTGATACCATATATACAATGAATGATGCTTCAAAAATGGGCATAAAAAACTTAATGAAGAATGATTTCGTAACAGAATTCCCTGAAGCAACAGATGCGAAATGGGGATTCTGGAAAGGGAGAGAAGTGGCAATTATTAGATACGAATCTATTGAAAATGCAAGAACATTAGGACAGAAGGTGGCAGAAGAACAAACTGAACTTATTGAAGTTGTAGAAAAAAATATTGCTCATGGCCCCAAAGTTGAGAAAACTAAGTGTAGAGGAGATGCATACGGAGGAAATCCTTATAAGCTATCTCCAAGTATTGGTATGGGAGAAATACTCTTTCTCAATAAAACCTCCTTTAAAGGATCGGATATTGAGATGGGAACAGGCAGTGTTAGGGATGGTTGCGTAAGAAGAGAACCAATGTTTATCGAATTTAGGATTCATGGGAACTTAGTAATAATGATTGAGCCTCTGCCAGAAGAAGATAGGTCTGCAATGAATAAAATTATTGATGAGCTTCTAGCTAAGTTGCCTTAATTAATAAAAAGAGCTAAAGATTTAGGAATTAAGATATCAGTTCTTTGAGATGACCAATAGTATCCATTCCTCTTAATTTCTCAAGAGCTTTTCTTTCTATTTGTCTAATTCTTTCTCTAGTTAAACCAAGCATTCTTCCAATTTCTTCTAATGTTCTTCCTCTCCCATCAGTAATTCCGAATCTGAGTTCCAAAACTAATTTTTCTCTTCCTGATAATGAACCTAGAAATTCTTCTATGTATCCTCTTTTAGACTTATTTACTATTAAATCCTGAGGATAAGGAGTGTTTTTATCCTCAATAATGTCTCCTAACTTAGTTTCTGATTCTTCTCCTAATGTAGAAGCAAGAGAAACAGGGCTCTGAGATATTTTTAAGATTTCAGATATTTTCTTTATTGTAAATCCTGTTTTTTCAGCTAATTGTTCTATAGAAGGTTCTTTATTTAATTCCTGCATTAGTTGTCTTCTAGCTCTCATAGTTTTATTAAGAGTTTCAACTAGATGTACTGGGATTCTGATGGTTCTAGATTGATCAGCTAGGGCCCTGGTGATACCTTGTTTGATCCACCATGTAGCATAAGTACTGAATTTATAACCTTTTCTATAGTCAAACTTTTCGATTGCTCTTAATAACCCAATATTCCCTTCTTGTATAAGATCTAGCATGCTCAAACCTTTATTGAGATGTTTTCTGGCTACACTAACAACTAGTCTAAGATTTGCTTCTGTAAGATGTTTTCTAGATTTTGTCCCCTTTCTTTTAATAATATTGAAGTGTTTTTTTATTATCCCAGATAAATTTTTTGAAGAAATATTTTTAATTTTTAAGATAATTTCTTGTGGAATTAATCTGGCAATTATAGACAGCCTCTTAATTTTTACTTCTAAAGATGCTTTTTCTTCTCCTAAAGAATCTTCAAGGTAATCTAGCATTTCTAAATCTAATACGCCATCAATAGCTTTTTGGGTATCTTCTGAAGTGATCCATTCTGAAAAAGTTAGTTTTGGATCCTGCTTGATGAAGTTTTGAATAGGAGTTTTTAAGTATTTAAAAGAATTAATTTCTTCTAATAGAGATTTTATAATCATTAGGGATGAATTATTGGGATACTTGATGGAAAATTCTTCTTCTAGATTTAATAATAAAGAATTTTCTTCAATTGATTTAGATAAAATTACTTCATCTTTGGCTGTTAGTAGAGTCACTTTTCCGATTTCTCGCAAGTAAATTCGTATAGTATCTTGAGTTAAATCTTGAGGTAGATTAACTTCTTCTTGATAATCTGGAACATGTATATCATTAGTTTTTAGAAGAGTTTGAATTGCCCATTCTTTAGTACTAGAGTTATTGTTGTTATCTGAATTACCATTATTTTCTTTTTCCCAAATATAGTATTCTTCATCAGAATTTTGAACTAAGGGTTTTTCTTTGATCTGATTGTTTTCTGTCAAGCTCAATCTTTGTTCCTCTTCTTCGAATTCTCGAATATGTAATTTTATCGATTATCTTATTTTATGACAGGTTTTTGGGGTTTTCATCTTATTTTGGCTACGAAAAAATATTTATTATAGAATTATTGTTCGTGATTAGTAAATATATTTTCGATCATATTACATGTTTCGTACTTCTTCCTGATATTATTAAATAAATAGTAAAAAATTCATCAATCAAAAAATCGTATATTTTTTTTGAAAGTAAAAGTTTTTAAAGTTAAAATTGATTGAATTCCAGATTATAAAAATAAACAGGGAAATCGAATGAATAAGAAATTCAACTTTGAAAATTATTTTTCAAAATCTTCAATTGAGGCGGAAATTCCTAAAACATTACACGCAAAATATGATTTTGCTGTTGCTTATCCCCCTCCAGAAACTATCCCTTTAGATGGTTTGCTTGAGGGTTTAAAGGAAGGTTTGTTGAGAGAGGGAAAAGATTTAGCATATTATCCGGATCTTTTGGGTGCTTTGTCAATTAGAGAATTAGTTACAGAGAAGCTAAGACAAGATAGAGGTATTGATTCTGCCCCTGATGAAATTATGATTACTCAAGGATCTTCTGAGGCAATTAATTTAGTTATACAATCATTAACTGATCCAGGAGATACAGTGATTACTGAAGAATTTGTATATGTAGGAACATTGAGACAACTTAGAAGATCAAAAGCTGACGTAGTAGGTTCTAAACTTGATGAAAACGGTTTAATCCCTGAGGAACTAGAAATCCTAGTAAAAAAATTAATTAAAGAAGGAAAGAGAATCAAATATATTTATACTATTCCAGAATTTCAAAATCCTACAGGTTCTACATTGCCATTAGAGCGAAGAATAAAGATTTTAAAAATAGCAGAAAAATACAATATTCCATTGTTGGAAGATGATTGTTATGTTGATTTAAGATTTGAAGGGCATACTCAACCTTCTTTTAAATCTTTGGATACAATAGGTCTAGTAACCCATATTGCATCATTTTCTAAACTTTTAGCCCCTGGTTTAAGGATGGGTTATGTTCTTGCTGATAATAGTTTATTGAAGAGGATGATTAGTTTCAAAGCAAGTCAATCTAGTCATTTTGTATCTTTAGCTATAGAGGGATTTTTAATAAAAAATATGGATCAACATAAATCTGATGTTAGCGAAATTTTAAGAAAAAAATGTAATGCTATGATTGGGGCATTAGGTGAAAATCTTGGAGGAATCGGTGCTAAATGGTCACAACCTGGAGGTGGTTGTTATGTTTGGTTGACCATGCCTGAAGAGATTAATTTAATGAAATTACAAGATATATTTTTTGATAGGGGAGTAGGTTTTATTCCAGGTCCAAGTTTTTCTCCTGAAGGATTAGGCCATAATTGTGCTAGATTATGTTTTGCCTATGAATCTCCAGAGAATAATAGAGAAGGCATTAATTTATTCGGTGAAATTTTACATGAATTGAATTTAATCTAGAAGGTTTTATGAACTTTAACGATAATTTATTGGATATTTCGGGTGAAATTACTGAAGAAATTCTTCAGTTCAGAAGAACATTTCATAAAACTCCTGAATTGGGTTTTCAAGAAACCAACACTAGTAACTTAATAAAGAATTATCTAAAAAGATTTGGAATAGAGAATATTCATAGTATTGGTAAGACAGGTATTGTTGCTGTAATTGAAGGAAATACTCCCGGTCCTACAATTCTGTTAAGAGCTGATATAGACGGGTTGCCTTTAGTTGAAGAAACAGGGTTACTTTTTAGTTCTGAAAATGACAACATGCATGCTTGTGGTCATGATGGTCATATAAGTATTCTTTTGGGAGTTGCTAGATTTTTAATTAATAATCAAATCCATTTAAAAGGGAAAGTAGTACTTGTTTTTCAACCTGCAGAAGAAATAATCCAAGGTGCTAAAGAAATGATTGATTCCGATTTTTTTAGAAATATTACAATTGACAGAGTTTTAGGACTACATATCTGGAATCAAATTGAATTAGGCAAAGTTGCTGTTAATCCAGATATTGTTTTTGCTAGTGCAGATTCTTTTCGTATAACAATATTTGGTAAAGGAGGTCATGGAGCATTACCGGAAGCAACTATAGATCCTGTTGTTATTGGATCAAGTATTATCTTAATGGCTCAGACAATAATAAGTAGAAATATTTCTCCTAATAAAATGGGAGTATTGACTTTCGGAAAATTTAATGGAGGATCAGCTTCTAACATTATTCCTGAAAAAGTAACATTAGAAGGAACTATTAGGTCTTATGATGAAAATACAAGAAAAACTATTATTAACAGGTTGAAAGATTTGATAATCAATACTTCAAATTCATTTGGTGGAACAGCAAAATTAGAAATTGTAAGTGGGACTCCGGCTGTAGTTAATAATACTTCTTGGGCAAATGAAGTGACTAATTTTGCTGCAAGAGTAGTAGGTAATGAGAACGTAATTGTTGCTGATCCCATAAGTGTAGGTGATGATATGTCAGAGTTTATGAAATTAGCATCTGGCTGTTATATTTTGATTGGAGCTAGAAAAGATGGTGCAGGACCACATCACAATCCAAAATTTGATTTTTCAGAGGAATCTCTTGAAGTAGGTTTAAGAGTGATGATTGAGGCTACAAGAAAATTTCTAGATTTTTAAACAACAGGAGAAGTGCCACCATCTATATTTATAGATGCGCCGGTAATATACGCAACTTTATCTGAGCAAAGAAAAGATATTAAAGATCCTACTTCTTCAGCTTCCCCTACTCTACCCATAGGTATATCTTTGCCCATATTTTCATAGAATTCATTTAATGAGGCATTGCTCCCATCTTTTTTTGAATCTTCCCATCTGGTTTTATGTTGTCCACTTTTTATTAATCCCACACATACTGTATTCACTCTAATATTGTATGAGGCTAATTCTTTTGACATAGATTTTGTTAATGCAATACCAGCAGATCTAGATACAGAAGTAGGAATTTTATTTGCGGAAAAAGCTTTACCTCCTGGTGTAGTTAAATTTATTATTACTCCTCCATTTTCTTTTTTCATTTGAGGAATTATGGCTCTAGAAGTATAAATTGCTCCATATATTTTTAATGAAAAATCTTCTTCCCAGATTTCATTTCCTGTGTTTTCAAATGAATTCGCATGAGATGTTCCTGCATTATTTATAAGAATATTTATAGAGCCAAAGATAGAAATAACTTTTTGGATAGTTTCTTTTACATCAGATTCTTTACGAACGTCAGTTGGGAAAATTTCAATTTTGTTACCAGTTTTTTCTAAGATTTCTTTTTGTGTATTTTTTAGTTTCTCTAAACCTCTAGCACAAATTGCAACTTTACATCCTTCACTGGCTAAAATGGTAGCTGTAGCTTTACCTATTCCGTCACTTCCTCCAGTAATAAGTGCTGTTTTTCCATTTAAATCTAAATTCATTCTTTATCCTATCATTTAGTTGTATGTGTATGATTTATCAAGTAATTCTACTACATACTTTACTTCAATGTCTGAGTTAATGTTTTCTAGGTAATTTTTCAATTGCATTGCACATCCTGGGTTTCCCGTAGCTATAATTTGAGGATTGTTTTCCATAATATCTTCAACTTTATTTTTCGTAACCTGATTAGAAATTTTTGGCTCAAACAATGAGTATGTACCTGCAGATCCACAACATGTTGTAGGATTCTTTATTTCACTAAATTGAATTCCTGGGATCATATTGATAATCTTCCTTGGCTCTTCAGAAATATTTTGAGCATTAATCAAATGACATGGATCTTGGTAAACGATTTTTTTATTAATAGGAACAGTAGGTTTCTCTAAATTAATCATTGATAGAAATTCATAAAGATCTTTTGTTTTATTTGATACTTCAAGTGCTTTTTCAAAATATCCTTGATCATCTTTTAAAATATCCTTGTATTCTTTCATTGCAGTCCCACAACCTGCTGATGCTACAATTATGAAATCTATTTTTGAATCTAAAAATGAATCTATATTTCTTTTTGCCATGTCTAAAGAATTATTGATATCTCCATTATGTATATTTAGTGCTCCACAACATCCTTGATTTGATGGGATAATTACGTTTACTAGATTTTTATTTAATACTCTGATGGTTGCGTTCATAGTGTTTCCATGGACTAAAGGCATAATACAACCTGATAGTAATCCTACTGTGTAAATGGGTTCTTTGTGAGGAGAGAAATTTTTTCCTTTACCTTTAAAAGGTTTTTCGGTAGGAATAGGTAATGAAGTAAATATGATTTTTAATTTATTTGGAATAAATTTAAATTTAACAAAATTAATTACAACAAAATTTATACCTAAGATTCTATAAATTCTTAGAAATAAAATTAATATCTTTAGAAAAAATAATTTTGGGAAGAGTAGATTTAATACAATATTTTTTACAGAATCCTGAAAAAAAGTTCTAGTTAATTTCCTTGTTTTTAATTCTGCTCTTACATCTTCCATTAATTTTCCGTAAGGAACACCTGATGGACATGCTGTTTCACATGCTCTACATTGGAGACAAAGTTCCCAGTGTTTGATTATTGACTTAGTAATAGGAGTTCTTTCTTCATGTACAGCTTTCATTAAAGCAATTCTTCCTCTTGGTGATTCTGTTTCTAAGCCTGTCACTTTGTAAGTTGGACAAACATTTAAGCAAAAACCACAATGAACACATTTATAGAGATCTTCTTCTGAAGGTGCGAACTGAGTTTGAAACCCTCCTTTATTTAAATTTTTCTGAGAGTTCATTACAGTTTTCCTATGAATCTTCCTGGATTAAGTAAATTATTTGGGTCAAAAACTTTTTTTAGGTTCTTCATGATAAAGAAGTCTGATTTTAGATCGCCAAATACATCAAAAACTTTTTTTAATTCTAAACTACAGTTTTCAATGACTGGATTAGAATTATTATGTTTAATAAGGTTTGTAATTTTTTGAATAAAATTCTTCAAAATTTCAATGTCTTTATTAATTGAATTCTTTTCTTTTATTTCAACAAATAAAGTCCCAAAATGAGAATGAAAAACAGTTGATATATTAAATGAATTATCGTTTAGATTATTTAATTCTGTTATTACATTTATAGCATCTGTGGTTTTTATTGAAGTCCTAATTAATATTTCTTCAGAAAAATTAGAATTGTTATGAAATTTAGGAATAAAAATTTCTTCAAAATTGATATTTTTATTGTCTATTAGAATATTTAACTTATCTTTTCTTTTTTCTACTGATAATTTGGTTCCTGAAATCACACATATTAGGCGATATTTTTTTTGAAGATTTTTGATTAAATAATTATGAGGGTAATGTAGAAACTCTGAACCTTTTCCAACATGAATAGATAAAATATCTGGTGAAATATTGGCAGTTAAAATTTTTTCATATGCTTGTTTGAGAGATATAAAATTTTCGAATTCACATGAAATGGTACAGAAATTCTTTGGTAGGGGAGCCAATTTTAATGACACCTCTGAAATTATACCTAATGTTCCTAATGCTCCTACATGTATTCTGTGAAGATCAAATCCTTGAACATTTTTAACAACCTTCCCACCACTTTTTATTATTTTCCCATCACCTCTAATAAATTTTGCTCCTATAATATTTTCTCTTAATCCCCCAAATTGTGATCTGAAAGGATCAAATGTATTTGAAGCTAATGTTCCTCCTAATGTAGCTATTTCAGAATTAGGAGGATAGCACCATGATGATAATCCATCTTTTATTAAAATATCATTGAGTGATTTAATTGTTATTCCAGATTCTACTACTATCGTTAAATCTCTAGGTTCATAATCAATGATAGTATTTAATTTTGTTGTTCCTAAAGCTAAGTTGAATTTTGTAGGAATATTACCAAAATTTAATCTTGTTTTTCCACCAAAAACTACAATACCTGTTTTGTTAATATTTGAATCTTCGATAATACTTGAACATTCTTGAATATTTTCAGGTATTTTGATTGTATCGGGTTTTATTCCATCTACAATTAGAGGCTCGTTAATTATCATATTATTTCATTGCCACCAGTTTTATTTATAACTATATTATTTTGGGCTCCAAATGCAGATCCATGAAATGGTATTTTAGGAGGAAAAATTTTTCCAGGATTTAAAAGTCTGGTATCCAATGTGAAAGCATCTACTGTTTTTTGCATCATATCTATATCTTCAGGAGAATATACCCATGGTAGATAGGATTGTTTTTCAATTCCAATTCCATGTTCTCCAGATAATGCCCCTCCAGCATCTACGCAAATTTTTAATATTTGTCCTCCTGCTTCAATAACTTTTTGTACATCCCCTTTTTTTCTCTCATCAAAAAGAATACAAGGATGAAGATTTCCATCTCCAGCATGAAAAACATTTGCAATTGTTAAATTAAACTCATGGCTTATATTGTCGATTTTTTGCATTACCTCTTTAAGTTTTGTTCTAGGAACAACTCCATCCACAAGGTAATAGTTGGGAGCCAATACTCCCATAGCTCCAATTGCATCCTTACGAATTTTCCATAGTTCTTCTCTAGATTTAGGATCATTAGCTGTTCTGATATCGGTAGAGTGATTATAGGTGCAAATGTTTTTTATGATTGATATTTGCTCTTCAATATCTTCTTTGAACCCTTCAACTTCAACAATTAAAACTGCTTTTGTTTCCGGATTATAACCAGGATTATATACAGGTTCTACTGCATCTAAAGTGGTTCTATCCATAATCTCCAAAGCTCCTGGAATAATTCCTTTTCCAATTATTTCAGTGGTTGTATCACATGCTTCATCCATTGAATTAAAAGATGCAGCAATAGTGTAATAATGTTTAGGTGTATCTTGTAGTTTTACACAAATTTTAGTAGTAATTCCTAGAGTTCCTTCTGAGCCTATGAATATAGATCTTAAATCATACCCAGGATTTTCATTTGTTTGACCACCTATCCAAGCTATGTTGCCATTTATACTAACAATTTCTAGCCCTAGGACATGATTAGTGGTTACTCCTGCAGATAAACAATGTGGTCCTCCAGCATTTTCTGCTACATTACCACCAATCGTACAGACTTTTTGTGAAGAAGGATCAGGAGCATAATATAGATTGTATTTTGAAGCCTCTATAGACAAATCTATGTTAACCACTCCTGGCTCTACTGTTGCTATTTTATTAATGGGATCTATATCTATGATTTTATTTAATCTAGACATTGTTAAGCTAATTGATTTTTCTAGAGGAATAGCACCTCCTGATAAACTGGTTCCGGCTCCTCTAGGCATAACAGGGATATTATTTTCAAAACATAATTTTAATATTTGAGATACTTCTTTTTCGTTTTTTGGAGCCACTACTAGAAAAGGCTCATTCTTATCTATTGAGCCATCATACTCATATGTTAAGAGGTCTTCTTTTTTGTATAAAACATAATCTTTTCCAACAATTAGGATTAATTTTTTTACAAGATCATTCTTTAGCATTTTAATAGACGATTTTAATTAATTATCAAGGATTGATTATTGCTCTGGTAATTTCTGAATTTTGATTTTTTGAAGTCCAATCTGATTTCTGAAATGCGGTATTTATATCTGAAAGGGGAAATTGATGAGAAATTAGATTATTCAAAGGAAATTTATTTTTAGTTCTTTCTAAGAATTTTACTGCATTGGGGATTACCCAAGGATCATAATGTTGGAAAGATAATAATCTTATTTGATTAGTGACTAAATAATTTGCATCTATATTAATCATGTTATTGGGCGAAATGCTTCCTATTTCTAAATATTTACCCCTCATTCTGCACATTTTTATACCTTCTTCTAAAACTGCTGGAAAACCTACTAGTTCCATCACAGAATCTGCGCCAATGGAGTCTGTAAGGTCTTTGACTAGTTCAATTCTCTCTTCTGGTATGGAAACTTCATTAATATTTATTGTATCACTTGCTCCACACTCCTTAGCTAATTTCAGTCTAGATTCATGTCCATCTATTACTATTACTTTATTCGCTCCCATTTCTCGTGCTACTGCAGTAGCGTAAATTCCTAATCCTCCTGCACCTTGAATAACCACATTGTCACCAAAATCTATTTTAGCTACATTAAAAGCTTCTATTACTTGCGCTAGGGCACAATTAAGGGAAACTAGTGTGTTGTCAGAAAGTTCTTTAGGAGCTTTAAATATAAAATGTGAAGGTTGCAAGTAATAATATTGGGAGAAACCTGAGTTGCAATACTTCCATTCATGGTACATTTTTCTAGATCGGAATTTACATGCTCCAAATTCTCCTCTAATGCAATTATAACAACTCGTGCAGGGGAAAAAATATGGGAATATCACTCTATCTCCTTCCTTTAAAGAATTCCTTAATGAGTCAAATTTTATGTTTCTGCCCATTTTGTATATTGTTCCCATCATTTCGTGACCCAAAGTTTTTGGGTCCTCTTTAGGATCATTAGGATTTTTTCCATCTCCTCTCCAAACGTGTAGATCAGATCCACATATACCCGCAGCTTGTATCCTAATTAAAATCCCATCATCTTCAGTCTCAGGTAAAGGTAATTCTTCTAATTCCCATTTATTTTTTGGATCTTCTCTATCAAATAGTACTGCTGACAAACCTGTTTTAGGCATTCTTATCTCCTAATTTATTCTGAAATATTTTGGAAACATATAAAATAGATTAGATATACAATAATCTATCTAAATAATAATTACTACAATTAACATGAATTCAAAAAATCAGTTGAAAAAATATCATTTTAAGTGTTTAGAATGTGGCAGAAAAGCTGAGCCTTCAGTATTTACATTAAAATGTACTTTTAATGATTGTAATGGTGTTTTTGATATTGTTTATGATAATTCTATTCAACAATATTTTCCTAATATGCCGATTGAAAATTTTGATAGATTGTTTTTAGGAGAAGGAAACACTCAGGTATTGAATTTTCCAGAATACGAAAAAGAATTCAATTTAAAAGGATTTTGGATGAAATTAGAAAATATTTCCCCTACTGGATCATTTAAAGATCGCGGTTCTGCTACTTTAATTAATGCAGCCCTTAATGAATCTGTACTTGAATTTGTTGAAGATTCTTCAGGTAATGCAGGAGCTTCTATTGCAGCTTATGCTGCTAAAGCTGGCATGAATTCTCATATTTTTGTACCTAAAAATACTCCTCAGGTAAAAATAGATCAAATTAGAATTTATGGTTCGAATATTCATTTAATAGAAGGCCCAAGACAATCATCTACTATAGCTGCTCAAGAATTCAGTAAAAATAATGGCTTGATATATCTGTCACATAATTACAGTCCATATTTTTGTGAAGGAATGAAATATTTTTCTTATGAAGTTTATGAAAATTTCAATAATGAAATTACTGATATTGTAGTTCCTGTAGGTAATGGCTCTTTGCTTATAGGTTGTTTTAAAGGTTATAAAGAATTGAAATCTTCTTCACAAATTGAAGAAATTCCCAGATTACATTGTGTTCAAGCAGAAAATTTTAACCCTATTGAATCTAAAATAAATAATAAAAAATGGATTTCTAATTCTTCTAAAGCTTCTACTATTGCAGGGGGAATCGCTGTATCTGAACCTCCCAGAAAAAATCAGGTTGTTCAAGCTGTCTTGGATTCCAATGGTAGTGCAGTATCAGTAAATGACGAAAATATCTCTAAATGGCATAAAAAATTAGCTCAATCAGGAGTTTTGGTAGAACCCACTTGTGCAGCAGTGATTGCTGGAGTAGAAAAATTACGTGAAATTGGAGAATTATCTAGTAATTCTAAAGTCTTAGTTCCTCTTACTGGCTCAGGACTAAAAGATCTTAAATCATTTGATATTTAGATTTCATTAAAGGCTTCTTCAAATCCCTTTATAGAGCCCCTAAGCACTGAATCATCAACACAATAAGAAATCCTAAAATGCCCAGGTGTACCAAAGCCTATTCCTGGTACAACTAAAACTCGTTTACTTTGTAGAATAGAAACAAATTTTTCATCATCTTTTATAGGTGATTTTGGAAACATATAAAAAGCACCTTTAGGTAATATACATTCATATCCGATTCTGACTAATTCTTTATATAGAAAATCTCTTTTTGATTTATAAAAATCAATATCTATTAGACTATTTTGTAATTCTTTTACTATTCTTTGTGAAATTGCAGGAGCATTAACAAAACCTAAAGTTCTATTACAGAATATTGCAGCATCAATGAGATCTGACTTGTTTAAGATTTTAGGGTTAAAAGCTATATAACCAATTCTCTCTCCAGCTAAGCCTAAGTCTTTAGAGAAAGAAGTAACTACTACAGAATTCTCATAAGAATTAAAAATATAAGGACATTTTTCTTCATAAACAACTTTTCTGTAAGGTTCATCACTTATCAAATAAATAGAATTGTTATATTTTTTTCCAGACTTTGTTAATACTGCTCCTAATTGTTCAATCATTTCAGTGTTATATATCACTCCACTTGGATTATTAGGACTGTTTATAATTATCGCTTTAGTTTTCTTGGTTATTTTTTTAGATAAATCTTCTAAATTTGGCGTGAAATCCTCATTAGATTTACTTATTATCGGGACACCATTCTGATTTTTAATATAGAAAAAGTATTCTGCAAAATAAGGACTAAAAATTATCACTTCATCATCTTCGTCTAATATGGATCTTAGAAAAACGTTTATTGCTCCAGCAGCTCCACATGTCATAATTATGTCTTCCTCTGAGAAAGAAAGATCAGTTTCATGCTTGAGTGTATTTGCAATACTTTGTCTAGTATCTGAAAAACCTGCATTTGGCATATATTTATGTAAACCTTTTTCATGGTTGTTTATTATTGATTTCAAAACAGTATTTAATTTCTTGGGAGGTTCAGCATTTGGATTGCCTAGAGATAAGTCAAAGACATTATCAGCACCGAATTTCTGTCTTAACATAATTCCTTCTTCGAACATCTTCCTGATCCAGGAACTGTCCTTCATCTGTTTTTTAATATTTTCTGAAATAGACAATTTTAATAAGGTAAGTTTAAGATTATTAATAGTATATATTATATTTTTTTAAGATGAGATTGAAAAACAAGAAAGTTTTAATAACAGGAGCAGGCTCAGGAATTGGGCAAGCATGTGCAGAATTATTTTTTAATGAAGGTGCTCGAATTGTATTAACTGACTTGAATATAGAAACTTTGGAATTTACTAGATCCTTATTAGGAGAAAATGAAACTGAAATTGTACATGGAGATGTTTCTTTGAAATCTGATGCAAAATATTTGATTAATTATGCAAAAGAAAAACTTGGAGGTCTAGACATATTGATTAATAGTGCAGGAGTTACTCCTAGAAATGCTCCTCCTGAGTTTGATTTTGAGGAGACTTGGGATTGGGTGATTAATATTAATTTAAAAGGAACTTATATGATGTCATGGTTTGCTGTAGAAGAAATGAAGAAGAATGAAGGAGGTTCTATATTGAATATGGCTTCAATAATTGGATTGGTTGGTTACAATAAAAAAATTTCTAATGGACTAAACCCTTACCCTCATTCAAAGGGGGGAGTTGTTCAAATGACTAGAGACATGGCAGTTGGATTAGCTGAACATAATATTAGAGTAAATGCATTGTGTCCCGGTTTTACTAAAACGAAACTCACTGAAGGATTATGGAAAGACAAAGATGTTTTATCTGAGCTTGAGGCAATGCATCCAATGGGCAGATTAGCTAGACCGGAAGAAATAGCTAATGCTGCTTTATTTTTATCTTCTGATGAAGCTTCTTTTATTACAGGAGTATGTCTTCCAGTAGATGGGGGATATACAGCTCAATAAGTTATATTAAACCTGATTTAATTAACGAATTGGAAATTAACCTTTTTTTATTTTCATTTAGTTCCAGCATGGGGCTTCTTGGAAGTCCACCTTCGAATCCTAGTAGATCTAAAGCATATTTTAACCCTGCTGCGCCTGAAGATAACACATTCCAGTCTGCATCTATTATCGAAGAGTGTAGATCATAAGCTTTATCTATTTGTTTATTCATAGCTAATGAAAGAATATCTAAAGATATTTTTGGGGCTATGTTTCCAAACATCATGCATGCTCCATTTGCACCTATAGCTACTCCAGGAAGTAATAATATTGAATTGCAAACCCAGAATTTTTTTTCTGATGGAATGTGTTGTTTTACTTTAGCTTCAAATCTTATCAAGCTACTCGAAATGTAACCAAAAACATTGGAGTTAGAACAAATATCACCTATTTCTTCTGGAGATGCTCCTATTTGAGTCATTGAGGAATCAAAATTACCAGGTGCCATTTGATGAATTACTAGCACAGGCACAGGAATTTTGTCTAAGACAGATTCAAAATAGGGCATTACTGAATCTCTGTTTCTAGGAATTCTTATTCTAATAAGATCAGCACCAGATCTTACTAGTTTTTCTGATTCTTTAATTGTTTCTATAGTTGATGGATTATCTACTCCGCCAATAACAATTTTTTCTCCTGAGTTTACTTGAGAAACTGTAGATACGATTTTAATTTTTTCTTCTAAAGAAAGAAAACTCTCTTCTCCATTTTCAGAACCTAAAACAAATCCTGTTAAAGGAGTCTCAAGCCATTTCGACACATTCTTTTCTATAGCTGAATAATTTACTGAGTCATTTTTATTGAAAGGAGTAGGGCTTGGAGCTACAAGTATAGGATCTTTTAAGTTATTTATTTGCATATTTTATAATGGATTAATTTTATTTATATTTTCAGTTTATAATAAAAAAAAGCAATAAATTTATCTATTTATACCAAATATGAATATCCTATAGATCATTGATCTGAAATTAATAAATTATGAAAATAGAAAAAAGAAAATTTTGAAATAAAAATGAATATTTATCAGTGTTAGGATTGGGAGGTATTGTCATAAAAGGATTAGATCAATATGGATCTGATTCTATAGTTTCAGATGCTGTTTCTGAAGGAATAAATTATTTTGATGTTTCTCCAGGGTACGGAAATGCAGAACACTTCTAGGACCTTCTTTGAAAAAATACAGATTAAACTCTTTTCTTGCTTGTAAAACTAATAAGAGAACTGAAAAAGAAGCTACAAAAGAATTATATAATTCTTTAGATGTTTTAAAAACTGATTATTTAGATTTGTATCAATTACATGCAATGGAAAATGATGATGATTTTGAACAAGTTATGGCCGATGATGGGGCAATTAAAACGCTTCAAAAAGCAAAAGAAAAAGGTTTAGTTAAATATTTGGGGTTTTCTTGTCATTCGGAAAAAGTAGCAAAAAGATTAATTAAATCATTTGACTTTGATTCTATATTAATGCCAGTAAATTGGAGTGTTTATTTAAAATATGGATTTGGTTCGGAATTATTGGACATTGCAAAAGAAAAAAACTTAGCAATTTTAGCTTTAAAATCGATGGCACTTCAAATGTGGGATGATCCCAAAAACAGAAAATATAAAAATTGTTGGTACGAACCTATAGATGATCCTCATTTTGCTGAATTAGCACTAAGATTTACCCTGTCTAAGCCAGTAACTTCTCTTCTTTCTCCTGGGGATCCTAAATTGTTTAAATTAGCGCTTAAATTTGTTAAAAATTATTCACCTATTTCAAGTCAAGATATAAAAGAATTAAAAGATTTTTCATATAAAATCAACCCTATAGGTTCTGAGACTGAAATTTTTATTTAATATAATTCTATCTATTCATATAAATATAGTTATTTATGAAAATTAAGAGTAATAATTTTATTGGAATAATTTTTATTTTATTTATTCTATCCTGTGCAAACAATTTAAATAAAGTTAGTGATCTTGATAATGGAAAAGATGATTCTATATCTTCAGAAAAAATGAAAATAATAAAAAATATCAAACTCCAACTATAACTCCAACTGCTACTCTAGTTCCAACTATAACTCCAACTGCTACCTTCGTTCCTGCTATAATTGAAATAATTAATATTTCTAATTTTAAATTTGAAAAAGAATCATTGAATATTATTGTTGGTTCAACCGTTTTATGGATAAACAATGATTCATCATCACACACTGTATCTTCATCTGATAATATTTTTTCATCTGGGTTTTTATCATCTGGACAAAAATATCAATTTACTTTTCTTTCATCTGGTAGATACAGCTATAAATGTGATTTGCATTCTAATATGAAAGGTATTATTAAGGTTATTTCTACTAAGAATGATTAATCTCTTAATTTATCAAATTTCTTCTTTAAGTTAAGATAGAAGAAATTTTTTATAGGAGGTAATTTGAGGTCCACTTTAATTTTTATGCTTTCCATTTTAATAATATCTTGTTCTACAGCTGAATCTTCTGAAAACGAGAAACTTGAAGATTCTGGAGAGATTGTTACATCTAAAATTATAGAAGATAAAAATATTTATAACATTGATGATCTTATCAATGCTGGATGGAAAAAAAATAAACAATTTGATAACTCTGAATTCCCTGATACCAATGGTATTTGGTATGGATTTTTTCAAAAAAGAGATATAGAAGTATGGATATATAATTCTCATGATGATGCTAAAAAATTTGGTGTCCCTTATGCTGAAGAATCTATTCAAAAACGTCCTGGTCAAACTGACTATATGATTCCTAGAGTTAATAGATATCATGCATATGTGATATTCGGAAATATGTTGTTATTATGCGAAGATCAAGTTTCGGATTGCCAAAAACTTATAGATCAACTTAACTAACTCTAAAAAAATACATAGGATGGATGTTTTTCCATCCTATGTATTATCAATTCTATTTATTTAAGGTCCTATAACCACTCACTATTGATTATGGCCACCGCCACCGCCACCGCCACTAGGAGCAGGGGCAGCAGGAGCAGGAGCTGGTGCAGGAGCTGGAGCAGGAGCTGGTGCAGGAGCAGGAGCAGGAGCTGGTGCAGGAGCTGGTGCAGGAGCTGGTGCAGGAGCTGGTGCAGGAG
>CAYSUW010000018.1:0-22261 GCA_964434385.1 uncultured Dehalococcoidales bacterium | reverse complement strand
ATCTAAAATTAAAAAGAGAAAAAAAAAATATTTTTTAAAAAGAAAAAATACAAAGTGTAGGGCTGGATAGTAACGTACTCAATTTATTTCCACATGAATTGAGTGGAGGAATGAAACAGAGGGTATGTATAGCAATATCTATTTCTCTAAAGCCTCAGGTAATAATTGCAGATGAACCTACAAGCGCATTAGATGTGATAGTCCAAAGGCAAGTTATAGAAACCTTATCTAAAGTACAAGAAGAATTAGGTGCTGCATGTGTTTTAATAGGTCATGATATGGGATTAATGGCTCAATTCGCTGATAAAATAGGAATCATGTACGCTGGAAAATTAGTTGAAATTGGTCCTGTAAATGACATTTTTAAAAATCCAACACATCCATACACCAGATTACTTATAGAAAGTTTACCAGATACTAATGAAAAGAGACCTTTAATAGGAATTCCTGGATTACCTCCATCATTGTTAAATCTAGCCCCTGGTTGTAGTTTTTGTCTCAGAGTAGAAAAAGAAAATAAAAATGAAATTCCATGGGTAGAAATTTCTAAAGACCATTTTATACAGAAATGTGATATTTGTTCAGATTATGGAAAAACAAAAAAATAGGAAAACATGGCACCTCTTTTAGAAGCGAATAAAATAAGTAAAGAATACGTTAGTGGCACATTTATTAAAAAACGAAATTTAGCGCTAAGAAATATTACTTTTTCAATTGATGAAACACCTCCTTCTATCACTGCTATAGCAGGTGAAAGTGGAAGTGGAAAGACAACTATGGCTCGTCTTTTAGCAGGGATTCTAGAAAAATCTAGCGGAGATCTTTTATACAAAGGAAAACCTATCAGTAGTATGAATAGTGTAGAAAAAATTACCTTCAAAAAGGAAGTTCAAACAATATTCCAAGATCCATTTGAAGTTTATAATCCTTTCTACAAAGTTGATCATGTTCTAACAACTCCGTTAAAAAAATATGGTATTACATCCAATAAAAGTGATTCAGACAAAATGATATTATCCGCATTAGAAGAAGTTGGACTAAGGCCGGATGAAACTTTAGGAAGATTTCCTCATCAATTAAGTGGAGGTCAGAGGCAAAGGATAATGGTTGCTAGAGCTTTTCTTTTGAGGCCAAAGATAATTATTGCAGATGAACCAGTTTCCATGGTAGACGCATCATTAAGAGCGACAATTTTAGAAGAGCTAAAACTCCTTAGAGAAAAATATGGAATTTCAATAGTATATATTACTCACGATCTTACAACTGCTTATCAAGTCGCAGACAACATATTGATATTATATAAAGGACAAGTAGTCGAGGCTGGAGAAGTTGAGTACGTAATTAATGATCCAAAACATCCATATACTAAACTATTAGTAGACTGTATCCCTCAACCTAACCCTGATGTTAAGTGGGGAAAATCTAGTGAAAGTACAAATATAGAAAATAGAATACCTAATGAATGTAACAATAATTGTTTATTTTGTATAAAAGATGGAAATACAGATTCTTTAACCCCAATGTATCAAGTAAATAAAACTAGAACAGTTTCATGCGTATCTTATAATAAATCTAAAGTTTGCGACAACGAAGATATATCCTCTTATTTCTTGAAACCTAAAATTTAATTTAAATAAGTAATGAAACTTACTATAAGCATTCTAAGAGGATATTTTTTTAAATCTAAATTTATATCGTTTATTTTTCTCTTAACCACTTTAACTCTTGGAATAATTTTTTCTTCTTTAACTATCTATATAAATTCTTTAGAAAACAATGTGATAGGAAAGACAGTAAATGATCTGGGTATTAGTAATAAAAACATCTGGTTGCTTAATTCCAATGTTTCTTTATCAGAAGACTATTTAGCAAAACAATCAGGGCTGATAGAAGAATTAGTTGAAGAAGAATCTGGTTTAATTAAAAACAATTCCAAAATCCTCAAACTGGAAATTTCCAAAAAAAATTCTCTTTTAAAAAATATAATATTTAAAAAAAATGTTTCCCAATATTCTTCTTCTATAAAAAACTATAGCCTTTCCATGATTAGTATAGATAATTTATTTGAAAATGTTTCTATATTAGATTACACAGATGAAAACAAAGAAGGATTTTTCAATATTTATATCTCTGAAAAATCCTCAAAAAAGTTAGACGTTTCAGTAGGAGATTTAATCTATCTTACAGATCCATTATATCCTGAACCACTTAAATTTCATGTTTCTAAAATATTCGATTTAGATGAAAATGATGAATTTTGGATGGGTCAAACTAGTGTAGTAAATCCTCAAGAAAATGCAAATGGATTCCTAGAAATCCCCTTATCAATAAGTTCTACTGATTTATTGAAATTGAATAAAAGATCTCAAGGAGAAAATAGTTTATATTGGATGTTCTTTCTCTCGGATGATTTAATTTTCAACTTTGGTCCTACAAAGTCTATAAAAGATATCCAAAACATAAGTAATCAACTTAGTCTTAAATTCCCAGGTTCACTAATTATTAATCCAATAGTAGAAAGATTAGAGTCAAACTTAACTGATTTTAAAAATACTTTACCTTCTCTATTGATCATAGGCTCTTTATTAATAATGACATCTCTAATTATCTCGCTACTTCCAATATTACAACTAGGAGAAAAATTTAATACAGAATTTTATATATTAAAAATGAGAGGTTTGAAGGGAAAACAATTATTTTCAGATATAATTTTCTGGATATTATTATTTGTTTTTCCTATATGTCTACTTGGATCATTGATTGGAAATTATTTAGCAAGTTATATAGTTGTTTCAAATGAAACTTTAAATAATGAATTTCAAAACAACTTTTCAGCAAATTTCTTGAATGGGATTTTAGCTACATTAATAAGTATAGTTGCTATATCAATTCCAATATTTATCAAAAGATTCCTTCAAAATAATTCAATAAACGATCCAAAATTTTTAGACAAATTTAGAAATTCCTCTTTTTTCCAAAAATATTACATTGACATAATAATTATTTCTTTAGCAGGGGTAAGTTTTTGGGAATCATTAATTTCAAATTTTAATTATTTATCAACCTACAATAATGGACAAATTGCTCAAATTGCAATACTTAAAATGGTGATCCCAATGTTTTGGGTTCTTGGGTTAATTTTTTTGGTATTAAGACTATTTCAAATTATAAACCTGATTACTGAAAAACTTAAAATTACTGCAAATAAACCCTTATGGCTAAGATTTAGTTTAATAAATATAACTAGAAAACCAAATGAATATTCTTGGATACTTTTAATTTTTTGGATTGCAACATGTACAATTTTAACATCTAGAGCAATGATAAATACTGTTGAAGCACATGTGAAAGATTCTCTCTCATACCAAATAGGAGGAGATATAAGGATAAATGATGTGCCATTAGAAAATTCGTTATCAGAAACTAAAATCTATACTGAAGAATTAAGTCAATATAGTCAATCCCTGAGTTTTAGGGGTGTGGGAGAATTAGGAAATATAAAATTTAAATTCCTTGGAATACAACCTCAGATAATTGAACCTTCTATATGGTACAGGAATGATTTTTCATCAAAACCTTTATCTGAATTAATGCCTAAAATTAAAATAAAAGATTCAGATAAAAAACTTTTTATTAAAAAAAACATCAAGTCAATAGGGTTAACTATTAATGATTCAACCGCAGTACCTTCTAATGTTCAGTTATGGTTAAGAGTAAAATTCGATAATGGAAAGTATGAAACTATACCAATTTCTAACTGCAAAATATTTGATTGCTATAAGAGGGATCATCCTTTAAAAGATTGGTCTACCTACTACATCAATTTAAATGATGAAATAAAAGAATCTATAGAAATAATCGGAATCCTTGCTTATGAAACTTCTCCAGAAGATTTATCAACAGAATTCACCATAAAAATCAAAGAGATTAATTTTTCAGATAATAATAATTTAAATAATAATTTCGGAAGATTTAATCATTTAGGTGTCATTCCATTAAACTCCTCAACTTTTTGGGTAACTCTTCCCACATCTGAAGGGGAAGATTCCATTTTAAGATTTAATAATATTGAATCAAAACCTGAGTCAGAATATTTAGAAATTAGTTTTGGTGCTGGATCAGATGAGGGTATCAGAGGAATATATATATCTTCATTTCAAGAATTGCCAATTATTACTAGCAACTCATTTTTAGAAGAAACTTTTCATCAAATAGGAGAAAAATTTACTGCTAAATTAGGTGGCCATTATGTAGTACTTAAAATAGTAGATAGTGTAGAGTTATTCCCAACATTAGATCCTTCTGAAAGTGGATTCATTATTCTCGATGGAGATAATCTGATAAATTTTTTGAAAGTTAGAGGCCCATTAAGATTTAACTCAACTGAAATTTTCGGATCTTCAAATAAGAGCTCTCTAAGTGAAAAAAATTTATCAGATTCTGGAAAACCTTATCAACTTAACTCAGAATTAAATTCTTATAGACTTGATTTTTCTACCCAAGAAAAACAACCCAAATATATCTTTAGAGAAGACCTAATTCAAGAATTCAATGATAAAAAAGTTACCAAAGGAGGATTAGAGGGATTAAATATTTTATCCTTATATATCATCCCAGTTTTGCTTATTCTAGGAAGCATAAACTTTGTGTCTATTCAAATAATTACAAGATCATCAGAATGGATTTCTTCTAAAAGAATAGGAGTTAATTCTAAATTAATATTCACTCACGTTATCATAGAGTATTTGATAGTAATATTTGTTGGAATATTATTAGGAATATTTACCAGTAATATTCTGACAAATATTTTAGTGAATGAGCTAATAGAGACCTTTTATGAAAAATCTACTCTAATATATCTTCCAATACACCTCAAAGTTAATTGGTCTATCTATTCTTTAATCATTATGTCAGCAGTCAGCATAATATTTATTTCTTCAATAATCGGGATAAAAAATGTTATTAAAAGTATTTCCTCAAATGAACAAACTTTTCAATAATGAGAAAATATATAAGAATCTATACTACAGAAACAAATTATAAATAGGAGCATAATGCTTGATTTTGGATATTGCTTGCCTATATTCCCCGGAGGGAATGACAGAATGGCTAGAACCCCAATGGTTAATTCTCTCAATCCAAAAACTTTGGAACATATAGTTAAAGAAATAGACAAAATGGATTTCAATTCTATTTGGGTAGCTGACCATCTAAATATGAATCATGAAACTCCAATACTTGAAGGATTAACAACTTTATCTTGGGCATCCAATATCTCAAAGAGACTTAGATTAGGTCATATTCATTACAACAATTTACTTAGAAATCCATCATTAACTGCAAAAATGTATTCAACTTTAGATGTGATTACAAAAGGCAGAATGAATTTTTTCATTGATGGAGGACATCCAGGAACAAAAGATGAAGTAGAGTCTTACGGATATAATTTCCTATCAGACACTGAAAGAATTGAACAGCTTGAAGAAGCTATAAAAATTGTAAAATTAATGTGGAGTCAAGAAGATAGTTCTTTCCAAGGTAATCACTATAATATTCGTAAACCCCTTGTGTTTCCAAAACCATCTCAAAACCCACATCCTCCAATATGGATTGGAAGTTTAACTGAAAGTTCTCAAGTTAAGGAATGGAATAAAAAAATATTTCAAATAATTGCAAAATACGCAGATTGGTGGAATGTTACTCCAGTTGGTATAGAAGAATACAAAGAAACTCAAAAGAAATTAAAAGGAGTATTTAAAAATTATGATAGAGATTTTAATGACCTATACAAGTCTGTTGAATTAGAAATACTTATAGGAAAAAATGAAGAAGATATAAAAAGAATTAAAGAAGAATTGAATTCAAATAATCCTCAAAACAGGTATTTTGGGAATTGGGAAAACTGGAACAAATCCAATGTATCTGGTAATCCATCTATTATAGTTTCCAAATTAAAAGAGTATATTGAACTTGGGGTAACAAACTTTATGTTATGGTTCATTGATTCTCCATCTACAGAAGGTGCAAAAATATTTAACAAAGAAGTTATTCCTGAACTAAGGAGAATGTATGACTAAATTTGGAGTATGTTTACCGTTATTCGCAGGATCTAGTGCCAAAACTTCAGAAATTAATATTACTGAAATTATTAATTTTGCAAAAAAATCTGAAGAATTAGGCTATTCATCATTATGGGGTGCAGATCATTTTCATTTAGGACATGAAAAAGGAGAGCATGAAATTTGGACAATTCTTAGCATGATAGCACAGCAAACTAAGCAAATTAGAATGGGACCACTTGTACTAGGATATTCTCATAGAAATCCAGCATTACTAGCAAAAATGACTTCAACGCTAGATTTTTTAAGTTCAGGAAGATTTGATTTAGGTATTGGTGCTGGATGGTATAAAGAAGAGCAAAATGCTTATGGATTTGATTGGATAGAAAAGGTTGGAATCAGGATGGATGCTTTTGAAGAGTATATAGAAATAATTTTAAATATATTTAAAGATCATTCTCATTCAGATTATACTCATTTTTCAATTCCTAAAACTAAATTGTCCCCAAACTTAACTCAAAAACCTTACCCTCCATTATTAATAGGTGGAGGTGGTGAAAAAAGGACATTGAAATTAGTAGCTAAATATGCAGATATATGGAATATTCCTTCAGTTCCTCCCATAGAATACTCTAGAAAATTATCTGTATTGAAATCTCATTGTGAAAATCTAGGAACAAACTATTCAAGAATTGAGAAAACAATGGAATCAAGAATATTAATTACTGACAAAGGTATTAATGACGAAATTATTGATTGGTTTAGGTATTTCTTGAAAACTGCAGATCAAGTTGTGCCCACTAGACAAGAGTCTAAAGAAATTATTGAATCTAATTTTATGATAGGATCTCTAGATGAATGTAAAGAAAAAATAAGTAATTATATAGAAGAAGGAGTTCAACATTTCACATTATATTTCTTGGATTTCCCTTCTTATAAATCTCTAGAATTATTATCTGATTTTGAAATAAATCATGACTAGAAAAACAAAATATCCACTAATAATCACTGGTCTTTTTTTTATTCTGTCTATTTTAATGATTGGATGCAGTAAAGAAAATAACAACATCAATAAGATTTTCATTGGAGATGAACCTTCAATAAAAAATCACTTAAAACAACAAGATATTGAATCTGGGGAAATCAGCATAGAACAACTTATTATCCATGGAGAAAAATTATTTACTGCAAGGTTTAATTCTCTTGATGGATTTGGTAGACCTCAAAGTTCTGGAAATAGAACAAGAAGAGATAAAAAATTATTCCCAGAAAATTTCAATAGAATCTCTGGCCCTGAAACCAGTGCATGTTCCGATTGTCACAACATGCCTATAGTAGGAGGCGGAGGTAGCAATGTCACCAATGTGTTTTCCTCAGCTGAGAAATCTCCTTTTTTAGACTTTGAAACTGAAGATATAGGAAAAGATATCACTATAAAAGAGATTGGCAACGAGAGAAACACCCTTGGAATGTTTGGCTCAGGATTAGTAGAACTATTAGCTAGAGAGATGTCAAAAGATTTGATATCTCAAAGAGCAAGTGCTGAAATTATTTCTTTAAATGAATCTAGGAACGTAAGAATAGAGTTAATTTCTAAAGGAATTTCTTTTGGATACCTGACTGCTAAATCAAATGGAACTTTAGACACATCAGAGATAGTAGGAGTGGATAAAGATTTAATTATTAAACCTTTCACTCAAAAAGGTGTTGTACCATCCTTAAGAGTATTTACTAATAATGCAATGAATCATCATCATGGAATGCAATCATCAGAAACCTTCGAAGATAGAGAGGATATCCATAAAGCAATGGATTTATTATCAGACTCAAAAGATCATGATGGTGATGGAGTCATTAACGAATTAACTATAGGAGATATCACTGCTCTTACAATCTTTCAAGCATTATTGCCAATTCCTCAATGGATAGAACCTAAAACAAATATAGAAAAAGAAGCAGCAAAAAATGGAGAAAAATTATTTATTCAAACTGGATGTACAGATTGTCATAAACCACAATTACCTCTTAAAAACACTCTTTTTTCTGATCCAGGCCCATTCAATCCTAAAAATCATCTTTCACCAGAAGACACAAAAGGAATATTTGTAGATCTTAAAGATTATTATCCGAATTTGAAAACTAATAATAATGGAGAATTGCTTATTCCTCTATTTTCTGACTTGAAAAGACATAAAATGGGTGATCTATTAAACAATGAAAAAGTTAAACAACTTGCAACAAGAAACAATGTTGCCACTGATCAATGGATCACTAAAAAACTATGGGGATTTGCGAGTGAACCGCCTTTTCTACATCATGGAAGAGCAACTTTAATTTCTGAAGCGATTAAAGTTCACGGGGGAGAAGCTGAAAATAGTAAACAAAATTTCATGAACCTTAACGAAATAGAACAATCTCATATTGTCGAATATTTAAAAACATTCCAAATACAAGAAGTTAAATGAGTTTACTAGAAAATACATCCTTAAACGTGTTAAATTACGTTAACGGATAAGCTGTTAAGAGATCTCGTTAACGGATAATTTTATGAACAGATTAAATAATGAAGTTGCAATAGTTACTGGTGGAGCAGGAGATATTGGAAAAGCTCACGTAGAATCTTTTATAAAAGAAGGAGCTAGTGTAGTTATAGCAGATATAGATGAAGTAAAAGGAAAATCAATAGCTAAAAAAATCTCAAGTTTTAGTTCTAATAATCAAGTAATATTTATTCACCACAACTGCACAGATGAAAAATCTTGGAAAAATTTATCTGAGAAAACAATGAAAAAATTTGGGAATATCACCATTCTAGCTAATTGTTATGGAACAAATTTTAGAGAAAAGTTTATTAATCAAGACATAAAAACTTGGAACACTATTTTAGATGTAAATTTAACAAGTATTTTTATTGGAATAAAAGAATTAATTCCATTTTTTAAATTATCCGGTAAAGGATCAATAATAAATATTGGATCATTAGCTTCACTAAAAGGATCAGCATCTAGCCCAGCTTATACTGCGAGTAAAACAGGTTTGATAGGATTAACTAAAAGTACTGCAGTAGCTTTTGCAAAAGATAAAATTAGGTGTAATTTAGTTTGCCCTGGACATGTAGATACTAATTTCATAAGAAATGATTCTGAATATAGTCCAAATGACTGGAACACAAGTATTAATAATCCAGAAAATTATAATCAAAGATTAAGTCAAATACCCTTAGGAAGACTTCAAACTCCTCAAGATATAGCAAATTTATCTACTTTTCTTGCATCTGAAGACTCTAATATGATTACAGGAAGTATTATAGCTGTAGATGGAGGAGTAACCATATAAATTATTTATTGATCATGCTATTTTTATATATATAAATTACTGGAGAGATTATGAGCAAAAAACACAATAAAACTAATGTGATTTTAATTATGTCAGATGATTTAGGTTATGAAGTATTAGGATGTAACGGTGGATCATCTTATGAAACACCAGTATTAGATAAATTAGCAACAAAAGGAATTAACTTCACAGAAGCTCATGTTCAACCTTTATGTACACCTACTAGATTACAACTTATGACAGGTAAATATAATTCTAGAAACTATATCGGGTTCGGATTAATGAAACCAGATGAAAAGACTTTTGGTCACATCATGACTGATGCAGGATATAAAACCCTAATCTCAGGTAAATGGCAATTATATTCTTATAACCCACCTGAAGTAGAACCTCAAATGAGAAATAAAGGCCAGAAAATTGAAGACGCTGGATTTGATGAATATTGCGTATGGCATGCTCATCATACAGAAGATAAAGGTTCAAGATATAAGGATCCAGTTATATACCAAAATGGATCTTATTTAGATGATACAAAAGGCCAATATGGAGAAGATATTTTTTGTGATTATATATTAGACTTCATTGATAGAAACCAAGAAGAACCTTTCTTTGTATATTTCCCTATGGCTCTAACTCATAGACCTTTCGAGCCTACTCCAGACAGTCCTGAATATGAAAAGTTTGATCCACCTACTAATAAAAATTTAGGAACTGGAAAAAACTTTGAACAAGTAGAAGGATGGCAAGATGATCCCAAATATTACAAAGACATGGTAGAGTACCACGACAAGATAGTGGGAAGAATAATTCATAAACTCGATGAACTAGATTTAAGTGAAAACACACTTGTAATCTATATAGGAGATAATGGCACACCTGTTGAAGTAAGTTCTCAAATGGGCTCTACCTCAATTCAAGGTGGGAAAGGGTTACCTAATGATAGAGGTACGCATGTACCCCTCATATGCTCTATGCCAGGAACCATAAACCCTGGAGTCAATTTAGATTTAATAGACTCAACTGACATTTTAGCTACAATTTTAGATATTACTAAAACACCGTTAAATGATTTCATTATTGATGGACAATCATTTCTTCCTCAATTATCTGGTCAAAAAGGAAACCCTAGGGATTGGTTATATTTTTATTATGATCCTAAAAATCCTCGAAGAGATGCAAGATCAAATAGGGAATTTAAATATGTTTTTGCAAGAGATGAAAAATGGAAACTATATGATGATGGGAAATTATTCGATTTAGAAAATGATTTAGAAGAAACAGAACCCATTTTTCAATCTGAAGATACTTCAGAATCCAATGATGTCAGAAAAAAATTAACTAAAGTAATAGAAGACAATACTCCTTAATTTTTTTATTTAGGAGAAATCAAATCATCAGTTTCTTGAGCTACTACAGTTCCAGACAACATATCGTGAATGCATTTTCTGTTTTTACGAAAAATAAACAATGCATCTGTCAAAACTATAATTGTTCCAAAAGGAAGAACAGATAAAATTTCAAAGAATATCCATCTAATAAAAATAATATTAAACCATTTTACCTTTCCCAATGTATAAGCATTTATGATCTTTATTCCTATAATTTTTTTTCCAATAGTTTGTCCATCTCTAATTAATAATTTACCTTGAATCATTATTACAGCAATAAATGACAATATGATTAATAATATTTGAAATGCTCCTGGATTATAATTTACAGAAGTTGATATTTCGTTTGTTTGCATTTCAAGAATCCACATATATAAATCTGCAAAACTCATTTTTCCTGAAATACTTGCTATAACTAAACCTATAAAAATGATTGCAATAAAGAAAAGTAAATCCAATATCTTAGCTGCTAATCTACTAGCTCTTGTAGCTAAAATTATTTCTCTTATATTTTGATTTCCAATATCTTCAAATGATTTTGTTGAATCCATTCAGAAAACCTACAATATCTGACTTAAGAAAAGCTTAGTTCTGTCTTCCTTAGGATTACTAAAAAAGTGTTCAGGAGTACCTTCTTCTATCAATAATCCTTGATCAAAAAATAAAAATCTATCTGCTACTTCTTTAGCAAAACCCATTTCGTGAGTAACACATATCATTGTCATACCAGAGTCTGCCAATTCTCTCATTACATCCAAAACTTCTTTAATCATTTCTGGATCCAATGCAGATGTAGGCTCATCAAATAACATAATTTTGGGCTGCATAGCTAAAGCACGAGCAATTGCAACTCGTTGTTGTTGGCCACCAGAAAGTTGGGTCGGGAATTTTTTTGCTTGTTCAGGAATTCCTACTCTCTCTAATAAACTCATAGCTAAATTTTCGGCTTCATCTTTTTTCATCCTCTTTACTTTCCTAGGGGCTAAAGTAATATTCCCTAATATTGATAAATGGGGGAACAAATTAAATGACTGAAAGACCATCCCTACATTTGATCTTACTTTTTCAAGATTTTTTACATCATCATTCAATTCAATACCATCTATAATTATCTTCCCTGAATCATGAGTTTCTAATCTGTTCAATATTCTAATAAAAGTAGATTTTCCTGAACCAGATGGTCCAAAAACCACTACTACCTCACTTTCGTGAACAGTCGAAGTAATACCTCTTAAAGCTTCAAAGTTACCAAATGATTTTGTTACATTTTCTGTAATAATTATTTCTTTTTTGTTTTTCATTTAATCCTCCTTTTTTATCTTACTCCTATACCCATTGCTTTCTCTAGTCTAGAACTTAAATTTGATAAAGAAACTGAAATAATCCAGAACAAATATGCAACAACTAATAAAGCCTCTAACTGTCTACCAAAAAACTCAGGTTCCTGTTCAGGAATTAATCTTCCTACCTGTAATAGATCTGTAAGTGCGAGAATAAATACTAATGATGTGTCTTTAAACATGGCTATAAATGTGCTAACTAAAGCAGGAATTACTACTCTTATAGCTTGAGGTAAGACTATATTAACCGTGGAATCTATTGGATTCAAACCTAAAGCATCTGCAGCTTCTAATTGACCTTTTGGTATTGATTGTAAGCCTCCTCTAATTACCTCAGCAATATATGCACTAACAAAAATTGATAATACAATCATTGCTCTTATAACAATGCTAACTTCATTCAATCCAAATAAAGATGGCAAAAAAGTAGGTAAAACAAACCAAGCTAACAATAACCAAGCTACTAAAGGAGCTCCTCTAATTACTTCAATATATAATGTACTTGCTAATTTGATCACCGGAAAAGAGCTCGCTCTTCCTAATCCTAAGAACAAACCTAATGGAAAACCTGCAATTATAGCTACTGAAGCTAATATAATATTTAATAAAAAACCTCCCCATAGAGTAGGACTGGGTCCATTCCCAATTAAAAGAATAAAAATGAAAATAGGAATTATAAATATCCAACCAAATATTAAGAATTTTTTGGATATTTCAAGATATTTTTTCCTCAGAAAATATGTAGAAAACGAATACGCTATAAACGCTAGGAAATAAGTGATTAAAATCAAATAAATAGAATCAAGAGTTCCAAAAATAAAGAAGGTAATAAGAGAAATTACAAAAACTATCAAAATATCTTTTACATTTAGCGACCCCCAAATTCCCATAGAAATACAAATTAATGATAAAGAAAGCCACAAAATCGACCATCCTCTGATTTCATTCCCAATTGGAAGCCTACCCAATAACAAAAGACGCCTATTTACTTCAACTACAGTCCAATCAGCATTAACTAAAAATCCCAAAAAACCGTAAAATAAATAACCTACTAAAACAACACTTAATAATGTCATAAAGGAGTTAAAAAATGATTTAAATAAATTTTCTCTCAACCAAAAAAATCCATCCCTAATTATTCCTTCAATTAATCTCATTCTAAACTCTCACTTTGGTGACTTGACGATTCAAAATATTCATTATCAAAGAAATAATTAAACTTAAAGTTAAATATGTGAACAGAATTACGAAAAACATTGGAAGGGCGTGTCCTGAGTTATTAATTATTGTTCTGGATACCATAAAAAGATCTGGATATGCAATTACAACTGCTAAAGAAGAATTCTTTGTTAAATTCAAATACTGGTTTGTAAGAGGAGGAATAATAGATCTTAAGGCTTGAGGTAAAATTACCAAAATGATTCTCTGATAACTCGAAAAACCTAAAGCCTGTGCAGCTTCTGATTGACCTTTAGGAAGAGACTGAATACTTCCCCTAACTATTTCAGTAACAAATGTCCCTGTATATAAGACCAAAGCAAATAGTAATGCCAAGAATTCAGGCGATAATTCAAATCCTCCAGACTGCATGTAAGTTCCAAATTCATTCTGATAAATTGATGGTATATCCCAATTGAAAGGAATTCCTGTACCTAATAAACCTACTAAAGAAATTACAAAAAATATTACTAAAGATACAGAATTAGAATGTAACTTTTGACCAGTGACATCTTCTTTTCTATTTAAAAATATCTTTGAAATTATTGAAACAAGAACTGCTATTAAAACAATTCCCAAAAATATTTCAGATTTTGGATTAGCATCAATCCAAGGAATCAAAATCCCCCTATTAGATATAGCTGTAAAACCTCCAACTATAATAGCATCAGAAATCTGAGGTAATTTTAAAAATATTATTTGCCAAAATACTATTTGAACAAGTAAAGGTGTATTCCTTAAAATTTCAATATATAAAGCTGAAAATTTAGAAATTAGGAAATTAGAAGAAAGCCTTACAACTCCCATAACTGTACCTAATATCGTAGTTAAAAGTATTCCTAAAGAACAAAATCCGAATAGTATTTACAACTCCAGTAAAATAAGCCTGCCATCTACTATCGTTACTTGTGTAATCTATTAGAAAAGAATGACTTAAACCAAACCCTGCTCTACTATTCAGATGGCTAAAACCAAGGTCTAACTGCATAGCCTTAGACACTAAATACCAAAATATTAAAGCTATAAAAACAAGAAATAAAAATTGAAAAGATAATCTACGAGTTTTTCTTCTTCTTAAAAAACTGCTTTTATCCAACCAACTAATAAAATTCTTCAAAAAAAATGAATTAAACATATTCAAACACAATATTGTGCGCCGGATAACCGACGCACAATATTTCTATAGAATCTTAAAACTTATTAAAAAGACCTATCTAAATGGAGGAGCATAAATTAACCCACCATCTGTCCAAAGAGCATTGAACGATCCTTCTCTAGTAAGTCCCAAAGGAACTAGATGTCGATCATATACTTCTCCATAATTTCCAACTTGTGATATTACCTTTTGCATAAAATCTTTAGGTATACCAAATTGGAAGTCCTGAACTTCACCACCATCAAATCCAACTCCTAATAACCTAGCCATACCAGGATCTTTCGGATTAGCAGCCATTGAAGAAACGTTAGAACTAGTAATTCCACTTTCTTCTGCTTGCATCATTCCAAAAACTACCCACTGCACAACATCATAAAACTCACTATCATTATCTCTAGTAAGTGGGCCTAAAGGCTCTTTTGAAATTGTTTCAGCTAGTACTACAAGAGCATCTGGTCCTCCAGCTGAAGCTGGAAATTCAGCTCTCTTTGAAGCTAAACCTGATTTATCTGTAGTCCAACCATCACATCTTTTTTCTTCAAAAGCAGCTTGTAATGGATCGTTTGTTTCAAAAGTTAATGGTGTGTAAGGTATACCAGATTTTGTAAATCTATCATCAAGATTTAGTTCTGTAGTAGTTCCTTGCAAAACACATACAGTAGCACCTGACATATCCTCAATAGTTTTATAACCACTATCCGCATACACCATCATACCTTGACCATCATAGAAAGTTGTAGCTGTAAAGTCCTGAGCTAGTTCTCTATCACGTGAAGCAGTCCATGTAGTGTTTCTAATCAAAACATCCACTTCTCCTGATCCTAATGCGGTGAATCTAGCAGAAGCAGTTAATGGAACATATTCAACTTTTCCTGAATCTCCCAAAATCGCTGCAGCAATTGCTTTACAATAATCAATATCAAATCCTTCAAATGAACCATCAGGTTTCACAACCCCAAATCCTGTCAGATTATCATTGACTCCACACTTCAAAGTACCTCTTTCCAACACCACATCTAATGTACTTCCTGAAGTTGATGAGCTTGCAGTTTCTTCTTCTGCTTGGCATCCTATTAAAAACGAATAGGATAAAATAAGAGATAAACAAATTAATAATGTCTTTTTATACATTGCCTATCGCCTCCCTTTTAAAAAAAAAATTTCTATTTTAGCATATTGATCAAATGAACAACTAGTTACAAAAACATTAAACAGGTATAAATTGTATTTTAGGTAGCTAAATGAAAATCACTAAAATCACAACTTATCTTATTGAATCCAAGCTAAAACAACCTTTTTGGTGGTCTAACGGAAAGGCAACAAAAAGAACTGCGGCGCTTGTTAAAATTTCAACAGACGAAGGAATAGAAGGATGGGGAGAAGGATATGGAGATAAAGAGACTATTTCTACAATTCATGGCACTTTAGGATCACAAATTATCTCAGAAAACCCATTAAATAGAGAGAGATTGTGGGAAAAGATGTATCTTTCACTAAATAATGCAGTTTTACAAGTAGGAATTGGCGGATGTGCAATTAGCGCAATAGATATAGCACTATGGGACATTACAGGCAAAAAATATAATCTTCCAGTTTCTGATCTATTGGGAGGAAAAATAAGAGATAAAGTTCTTACTTATGCTACAGGTCTATATTATTCAGAAAATGATTTTCCAAAAAATCTAGTTGATGAAGCAAAATACTACAAAAAAATAGGTTTTAAAGGAATGAAAATGAAAATTGGCGCAATGAAGCCAGAGGCAGATATAGAAAGAGTTAAAGAAATAAGAAAAACTATCGGAGATGATATTTATTTAATGGTAGATGCAAACCAAGCATATAACCTCTACACTGCAAAAAAATTATTAAAAAAACTCGAAGAATTTAACATTTTGTGGTTTGAAGAGCCCCTGCATTATTATGACTGGGAATCATATTCTGAATTAAAAAAATTCTCAGCTATAGCAATTTCAGGAGGTGAATCTTTGAGAACTTCTTCCCAATTCAAAGATTTCTTGGTAAATCAATCATATGACATAGTTCAACCAGATGTAGCAAATGTTGGAGGGATCACAGAATTTAAGAGAATAATAAATATGGCTTCTACTATGGGAATTCAAACAATTCCTCATGTTTGGGGAACCCCTGTAATGATAGCTGCTTCTCTTCATGTAGCAAGCACAATTCCAAATTCACCAAGAATGGATAACCCTCAACCTTTCCTACAAGAACCCGGAATGGAATATGATAGGACTAATAATCCTTTGCGTGAAAATATCAGTTCAGAAACACAACCATTTAAATTTGAAAATGGTTATCTGAATGTGCCAGAAAAACCAGGATTAGGTATAGAAATATCTGAGGAAAACGTAGAACAAATGTGTATTGAAAAACTAGAAAGTAAAATTTAACGTTACTAGAAAAAAATATAGTAATTATTACTAGAAAAAAAAATAATATAGTAAGAATGTGAAAATGAAACCATTAGAATTAAAATTAAAACTACAATCTGGTGGAAAAGTTTTTGGGACTATGATTTGGGCTTTAGAAGGAACTAGATGGAGTTCAAGTTTCTCTAAATCTGATCTCGACTATGTCGTCATAGAAGCAGAACATGCGCCTAGAGATAGATCACAAATAGCTCAATTATCTCAAATGTTCAAATCTTTAGAGATAACCACAATCGTAAGAGTAGCCTACCCTGATCCAGTATTAGTCGGAATGGCAATTGATGCTGGCGCTGATGGAGTTCTCGTCCCTTATACAGAAAATATAGAGGATGTAAAAAAATGTTCTGCTAGAGCCTACAATAATCCATTAAAAGGAGAATATTTAGAAAAAGTAATGAATGAACAAAAATTTCCTAGTGAAAAATCTCAAAAATATCTAAAAGAAAGAAATAAAGAACGCATTTTTATACTTGGAATTGAAAGTAAACCTGCACTTGAAAATTTAGAAAATTTAATATTAAGTGCCCCTATGGATGGAATATTTGTGGGACCAAATGATTTAACTACTTCTATGGGAATACCAGATGAACTAGATAATAAGAAATATATAGACGCACTAAAAAAAATCATTAAAATTTCTGAAAATCATAATCTTCCTGTAATGATTCATCATGCAACTATAGAATTATCACATCTTTCAATAGAATTAGGTTCTCGATTTATTCTACATGGAAGTGATTCATCGTTTTTAACAAATGCAATCCACCAAGATTTTACGAACTTAAAAAATAAGAAAAATAATCTTAATAAAGAAACTGAAGATGTTATGAAAAAACCTTATTAATATACTATTCCTATTTTTTTTCTGTCAAATCACTAAAAGCTGACCATGATAAAAGAGCACATTTGACACGGATTGGAAATTTCTTGACCCCTTCAAGAGCTACTAAATCACCTAAATGATCTATTTGCTCTTCAGATAATTCTCCAGTCAATAAATTTCTGAAATTACTATATAATTCAAGAGAATCATTAATGTTTTTCTCCAATAAAGCTTCCCCCATTAAAGAAGCAGATGCCTGGCTAATAGCACAACCCCTACCTAAAATCCCTATTTCAATAACAATTCCATCTTGGATCTTAAGTTGTAATTTAATTTCATCTCCACAAAAAGGATTATTACTCTCAATTTCCTCAGTAGGTTCCAGTATAGGCTGATTATTTCTAGGAGAACGATAATGATCAAGAATAATTTCTCTATACATTTCATCCAATTCATTAAATTCATTCATTTATAAAATAATCCTCTATCTCAGATATTGAATCTATAAGTTTATCGATATCATCATTATCATTGTAAATATAAAAACTTGCTCGGCATGCTGCAACTAAATCAAAACTTCTAATTAGAGGCATTGCACAATGATGACCTGTACGTATAGCAATACCATATCTATCTAAAGCTGTTCCTAAATCATGAGGATGAATCAACTTGTGGTTGAATGAAATCACACCTCCTTTTAAAGAAGGATTTTGAGTACCTAAAATATCAATATTTTCTAAAAAAGAAAATCTTTCAAGTGCATAAGTAACTAATTTTTTTTCATGATTCAAAACATTATCCATGCCTAAATTCTCCAAATAATCTATAGCTACTCCTGTTGCTATTGCATCAGCTATGTTAGGTGTTCCTGCTTCGAATTTATATGGTAAATCATTCCATTTTGCATCTTCATAAGTTACCTCTCTTATCATGTCTCCTCCAAAAAGAAATGGATCCATTGCCTCCAATATTTCTTTTTTTGCATAAAGAATCCCTATGCCAGTTGGACCTAACATTTTATGGGAAGAAAATGCAAGAAAGTCACAATTCATTTCTTGTACATCTATAGGCATATGAGGAACACTTTGTGCTCCATCAATCATTATCAAGGCCCCGAATCTATGTGCCAATTCAGTCAAATCTTTTATTGGACTAATTTCTCCTAATACATTGGACATATGAGTCACTGATATGAGTTTAGTTTTTTTATCTATTTCAGAAGAAAATTTCTCACAGTCTATAGAACCAGTCTCATCTAAAGGTAAGTATAATAACTGGGATTGAGTTTTTCGACATATTTGTTGCCAAGGGACTAAATTTGAATGATGCTCAAAAGGTGAAATAAATATTTTGTCTCCTTTATTGAGGTTCTTAAGAGCCCAACTATAAGCAACTAAATTAATACTTTCAGATGTATTTCTAGTATAAATTATTTCTTCTATATCTTTAGCTTTAATGAACCTCTGAACTTTTTGCCTAGCTTGATCGTATAAATCAGTCGCTTCTACACTTAAAGTATGAACACCTCTGAATACATTTGCATTAGAATCTTGATAATATGAAATCAAAGAATCAATGACAGATTGAGGTTTCTGAGTTGTAGCTGCATTATCAAGGTAAACTAATGGATAATCATTAATCTTTCTTTTAAAAATAGGAAAATCATTCTTTATAATTTTAGAATCAAAATTCTTCTTCAAATAACTATCCCTCAAAATTTAATTCTGGAAGAAGGTTTCCTAAATCATCTTGAATGAAAAACCTTAGTTCATCCAATAGAATTCCATTTATTATTTCATCCGCAAAACCTTTAATCAATATCCCAGTTGCAGTTTTCTTGTCTAATCCTCTAGACATAAGATAAAACAACGTATCTTTATCAACATGACCAGCAGTAGCACCATGTGCACATTGAACATCATCAGCATAAATTTCTAAGCTCGGTTTCGTGTCTATTTCAGCACCTCTTGAAAGTAACAAATTCAAATCTTTTTGCTCAGCAAAGATCTTTTGAGCATCTTTCTCTACTAATACCTTTCCACTAAAAATAGCTCTAGATTTGCCCGATAAAATCCCTTTAAAATACTGATGGCTTTCTGAACTAGGTTTCTCATGATTAATACTTATATGATTTACCATATGCTGAGTTCCTCTAGTAAGATATAAGCCATTTAAAGTACATTTAGTGCTCCCTTGTAAATAAACATCTATTTCATTACTACCAATCAGTGGAGAACGTGAATAAGAGATGGAATTAAATTCACTCCCTTGAGATTGATATACTCTAGTATTTCCAATATGGAAAGAATTGTTCTGTTCTAGCAAAATCCTATAATGATTCATTAAAGAATCTTCTTCCAAAATTATCTCTGTTACACAATTACTAAAATGGGAGTTAGAAGAATCAGAAACTTCTAAAAACGTTTCAATTACAGAAAACACAGATTCTTTTTCTCCAAATATCAAGACTCTTGGATTATTTATAGTTTTATATGATTCATCTCCAGCAGAAATATTTACAACATTAAAAACTAGATCAGAATTACTATTTTCAACATGTAAACTAATAACATCATTGGAACAAGCATAATTAAGAGATACAAAAGGATCCTGATTAGATTTTGAATTTTTGTATAAATGTTCTATCTCAAAATTTGAATCATTAAGAGTACTTAATCTAACACCTTTGATATTTTTTAAATTACTAGAAAGTTTTTCAGAGAAAATTCCGTTAACTAAAACAATTACTATTTGATTTTCTATAAGAGGAATATTAGATTGTAAGTACTTTTGAAAATCTTCATCATCTTTTTTTGAAGGAATATGAAATGAATCCAAAAGTGGTCTCAGATTAGTATATTCCCATCTTTCGTTACCACGTCTATGTGTAGGAATACCAGTTTTTACAAATTTGTCCCAATTTTCTTTTCTGTAATTTTGTAAATCAGCTATCCCATTAATATTTGAAGATTGATTGATTTCTTCAAAAACTTTTAAATAATTTTCCAAATTATCAAGAGTCATGAGAAATTCTCATATCCTGATCTTTCTACTTCTAATGCTAATCCATAATCACCTGATTTAACTATTTGTCCATTTACAAGAATATGAACAAAATCTGGTTTAATATAATCAAGTAATCTCTGATAATGAGTAACAATCAGGAAAGATCTGTCTGGTGAAGTTAATCCATTAACTGCCTGAGCTACAGTTTTCAAAGCATCAATGTCCAACCCCGAATCAGTCTCATCCATAATGCATAATTTAGGCTCAAGAACTAACATTTGCAACATTTCATTTCTTTTTTTCTCACCACCTGAAAAACCTTCATTTAGTGATCTTTTTAACAAATTAGGATTAATTCCTACTTCTGTGGCTTTTTGATCAAATAAAGCAGAAAACTCTCTTACAGACATCTCCTTTTCACCTTCTTCTATTCTTTTTGCATCTGTTGCCGCTTTCAAAAATTGCCATGGTCTAACACCTGGTATCTCTGCAGGGTATTGAAATGCCATAAAAATCCCTTTTCTAGCTCGTTCATCAGGCAATAATTCGCAAATATCATTTTCTTGAAATTTTATTTGGCCATCAGAAACCATATAAGTATCTCTGCCTGCTATAACATTAGCTAATGTACTCTTCCCGCTTCCATTGGGACCCATAATCGCATGTACTTCACCAGGATTCATATTCAGATTAATCCCATTTAAAATTTTTTCCCCATTTAAAATTTCAGCATGTAAATCATTTATTCTAAGCATTTTATCCAACAGCTCCCTCTAAACTTACTTTCAATAATTGCCCTGCTTCCATAGCAAACTCAAATGGAAGTTCTTGAAAAACTTCTTTGCTCCATCCCGTAATTATCATATGATGAGCATCTTCTTCAGAAATTCCTCTCTGCCTCAAATAAAATAACTGATCATCACTTACCTTAGAAGTAGAAGCTTCATGTTCTAATCTAGCAGTAGGATTCTTCACTTCAATATAAGGCACAGTATGAGCTCCACATTTATCTCCAATTAAGAGAGAATCACATTGAGTAAAATTTGTAGCATTATCTGCAGAAGGAAGCACTCTAACCTGCCCTCTATAAGTATTATTACCAAAACCAGCTGAAATACCTTTAGCTACAATAGTACTCTTAGTATTCTTTCCTATATGGATCATCTTTGTACCAGTATCAGCTTGTTGATGGTTATTAGTTAATGCAACAGAATAAAATTTTCCAATAGAATTATCCCCTTGTAACAATACACTAGGATATTTCCAAGTAATTGCAGAACCTGTCTCTACTTGAGTCCATGATATTTTTGAATTTTTCCCTAAACATTTTCCTCTCTTTGTTACAAAATTATATACTCCACCTACTCCTTCTTTAGTGCCAGGATACCAATTTTGAAGAGTAGAATATTTAATTTCAGCATTTTCCAAAGATACTAATTCAACGACTGCAGCATGTAATTGATGACTCTTTCTAATTGGAGCTGT
>CAYSUW010000017.1:0-24992 GCA_964434385.1 uncultured Dehalococcoidales bacterium | reverse complement strand
GCCAATTCAAAAGGTATAGAAGAAAAAATAATTCTCAGCACTCGCAGTAGCACATATATATATATAATAGTCCCCCAATGCCTATCGGCGACCCAACCCAACAATTATTACTATTGTAAATATTAGGGAGCGAGGCACTTACAACAATGCCACGAAGTGCCACGTTTTTTCAGTCGGTTAGGGTCAACAGTAGGGTCAAAGAGGAAAATGCTAAGTATTGATTCCTGGAGAAAAGCATCAATTTAAGTTTGATTTTAATGGTGGAGCTGACAGGATTCGAACCTGCGACCCCCTACGTGCAAGTTATGTTTAAACCATATTCTGCTGCAATTTATTGTAACCATTCCATTGAATATGAATCTAGATGAGTAATATGCTGTAATTTGTTGTGAAATGTTAGCAAATATCTATTAGGATAAATTCTAAAGTAATCTTAGTTTTGCAGCTTTAATAACTGCTTGTAGTTGTGTTTTAGCTTCTAGTTTATTCATAACACTAAAAATATGATTTCTAGCTGTCAGCTGAGAAATAAACATAACTTTGGCAATTTCCTTAATACTAAGCCCTGTTGAAAGTAATTTTAATGATTGATATTCTCTAGGTGTTAGTTTTTCAATATAAGTATCTTCTCCTATATCCTCAAATTTTAAGTAATTATTGATTGGTGATTCTTTTGTTATATCAGAAAAAATATGGACTATTTCAGTAGTATTTTTACTTGAATTAGAGAAAAGAGTTGTGACTCTGAATCTTTTTTTATCTCCTTTTTTGTCTGACCAAAAGACTTCAAACTCTTTAGTTTCTCTTTTTCTTTTTGAGTTTGATGTAGGTGAACATTTTTCGAAGCATATTCCATTATTTTTGAGAGGACAAAGAATTTGATAACATTTTTTGTTTTTGATTTCTTGTTCTGAATAACCTAATGTTTCTTTGGCTGATTCTGACCAATAGAGTATATTTTGTTTAGAATCAACGGAAAAAATACCACTCTTCGATTTGTATCTACCAATTCCATTAGTAAGATCATGTCTACCTTTTAACAAATTAGAAGTCATCTTGTTTACCTAAACCAGCTTTAATCTATATATATCTCAGGTATATTTCCAAAACGTGGTGAAAATGCACCTTTTTATTTATTTTATTAATCATGACACTGTCATATATATTATATAAATTTATCATGAAATGAGTTATAAGAATATTTTATGGCAGTTGATCTAACTAGAGATTCTGATCAGATATTACAAAAAGCTTCGTCTATTGTAACCGAAAATGAAGCAAAAATTACCGTTGTGAATATTGTTCCGCTGCTTGCACATCATTATGCATATGTGAATTATTCGATCTATCTTCAAAATTGGGATGATTATTTAATTGAAGAATCAGAAAAAAATCTAACGAATCAATTATCGAATTTAAATATAACACCTCACAGAATTATTGTTAAGAAAGGGCATGTTGCTAACAGTATTCGTTCATTGTCTACAAAACTTGATATAGATCTAATTATTATAGGTACCCACGGAAGGTCGGGTGTAAATAAATTTATTTTAGGGTCAACAGCTCATTCTTTACTTGGAGGAATAGAGATAGATGTATTGATATTTTATTTAAATAAAAATAGAGTTTTTTATATTAACACATAAGAATAATTCACAAAAAACCATTCATCTGATTACTGAAAAAGAGGAATAAAGAATTGAGAAATAAATACTCAATAGAAATTGTTACTAATCAAATTAATGAAGTAAAATACATACCTAAAGAATTATTTGAAGAGATTCACATTGTATATCTTCCAGAAACTGACCAAAATGAGATACTTGAATCCTGTAAAGTAATTCAATCTTTAGATTTTAGACCAGTACCTCACTGTCCTGTAAGAACTTTGCGGACTGATTCACTACTAGAAATATATCTTAAAAAAATTACGGATCTTGGAATCAATAAACTTTTATGTATCGGAGGAAATTTTAGCAACCAACCAGACTTAGTTCAAAATAACTCAAGAACCTTTACAACATTCAAGGAAACAATGGATGTATTTTCGTCAGGCCTATTAGAGAAATATAATATTAATGAAGTAAACATAGCAGGATTTCCTGAAGGAAATATTAATGATCCAAATACAAATATAAACTTAATAAAAAAATGTGACTGGTTGAATCAAAAGAATATTCGTTCCTCAATCATAACTCAGTGGACTACTAATGAGAGAAAAACTAATCAGTGGATTACAGAGACTAAAAAAAGAACTGCAAAAATTGACCCACAAAATTTTTCAATTCACTTAGGCGTTGTAGGGCCAATTAATTTAAAACGTCTTATAAGATATGCAGATATTTGTGGAGTTTCACCTAAACGATTAATTCAGGAATCAGAAATAAAAAGAAATCATGATCCCCTTGAATATTTTGAACGTCTTATCCCGAAAACATTGTTGCATGAAATTATCCCTTTTGATAATTTGCACTTTTATCCTTTTGGGGGGATTAAGAGACTTGTAAAATGGTTGATGAAAAATCCTTCACTTATATAATTTTAGAAGCCATCACATAGTAGTAGTTAAATTATTCAAACCATCTCTCTCGGAGAGTATATTGACCCGGAAGCACCTATTCTAGCATTCGGAGACCATATACAACTGCTGCTCATATTGACTTCAAAAGAGAATGGAATAACGAAGTGATGATATAAAGTTAAGTATCATATCTTTCTCAGCACTCTCATTGCCACATTAATATATACAATAGACCCTCCCTATAACGCTTATCGGCACTTAACTCCATATAAATAATCTGTATGAAATAATTGAAATACCATTTGATATAGATTATCGTGGAACAAGACAACTAATTATAAGGAGAATTCCAAATGACAAAATGCAGTAATCCCAATTGTAAGTGTGATCCTTGTAAATGTGACCCTTGCAATTGTTAGAATTATAATCTCTTTCCTATGATAAATAATCTGTATGAAATAATTGAAATACCATTTGATATAGAAGAGGAAGATGTATGGGAAGTTATGGGAACAAAAGGTAGGGTTGTGTCTGAGCTCCAAAATGAGTTAACTCAAGCAATTAATGAAGTTCGAGAATTATCTGCTCCTCGTGCAATCTACAATAATATCCCAGTAGAAAAAATCACTTCAAAAGAGGTGCACATTAGTTCTAGTACAGTTATTCAAAATAAATTCGCAGCACATTTATTTCAAGGTGCGCGGGAAGCGATCTTGCTAGTGGCAACTATCGGTCCGAGAATAGATCGTAGAATTTCGCAACTTGCGAAAGAAGGGAATAATATTGAAGCAATCATAATGGATGCAGTGGGAACTGTAGTGTCTTTTAATACTTTTACGTATGTTCTGGATCTCTTACAATCAGATACCATTTCTCGAGGTTGGAAAATGGGAACCTGCCTAAATCCTGGTCAGACCTACTGGGATATCACAGGACAGTCAATAATTTTTGACTTACTGCCTGTAAAAAGGATTGGAGTCAAACTCTTAGAAACTTCATTTATGAAACCTCAGAAATCTCAGTCTGGTATTATTCCTATAGGGAATGCTCTAATCATTACGAGAGATCCATCGGAAAGTTCCTGTAAATATTGCCAAGCTATCCGATGCCCTTTAAGGATAGAACCATTCAATGGATTTAATAATAATGAGATTATAGCTGAAAGGATGCATTAAATGGATTTAAATGAATTGACAAACTATGTAGTAGAAGGGAAAGTTGTTCAAGCCGAGTCATTCACTGTCGAGGCTCTTGCTGAAGGAATGGAACCTAGCGATATACTTAACAATGGTCTTATACCCGGTATGGATATAGTAGGAGACAAATTTCAAAGCCGAGAATATTTCATGCCTGAAATGCTTGTTTCTGCTAAAGCCATGAAACAAGCAATGATCCATATAAAACCTCTATTGGCCAAATCTAAAGAAAAGGCTGAACTAACAGCAATTTGCGGAACCGTAGTTGGAGATTTACATGATATAGGTGTCAGTTTAGTTGCCATGATGCTAGAAGGCGCTGGTTTTGAGGTAGTGCTACTGGGATCTGATAATACAGCAGATGAATTCTTATCAGCTATGGAGAAACATGAAGCTCAGGTACTTTGTTTATCAGCTCTTCTGACTACTACTATCAACGGAATGGCTACAGTTATAGATAGAGCAAAAGAATTAGAAGTACGTGGAAAAATGAAAATTTATGTTGGAGGAGCTCCGGTAACTGATCAATTTTCTGATGAAATAGGAGCAGATGGATTTAAACCTGATGCTGCTTCTGCCGTTAAGATGATCAAGGAAGACATGATCACTCTTCAAAAGAATAAAAGTGATGATTGAGATCAATTGTTTGTTCATTATGTCTTACTAAGTGAGAGAATTCTCTAGACTACTACAGATGAAAAACAAATTATCGAAATATAATAAAAAGGAGAAAAGAAAAAATGTCAGATAAGATGACTTCCCGCCAAAGAATAAAAACTGCTTTGAATCTTGAAGCGCCAGACAGGGTTCCTATCGACTGTGGAACAATCGCTAGTTCTATAAGCAACATAGCCTATAAACGATTGGTAAATTTACTAGAGATAGCTTCTCTACCTAAAGAACTGGAACGTCCGGATTTGAACGATCCTGTCAATCCAGATCACGATCTGACCCCTTGTGATGAGATTCTTGAATTATTCGGAATCGATACAAGGAGTGTTAGCCCTGATCAACCGATAGATTCACAAGCGTTGTCAAGAGTTCAACTGGATGATTACACTTACCGTGACGAATGGGGAGTTATCTGGGATAGACCCCGCAACGAAATCGGCCCATATATGTATAGGATTGGTCCTTTCCAGAAGGATGATTTTAATATTGGAGATATTGAGAAATATACTTGGCCTGACGCTCACGAAACTCACCGAGTCTCTGGACTAAAAGAAAAGGCTCGAACACTTCATGAAGAAACTGATTATGCAATAGTGGTATCAGTTGGACATTCTTCTGTTGCTCCCTGCCAACGTCTTAGAGGTTTTGCTGAATTTATGGAAGATCTTATCGCCGAACCCAAAAATGCACAGGCGTTGCTTGAAAAAGTAACCGATTTGATTGTAGAATCTACTGTTTCAATCCTGAAAGAGGCTGGTCCATATGTTGATGTTGTTTCTTTTGCTGATGATCTAGGATTTCAAGATAGAGCATACTTCAGAGAAGAGATGTTCCAGAAACAGATCAAGCCGTACTTAGCTAAGTGTGTTCAAGCGATCCATGACAATACTGATGCAAAGGTAGTGATGCACAGCGATGGTGCCATTCATGCTCTGATTCCCGACCTTATTGATATTGGTGTGGATGCCATAAATCCAGTTCAAACAACTGCTTGGAATATGAATGCTGATCAATTAAAGGCTGAATTTGGTAAAAGTTTGGCATTTTGGGGAGCAATAGATACTCAGCATACTTTACCTTTTGGCACTCCTGAGGATGTGAGGAAAGAAGTCAAAGAAAAAATAGAAACTTTAGGATCTGGTGGAGGATTCGTGCTTACATCTTGTCATACCGTTCGAAGTGAGGTTCCTGCAGAAAACATTAGAGCTATGTTTGAAGCAGCTCAAGAATTTGGCTCGTATGGTTAAATTAAATGACTATCATGAAATTATTGGCGATTGGCATAAGGTTATTAGAGAAATAAAAAGGAGAAAATGGGAAACATTTCACTTATCGGAGTGCTTTCTGTTTCTAGTTATCCTTACATTTGATCGGGAGATAATATGAAATATCATACCAGTGTTTTACTCAAACCTTCCTCTAGTAGATGTAATCTAAACTGTACTTATTGTTTTTATCTTAAAAAACAGGAAATCTATCCGTGGACTGATCATCCCACGCTTTCTCTTAAAACTTTTGAAACTTTTCTCAGGCAATATATTCCTCTCTCTTCTCCATATCTTACTTTTCTATGGCAAGGAGGCGAACCTACCATGATGGGTTTATCTTTCTTCGAATCTGCTTTGGAAATGGAGAAACAAATTGGACTAGAGATGGCAAATGGATCTGTATCTCCCGTGATGAATAATGCGATTCAAACTAATGCGACACTACTGAATGACGATTGGGCAAAATTCTTCAAGAAATGGCGATTTCTTGTAGGCGTCAGTATTGATGGGCCTCCTGAGTGGCACGACAAGTACAGAAAAGATCTTCTTAATCGAGGTACTCATGATAGAGTAATGAATGGTGTGGAATATTTAAAACGTCATGAAGTACCCTTTAACGTTCTAACTGTAATTAATCAAAGAAATGTAACAAACCCAAGAGAGATGCTATATTGGCTAGTGGAACAAGGCTTCATGGACTTACAATTCATACCTTGTGTAGAGATGCAGCCGAATTATTCTTCCATTACTGCTACAGGAATTACTGAAGAATCCATTACTCCGGAGCAATATGCGCAATTCCTCAACACTCTCCTAGATGTTTGGATCGAGATAGGAGTGGATAAATTAAGAATTCGTTGGATGGACAATATAATACAGATGCTCTGGGGATTCCCATCAGAAATGTGTCACTTAGCTCGTAATTGTGGTTATATAGTGCTTGAACACAACGGTGATTGTTATCCCTGTGATTTTCGTGTGGAAAATGAATGGTTTTTGGGCAACATAAATGAAACGTCATTACAGGAAATAATTCAAGGGGAAAAGTTTACCCGATTCTCTAAGATAAAGAGCAAACTTCATCCCGATTGTTTAGAGTGTTCTTGGAAGACTCTCTGTTATGGAGAATGCCCCAGCTACCGAACGATCAATGTAGGCCAAGCTGAATATGCCTTACCTTATTTCTGCTCTTCCTTTAAAACCTTTTTTGAAGAGAAATATGGCCAGTTGGAAAAAATAGCTATAAATACAGCTAAACAGAGAGGCATGGTAATTCCCAGCGGTATAATGCCTGCTAGTGTGCGTACAAGAACCAAGCCTATCTCAATGTCAGCGATTCATTCTGCAGCCAAGAAAAACAATGTGGGAAGAAATGGACCATGTCCATGTAATAGTGGAAAGAAATTCAAACTTTGCTGTGGTTCTGTTGATTTACCTGTAAGCCATTAATGAGTTGAAAAAGTATTAATTTCAGCACCCTGACTACTACATTAATATATTCAATTCCATCCAGTCGTCTATCAGTACTCCATATTCCACATAAATATCTGCATGATATTAATTCCTCAATAGGTTAAATAAACGATCAACTTTTTTGAAAAATCTGATGCAAACGCACCTATTATTGGTAACTTACATTAACTTATTATTTAATTAAATAACTATCAGAAGAGTGAATGGCGACAATCCCGTTCTTCAGGGTAACGAGAATAATAAAGTGAACAAAGATACTTTTATAGTTGGATTACTTTGGATAATAATTAGTGTTGTGGGAGAAGTGTTGCTTTTCTTAGCTCGTGAAAGCATGCTTCTTGGATATCATGGAGTGAATGGGGCAGTGCAAGGAGCAACTCAGGCAATCTTAGTTGACGATGCTTTTTTTATTCTTTCTGCCTTAGGTGTTCCAGTTTTCGCTTTAGTAATTTCAATAGTTGGTTACTCTCTATTACGATTTCGTAACAAAAATGATAATGCCGAGGATGCCAAACCACAGCGTATTCATCGAAGCTGGGCATGGTCTTGGTTAATATGGTCGGCAGCCTTATGTACGTTTGTTATTGTTGTTCCTGGGTATACTGGATTGAATGAGCTTCGTGCCACTCATGATGATACTCCGGATTTAGAAATTTATGTGACTGGGCAGAGATGGCAGTGGACATATAAGTATTATGAGATAACTGATGATTATCCAATTGATCTGGAGACTCAAGATCCAGTTGTTAAGTTAACAGCAGCAGATGCTGTTCTTGTGCTACCGAATGACAGTCTTATTAGATTCAAGATCAGTACCCCTGATAAAGATGTTTTACATTCATTCTGGATTCCCGCTTTTCGGCAAAAAATTGATGCTGTCCCAGGTATAGTCACTCGCCTTGATATAACAACAATTCGAATTGGAAATTATGAGGAAAATATTGACTACAGAGTTCAGTGTGCAGAACTATGCGGTGAACACCACTCAACGATGTCTAACGAGATAGCAGTAGTAGAGAAAAAAGAATTTGAACAATGGATAACAGAAAACAAGAAATAAATATATTAGTTGTAGAGAAGGAAATGATATAATGACTGGCTTAATTCCTATAGTTAACGGCTTACTTTTTGCAATAATCGGGTTTGTTATCGGAGCTGGTATTTCCTTGGGTATTACTAGCATAACTGGTTACTCAACCTCACAGCCTCTCATAACTTTAGGTTATGTAGGTGCTTTGATTGGCTGGCTAATGGGAATTGGAATGTGGCGAACGTGGGCAAAGGAATGGTTTGGATTAACTAGTGTCATACACGATAATTCAGGAAAATGGAAACGATATTTCAGATTTTGCACTGATCACAAAGTCATAGGAATCCAGTATCTTGTCTTGCTATTGGTAGTCTTTTTGTTGGCTGGTGCACTTTCTGTCTTGATGCGACTTGAGCTTGCTAACGGTGAGCAAAATATTATGAGTGCTAATGTATACAATTCCGTCATGAGCCTGCATGGAATTATGATGATCGCTGTTGCAGTAGCTGCTCTTTTGGGTGGTTTCTCTAATTTTGTAGTCCCCTTAATGATAGGAGCAAAAGATGTGGCTTTTCCACGTATAAATGCTCTTAGTGTTTGGGTAGTACCTCCAGTAGCTGTTCTTCTCTTATTAACTCCGTTATTTGGTGGATTCGATACAGGATGGACAGCCTATCCTCCATTGGCAACGAAAACTCCAGGGAATGGTGCACTTTTATTTGAATTAGCTTTCTTGACTTTCGGTGTATCATCAATTCTTGGAGGGGTTAATTTTATAGCAACTATCGTGGCTATGCGTGCTCCTGGTATGACTTGGGGAAGGACTCCTATCTTTATTTGGAGTGTACTAGCAGCTGCTATTATTGCACTTATCGGAACTCAATGGGTCGCATATGCACTTCTCATGTTAATTCTTGAGAGAGTTGTCGGGATGCATTTTTTCAATCCCGTTGGTGAAGTTGGAGGTAACGCATTACTTTATGAACATGTTTTCTGGTTCTACTCCCATCCTGCAGTATACATCATGGCTCTCCCTGCGTTTGGACTCCTAATTGAAATTATTTCAACATTCTCAAGAAAACCGGTATTTGCCTACAAATGGGCGGTAAAGGCACTTTTTGCAATCATGTTCCTTGGTTTCATTGTTTGGGCTCATCACTTATTCACTAGTGGCATGCATGAATGGTTACACGGACCATTCATGATTCTCACTGAAGCTATTTCCGTTCCAACAGGTCTTATATTCTTGGTGGCGCTAACTACCCTTTGGAGAGGTAAACTGCGCCTTAAAACACCTATGATTTTTGCCTTAGCTATATTATTCAATTTTTCAATCGGTGGATTGACAGGAATTTTCTTAGCTGATGCCCCTACAGATATTCAACTGCAAGACACATATTTTGTTGTTGCCCATTTCCATTACACGATTGTTGGCGGAGAGGTATTTGCAATATTTGCTGCTATATATTACTGGTTCCCTAAAATTACTGGAAAAATGTATAACGAAACCCTGGGAAGAATTCATGCCGTACTGATGTTAATTACTTTCAATCTTACATTTATGACAATGTTTATACCTGGAACACATGGAATGGGTAGACGGGTAGCCACATATCCTACTGAATTTTCTGATATCAATGGTCTAGTATCCATATTCGCATATCTAATGGCATTATCATTCTTAGTTTTTATTTGGAATCTTATCTACTCATTAGTAAAAGGGCCTAAAGCTTTACCGAATCCGTGGGAATCAAAAACGCTTGAATGGCAAGTATCTTCACCGCCTCCTGAAGAAAATTTTGAGACTATTCCTTCGATTACAGGAGTACCTTATGGATACGGTGATCCGACAGTTCAACATTCAACAATCAAACAGGATCTGAAGAATTTTGATTCAAAAAAAATCAATGAGGTAGAAGAATGAGCACAAAAACGATTTCAAACTTTATGCGTATTGGATGGTTTGTAATAACAGCTCTAATGGTACTTACTGCTATTGAATTTATAGTTGCAGTAATTTTGCAAGGAATTATATTGGCAGTGTGCTTATTTGTCATTGGTTTAATTAAAGGAGCTTTAATAGTTCAGTATTTTATGCATTTTGGACAAATTTGGGAACACATTAGAGATCTCTGGAGAGGGATAATCTTTACTGTGGAAGAGGAGGAATAATTGAAATGACTACCCATACTTCTGAAATTACCGATAAACTTAAAAAACTGACTCTAAACAGATTAGGATTATGGTTATTCTTGATTTCTGATGCTTCATTCTTTGTAGCTTTAGTGTCCTCTAGATTTTTTGTATACGGATTAAATACCCCTTCAGAAATCAACCAATACCTTGGTCTTGGCTTGACTGTTATACTTCTTTTCTCTTCTTTAACTGCTTATCGAGCTGAAGTAGCAGCTGAGAATAATAATCGAAAAGGGATGAATTTAAATATTTTGCTTACGATTGTTATAGGATTACTTTTCCTTGTGGGGGTTGGATTTGAATGGGGAATAGCTCTCGGACATGAAGTTACATGGCCTTCCAGTCCTTATGGTACAGTTCTTTTTACCTTGACAGGAGTGCATGCAACTCATGTTCTTACAGGATTGATCGCTTTTGCCATCGTCTATTTTATGAAAAGAAAGAACGACATAGGAGAGGGTAATTCATGGGCAGTTGAAGGAGCAGTAAAGTGGTGGCATCTAGTCGATCTAGCATGGGTGGCCATTTATCCAACTCTGTATTTAATTCACTAAAAGATTTACTTGAATTAATACACTAATACCTTACCGTTTTTATAACGGTAGTTAAATGAGCGATAACATATTTGTTTATAAAGAAATTAAATCTTCTTCTAATAATTCATTATCCAGTGAAATATCAATTGATAATGTAAATGATTCTTTTAAAATTTTATTAGAAAAACTTAAATAAATTAAAACTCCTTTTTCATATGAATTATTTCCACAAATTGTAATAAATATAAAATGGAAATTTGATTATTTTACTAACATAAGAGAAAACCCATTGTTAATAATCAATGATTTAATATATTGGGATGAACAGGCTGAAATGCTGATTAAATTTCAGGAAGAAAAATGGATAAATGATGCAAAATTAAATTTAAAAAATCAGAGGTTAAATAATATTGAAGCATGATATCATTATGAAAACAAAATGGAAGTTGAAATTATTGCACTATTATAAAGTTGTATATGATCGTTCTATCTCGATTAAAAGTTAACTAATGGATTACACAAGAGGTTAGATATGGGCAGATTTGATAAATTAGCAACACTAAACTACATCAATTTAAATAAACTTGTTCTTAATTTTTATCATCCTGATATAGAAATTGTAAAAAACGTTACGAAAGCATGTCATGAAGGTGGTATCAGAATTTTCGAATTTACTAATAGAGGAGATTTTGCATGGGAAGTATTCAAAGATCTTGAAATTTACTGTAGACAAAGCTTACCAGATATGATTCTAGGAACTGGCTCTATATTAGATCCATCTCTTGCTAATTTATATATTTCTTTAGGCTCTAATTTTATTGTTGGGCCAGTCACTAATTCCGAAGTGGCAAAGACATGTAATCGAAAACAGATACCTTATATTCCAGGATGTCTTACTCCCTCAGAGATATCTGTAGCTGAAGAATTAGGTTGTTATATAGTAAAAGTATTTCCTAATTCAGTTGTAGGCCCATCATTTGTACAATCCCTTTTGGCGCCAATGCCTTGGGCTCGTATACTACCCACAGGAGACATTGATATTGATCCGAAATCTCTCAATGATTGGTTTGAAGCAGGAGTTTTTGCTATTGGAATGGGATCAAAATTATTTACGGAAGAAATTATATCTCAACAAAATTGGGAATTATTAACAAATAACTGTAAAAAATTAACAAAAATGATTATTAACATTTCTTCAGGAATCAACGGCAAAAACTCCTGACAAAATCAATTTCATGTCTATCGTTATCCATAATGATATTTTCCAAAAAGGAGTGTTTAATTATTTCAGGCTCGGTCAATAATATAAATTTGACCTTAACTAATTTAAAGATTCTTTAATTCAACTTAATAGGTAGCTTCATTTGCTAGGTCACAGTTTTTGAACGAGAGACAAAAATTTAGATAAATCAAATTGACCTTCTGAACAAAAGAGTAAAGTAAAGAAAACAAAAGTAAGAATAGCTTGTTGGATTCACTAGCAACTAATAATCAAAAAAGATGAATTTACATTTACATATTTAATAGCTCCAGTCGCCCTTCGGCACTCGTACTACCACATTAAAATATAGTATGTTTATATCTTATCTTGGTTGTATTTCGAGTTTATGTTTGTGAGAACCTAAACTTTTATGGATTTTTGCTGACTCTAGAAACTTTTATCAGCTTTTCTCTGCCAAGAAGAGAGCATCAAGTTTGCCTAATCTAGAGTTGGCTATCCATACTCCAACTCAACTTCTTTCTAAAATAATTTTCAGCACTCTTACACCCACATTAATATATACAATAGACCCCCAAAACGCTATCGGTACTCAATTCCACATGAATATAGCTAAGATAATATTAAGTGCAATTATTGAGTAAACTTTCTTCGAATGTTGATATAAAAGCTAGGCTATGATTAGAAATAGGTCGGCCTGGTATTGTTATAACTCCTCCTTCATCCTCCATCAACAAATTATCAAGTTTTATTACGCCCAGTTTTTCCAGATCTTTTTGTTCTATAGCAAGAAGCGGGCCTATTGATACACCCATTCCAATAGACACGAATTGCTTTATAAAATCCATACTGTCTAACTCCATAACTACCTGAAACTCCAATCCTTGGTTAGTAAATTCCTCTTCTAACGTAATTCGGGTATAGGAATGTTTCTCCAATAAAATAAGAGGATACTTGACTATATCTGCAAGAGATTTTACAGGTTTTTTGAGAAGAGGATGCCCCAAAGGAGTAATGAGGACTCGTTCATATTTGAAAAGTCTTTTAAAAGTCAGACCCTTAGATTGTTCTCTGCCTGGGATAATACCAAAAGATACTTCGCGATTCTCTACCATTTTGATTACCTCATGTCGATGACCTGAGCGAATATTTAAACGAGCTTGAGGGTGAGATTTATTAAAGAATTGAACACTCGGTAAAAGCAAATGGGGAATAATGTCATATGTAGCACCAATCAACACTGGTGATTCAAGAATTAATTTTGAAGTATTGGCGGTCAAATTATCGATACCGTCGATTAGAGGTATTGCCAGTTCGTTAAGAGATTCTCCAGAAGTTGTAAGAAGAATAGGTCGTTTGATCCGATCGAAAAGAATGAGACCTAATTCTTCCTCTAATTTTTTAATATGAGTGGTCACAGTTGGTTGACCTATATCTAAAAATTCTGCGGCTTTAGAGATACTTTGCAATCTGGCTGCTACACAAAAACTTCTGAGTTGCCGTAATTCCATAATTAAGCCTATTAGTATTTATTTTTATAATACTGTATATCAAACATTATGCCTAGACATAATGTTATTGTTCTTAGATAATATTAGAAAAGTGAATAAAGTCATTTGTCAAAGTGATGATTGTTGACAGAAGGAGAAAGATTATGAAAAATCCTATTTACAAAGTTAACTTGAATTTCAAGATCTTGATTTTAATATTCACGACATTTTGGGTGGTTTCAATATTAGGATGTTCTGACGGAGAATCAATAGAGTCAACACAACAGCTTGGGTCTGAAGATATCTCAGCCTTAGCTGAAAGTCGTGGGCTTACTACTGACGATGTCGAAGCCGCCATTAAAACTTACGTTCCATCAGGTCAACATGACGATTATATACTGTTTGCGTCTGGTGGACATTCTGGCCAAGTATTGGTAATCGGTCTTCCTTCTATGCGCTTACTCAAAGTTATTGGAGTTTTTACTCCTGAACCATGGCAAGGCTGGGGGTATGGAAGTTTGGACTCAATGGAAGTCTTAAACCAAGGAAATTATAACGAAACTGAACTACGTTGGGGAGATACTCATCATCCTGCAATAAGTGAAACTAATGGTGAATATGATGGACAGTTTCTTTTTATTAATGATAAGGCAAATGCGAGAGTAGCTGTTATTGATTTAAGAGATTTTGAAACAAAACAAATTATCAAGAATCCAATTTCAAATATTGATCATGGGGGAACAATGGTAACTCCTAATTCAGATTGGGTGATAGAAGGAGGTCAATATGCTACACCACTTGGATCTGAATATGCTTCAATAGATGACTATGCCGAAGCATATCGAGGAATGGTAACATTCTGGAAGTTTGATCGCGCAAAAGGAAAAATAGATTCTGAAGCTTCTTTTGCCATGGAGTTACCTCCATATTGGCAAGACATTTGTGATGCAGGTAAACTTGCTAGCGACGGATGGGTATTTTGTAACTCTTTTAATACAGAAATGAGTACAGGGGGTATAGAAGATGGAGATCCTCCTTTTGAAGCAGGAGCATCTCAAAGAGATATGGATTATTTGCATATCATCAATCTGGAAAAAGCATCTAGTGTTGCTGCACAAGGAGATGTGAAAATTATTAACGGGTTTAAAGTAATCTCCTTGGAAACTGCTATAGAAGAAGATCTCCTATACTTTACTCCAGAACCAAAAAGTCCTCATGGAGTAGACGTTTTTCCTGGTGGTGATTATCTGGTGGTATCAGGAAAACTTGATCCTCATGTAACAGTCTACAGTTTCGAAAAGATATTGAATGCAATTTCAGCTGGACCAACAGAAAAGGATGAATATGGGATTCCTATTCTTAACTTTGATGATGTTATGGAAGCACAAATAGAAGTTGGACTTGGACCATTGCATACTCAATTTGATAATCAAGGATATGCATATACAAGTTTATTTCTAGAACCTGCAGTTGCTCGATGGGCAATGGGTGGAGTTTATGCTGAGAAGAATCCGGAAACCGAATGGTCTTTGGTTTCGAAAATACCAGTCCAATACAACGTAGGACATATAGTTACCGCAGAAGGTGATACTGTAAGTCCAGATGGAGGTTATCTAGTATCAATGAACAAATGGGCGATAGATAGATTTATTGGCGTTGGTCCATTGTTACCACAAAACTTTCAGTTAATTGATATTTCAGAAAAAGGTGACACCATGCAATTGTTATATGACAGCCCTATAGGAGTTGGTGAACCTCACTATGCTCAAATTATCAAAGCTGACAAATTAAATCCTTGGAAAGTTTACCCTGAAGTAGGATGGAATCCTACTAAACAAGCTGTGGATATCAATGCAGTTAAAATAGGAGAAGAAAAAGTGGTAAGAAATGGAAATAACGTAGAGATTTTCATGACTGCAGTACGTAGTCATTTTACTCCTGAACGCATTAATATCAAAAAAGGTGATCATGTTATCTGGCATATTACTAATGTAGAAAGAGCTCATGATGCAACCCATGGATTTGCACTTTCTGGATATAACATTAACTTGAGTATAGAACCAGGAGAAGCAACTACATTTGAATTTGATGCTATTCATAGTGGAGTGTTTAGTTATTACTGTACAGAATTCTGTTCTGCACTTCACTTAGAAATGACAGGATATCTTTTAATAGCCCCATAAAAGATGTAATGAAATGAAAAAAATTGAAGACAGATTAACTCAAGAAGAAGTAAGAAAGCGTTTACGCAAACAATACCCTATTCCGACACTGTTGTTAACGCTTTCAGCATTCTGTATTCTGGTTTCTATTTTCTTGCCTTATTGGAATATGGAAATGCAGGCTCCACAATATCCCGATGGACTCAATGTTCAACTTTATGTAAATAAATTATCAGGTGATGTTGAAGAGTTAGATGTACTGAATCACTATATAGGGATGAAGTCTCTAGAACAAGGAGGTACTCTTGAACGTGCCTTGAGTATATATGCTCTCATTACGATAGCTTTGATTACAATTGCAGCAATATTTGTTCATAATCGCTGGGTATTAATTTGGGTACTTCCGATACTATTGTATCCTCTCATATTCGTGGTAGACCTTTTTTACTGGTTGAATTTATTCGGTCAGAATTTAGATCCCAGTGCTCCATTGAGCTCTTCGGTAGACCCTTTCACTCCACCCATATTTGGTAGTGAAGCAGTAGCAAATTTTTTAGTTGTTACCAGGTTTGCTATCGGCTTTTATATAGCCTGTTTAGCAGTTGTTCTAGCTGTATTAGGACTCTACTTCCATAGAAAAATTTATAAACCTCTGATAGATTATTTGCCTATTAGCACTGTTGATATAGAGCATGAAGAACCAGTATTAGTCGGAGCTACTTTTGATATTGTTCCTCACGTTTTGATAGAAGCAGTAAAGATTTTCAGATTATCTCATCCTAAGATTCGAATGTTTATACGTTCAGGTCATAGAAGTGATGTAATCAAAATGGTAGAGAATCGCGAAGTATCTTTTGGTATTATCCCAGGCAGAGAACAATCTAAGGGTCTGACTTTTAAAAGACTTTTCAAATATGAACGAGTCCTCATTACTCCTTTGGGGCATCCTCTTCTCAAAAAACCTGTAAAATCTCTTGCAGATATAGTCAAGTATCCTCTTATTTTATTGGAGAAACATTCCTATACCCGAATTACGTTAGAAGAGGAATTTACTAACCAAGGATTGGAGTTTCAGGTAGTTATGGAGTTAGACAGTATGGATTTTATAAAGCAATTCGTGTCTATTGGAATGGGTGTATCAATAGGCCCGCTTCTTGCTATAGAACAAAAAGATCTGGAAAAACTGGGCGTAATAAGACTTGATAATTTGTTGATGGAGGATGAAGGAGGACTAATAATTAGAAAAACTCAGTCTCAGTCAAAACATGCTTTATCTTTTATGGAAACATTAGGATTGATTCCGAATGAAGTTGGTTAAGAATGAATAATCGAATCAAAGGAATTACTTTTATTTCTATTATTATTGTGTATTTTGCTATGCCTGTATGGAATGTTCACGCTGAAGAGGAAGTCGAAGGGTCAGTTATTTCACCTCAAGGAAGATTTTCAACACTAAATAAAGCGGTTGAAAATGCTCATAATGGAGATACCTTAAACGTATATGGCGGTGTGTATACTGGACCAATTTTGATTGAGAAAAGTTTAACTCTGATAGGTCATAATTGGCCTATACTTGATGGTGAAAATAAAGGGACTGTAATTCGATTAACATCTCCAAACATTGTTCTGAAGGGTTTCGTTATCATAAACAGTGGAAAGGTTCTTGATCAAGAAAACTCGGGTTTATCTGTTGAAGCTCCAGATATTATTGTAGAAGGCAATTATTTTAAAGAAACTTTATTCGGAATTTACCTTAGAAAAGCATCAAATTCTGTGATTCGAGATAACGTTATTTACTCAAAAGATCTTGCTGCACCACGTCGAGGAGATCCGATCCGCATATGGTTCAGTGATAATGTAAGGATTGAAAATAACAGAGTGGAAAAAGGACGAGATGTAGTATTGTGGTACTCCGAGCAATTGATTGTTCGAGGAAATGATATTTCTGGAGGTCGTTACGGTTTACACATAATGTATTGCGATGATGCTGTGATTGAGAAGAATCGCCTGATCGGCAATTCCGTAGGAGTATTTCTAATGTATAGTCGTAATCTTCATTTACAGAATAATTTTATTTCTGAAAACAGAGGCCCAAGTGGTTTTGGTGTCGGATTAAAAGATGTCGATGACGCCATAATAAAAGATAATCTATTTTTAGATAATCGTATAGGGGTGTCAGTAGATAACTCTCCAAGAGAAATAGACAGTACTACATTGTTTGAAGGAAATGTTTTTTCATTCAATGATGTTGGAATGAAATTAACACCATCGGTTCGTCAAAATTACTTCAAAGGTAATAGCTTCGAAGGTAATCGAAATCAGGTGTCTGTTGCGGGAGGTGGGCAACTGCGAAATAACATTTGGACAGTTGATGGTATTGGGAACTATTGGAGTGATTATGCTGGTTTTGATGAAGATCTTGATGGTCGTGGAGATATACCTTATAAGTCACAAAAACTCTTTGAGAATTTAACGGATAAATATCCTACATTGCTTTTATTCTCCTCAAGCCCTTCAGCAGAATCAATTGATTTTGCTGCTAGAGCATTACCTCTGGTTCAACCTCAACCAAAACTTATAGATAATGCGCCTCTTATGAAGACTCATTTACCTCAAGGTTTGCCAGTCACATCAATGGAAAATTCATCACGAAATATCGGATTAGTATCAGGAGGAATGATACTAACGGCAATAGGACTAATATTCTTACCTCGTTTTTCTTTTTTCAGGATTCCTCTAATTACTAAGATAAGTTCTATTACCAGTGATTGTACTCTACGAGTTGAAGGTTTAACGAAGCGATTCGGAAATACTACAGTTGTTGATAAGCTTAATCTAAGTGTTTCTCCAGGGCAATCCGTTGCTATTTGGGGAGGCAACGGTGCGGGGAAGACTACTATATTTCACTGTATTTTAGGATTGTTGTCCTATAAAGGCTCTATAAATATTGGGAAATTAGATCTAAAAATGAAAGATAAAAAGATTCGAAAACTTATTGGATTCGTCCCTCAGGAATTAAATCTTCATGAAAATCTTACTGTGCTTGAAACTGTACATTTTTATGCTAGGCTTAAAAAATCTTCAAGAAGTAATATTGAAGAAAATCTGAAGCGTATGGATCTATTAGAACATACACAGAAACAAGTAAGACAACTTTCCGGAGGTATGAAACAACGACTTGCTTTGGCACTTGCTCTTTTGTCTGATCCTCCAATTTTAATACTTGATGAGCCTACAGCCAGCCTTGACTCTAGTTCTAGAATATCTTTCTTGTCTCTAATTTCTGATTTGAAGAATGATGGGAAAACTATCATTTTTACAACTCATGTTATAGAAGACGTGCTAAATCTTGCAGACAAAGTATTAATACTAAAGGATGGAAAAATTGCAGAGACATGTAATCCAGAAGAGATAGGTAGACGAATTGGAGAGACAGTAAAAATTAGGATTTATCTTTTTAAAGAACAATTAAAAATAGCTTCAGACATATTGTTGAAGCAAGGGCTCTCTGTTGATATCAATGGCTTATCTATCTTCGTAAAAGTTCCAATAAGTGAAAAAATTAAACCAATTTTAATATTAACTCAAGCCGAAATCCCGATTCGGGATTTCGTAATGGAATCATCAATTCAGGAGAACATTTGATGGATTGGAATAATATCTTAATAATAGCTCAAAAAGAATTTAAAGATGCTCTTTATAACAAATGGTTAATACTCTATGCATTAGCTTTTGGATTTTTAATTTTGGCTGTAGTGTGGTTAAATTCCTCAGGATCTGGAGTTTATGGTGCAATTGATTTTGGACGTAATACAACGAGTCTTATTAATCTGGTAATTCTAATTGTCCCTTTGATGGGATTGACTCTAGGTGCAATTAGTGTGGCAGCTGAACGAGAGAAAGGTACTCTGCTGTATATATTGGCTCAACCAGTGAGCAAAATTGAAGTTTTATTAGGAAAATATTTTGGTTTGGCTACTTCTCTCATAGGAGCTTTAACAATTGGTTTTGGAATCAGTGGCCTTTTAATAGCTTTTAAAGGCGGTATTAATGAGATTTCGGGCTATTTATTATTTATTGGATTTACCTTTTTATTGGCTCTTATTAGTTTAAGTCTTGGTTTTCTCGTATCTACTCTCACGCGCAAGAGTGCGACTGCTTTTGGACTCGCCATATTCTTGTGGCTATCATTGGTGTTCTTTTCAGATCTTGGTCTAATGGGAACTGCAATTGTATTGAAAATCCAAGTAAGGGAACTTTTATTTATTTCATTAATAAATCCTCTCCAGGTTTTTAAAATGGCATCAATGCTTGTTCTAAAAAACAACCTAGATGTACTTGGTCCAGGAGGAATTTATGCTATACGCTTTTTCGGCGAAGTTCTATTGTCAGTTCTTATCAGTATGATGGTAGCGCTGAGTTTATTGCCCATCTTGGCGAGTTATTTGATTATTCAGAAGAAGGGAGACATGTGATAGTAAAAACATCTTTGCTCTCGATTCTATCATTAGTTTTTTTGTTGAATTGTCAAGATATACCTGATTTCAATAATCCTCCAGAAATTCATTATGGTGAAGAAATATGTGATCAGTGCAGTATGATCATCAGTGAAGTACGCTACGCTTCTGCATATATAACTCATGATGGTAATGTCAGAATATTCGATGATATAGGAGATATGCTGTTGTATTATGACGAATTTTCAGAAGATGTTGGGGTTTTCTGGGTACACGATTATAACGATGAAGAATGGATCCCCATGGATAAGGCACATTTCATAATGAGCCCAAATTTAATTACGCCAATGGGGCATGGGATAATAGCTTTTTCCGATTATGAGCAAGCTGTCACTCTAGCCAACAAATTAAATGGGATGGTATTAACTTATGAACAACTTTTAGTAATGACGAAAACACATAATCACACTATGCATGAAAAATAAATTATAAAAACAATTCAAATTAATTGGAGGTTATAATGAGTATTAAGTTAATAAGAACATTGATCCTAATATCGATTCTATCGCTTACTTTTTTCGCTTGCGGGGAAGCGACATCTGATGCTGCCGAAACTGCGTCAGCCAATACTTCGTCCAAGGCTAACATCAAAGAAGCAGCTTATCCACCAGAATTAATAAAAGAAGGCAAGGAAAAATTCAAGGAATATTGTTCATCTTGTCATGGTGAAGATGCAAAAGGAGTTAAAGATTTGGGGAAAGATATTGTAGGAGGAACTTTTATACAAGGTCTTAATGATTTTGAATTACTTAATTTCATCAAAATTGGACGTGAAATAGATGATCCTGACAATACTACCGGCTTAGCAATGCTACCTAAAGGTGGAAATCCCGGTATTTTTGATCCAGATATTAATGCAATGATTGCATTTCTACGTTCAGTTCAGGAATAAATGTAAATTCATCTATTATATTTATATATTTAATAGACCCAGTCGCCCTTCGGCGATCCTTCATTTCACATAAATATCTGAATTAGATTAATACTTCAATAGGTTAAACAAACAATAACTTCTTTGAAAATTTTGGTGCAAATGCACCTATTGTTGGTTTTTGATTCATTATCATTGAACAAAACAACTAATAATATGGAGAATTCCAAATGACAAAATGCAGTAACCTCAATTGCAAGTGTGATCCTTGTAAATGTGACCCTTGCGATTGTTAGAATAATAATCTCAGCACTCTGACTACCACATCTATATATACAATAGCCCCCCAACGCCTATCGGTATCTGCACCTACATTAAATTATTAGTATATATATCTCTTAATTTGGTTGCATTTTGGCTTTATCATTGTAAAGACCTAAAGATTTTATAAATTTTTGCCGACTCTAGAAACTTTTAAAATTCACCTTCGGGGTTTGGTACTCATAAAACCTTAAATTAGCCTAGAGTCGGCTGCCCCTGCTCCAACGCAACTTCTTTCTAAAATTAACTCAGCACTCTTACACCCACATATATATTTACAATAGCCCCCAACGTGTATCGGTGATCTCCACATAAATATCTAGATTAGATAAGATATAAGAGTTATGAAAAAGGATGTGGATATCGGAATTCATATTGATTCTGAATTTAAATTAAAGTTACCCCTAATAACCATAGTGGCTCTAGGGGAAATCATTGTTATTACATTATTTGTAATATTAGGTAAATATGAACATGGAGTTAGTATACGGCAATCATTCATACGAACTGCACTTCCATTCTTAATATGTTGGTTTGTTATATCTCCATGGCTTGGCTCTTATAAAATGTCTACTGTATATGGCCTTAAACAAACGATATGGAGAATCCCTTTAATATGGACTCTGTGTGGATTAATCGCAATTATTGCTAGGTTCGTATTAACCGACAGGCCATTAGTGATAAGTTTTATTGTTGTTTCAATTGCAGTTCAAGGTTTGGCGATAATCGCATGGAGAGCCTTGTTTATGGTCATAACTTTGCGGTTCAAAAAAAATCATCTTTATAGGAGGTAAATATGAATTGTTTAACAATTAGAATTGGTAAAGAACATGTTGGATAATGCCAACTCTGGTGTATATCAAATATTTGTTCAGATGAGCCGAAACCGCACTATAATTATTGGAAAGCTAGGCTCTTGCGTATTTAGCAAAGGAAAATATATTTATACGGGAAGGGCAAAAAAGAATCTTGCTCAGAGAATAGATAGGCATTATAAATCTGACAAAAAATGTTTTTGGCATATCGATTATTTTTTATCAGATAAATATGTGAAAATAATTGACATCATTATTAAATCTGATAATTTTTATGACGAATGTGTTGAAAATAAGAAATTAATCGATAATGACGCTACAATCGTGATTAATAAATTTGGAGCTACTGACTGTGTAAACCACTGCGGGGCACATTTATTACGTATTAATTAATGAGTTCTCCATATTTATTTTCTATTTGATCACTTTTTTGACATAACCAAACAAGTACAAGAATCCCACCAATAATTGTTAACAATAATTGCCACCAACCTGATTTATTTACATCATGAAGTCTTCTAGCCCCAACTGCAAGTTCGGGAATAAGCAAAATCAATGACCAAAGAAGATTAAACCAACCAATGGGTTCGTTTGGATCAGTACTAGTTACATCAACACCTAAAAAAGCAAAATCAAGAATACTAAAAAAAATTGCAGAAAGTATACAAAATAGAGATTAGCTAATTAGAAACAGATTTGCAAAAACCCTTATTTGAACGGCACTCCCTCACTCTACATAAATATCTGAATTAGATTAATATCTCAATAGGTTAAACAGTCAATTTCTTTGGAAAATTTGATGCAAACATCCCAATTGCTGGTTTTTTAAATTCATTATCATTGAACAAACAACTCTCAGGAGAGTTAATGGCGACAATCCTGTTCTTCAGAATAAATGAGGGTTTATAAGTGTAGAAAGATATTTTCATAGTTAGTAGAAATTAGAACTGGAGAAAATTATCAAGATCTAGATTCAACTTATTTAATAAATGCAATACAATAATCTGAATCAAGTAAATATATAAAGTCGTTACCCGTGAACACCGGAAATCTATCGGTGAAATTGATGATTCCACTAACTGAAAGAAATGGAATAGAGGAGATAAAAATATAAAAATGCCAACACTATAGACTGAAGACGGAAAGTTTTTGAAACCTAAAATTTTTTTTTCATGAGATATAAATTTAGACTAAGAAGAGAAATAATCATTATTTTTATGATGTTATGTTTTTTAACAGGTGTCTTGAGTTGCAATTCAGAGACTCCGCCGGAAATAGGAGACCTTCCTGCTGTAAAAGAACATATTGATCAACAATCAATAAATCAAGGTGATTTATCTGTGGAGGAACTTATTGAACATGGCAAAAATCTTTTTGTAGTTTCTTTTAATACCTTAGATGGTGCAGGCAGACCTGAGGCAACGGGATCAAATAATAAAAGATTAAGGAGAGAAAATCCTCATAATTTCAATCGGATTTCTGGTCCTGATTCAAATGCGTGTTCAGGCTGTCATAATCTTCCGAAAATAGGAGGTGGAGGAGATAATGCTGCTAATGCTTTTGGGCTTTCTGCGGGTATTTCTTTTGCAACTTTGGAAGGAAATATAGGGAGCCAGGAGAATGAACCTAGTTTGATTGATGTGACCAATGAGAGGAACACATTAGGAATGTTTGGATCTGGTTTAGTGGAATTGTTAGCGAGAGAAATATCTAAAGATCTGCTTGAAATTACAAATGAAGCAAAAGAAGAGGCGAATGTTTCGGGAAAGGATGTTACTGTTTCACTTAACTCTAAAGGCATTGATTTTGGTACTATTACTATTTCCTCAAAAGGATTTCTTGATGTTTCAAAAGTTGAGGGTGTTGACATTGATTTTATAATTAAACCATTTATTCAAAAAGGAATCATAGTATCTTTAAGGGAATTCACCAATGCTGCTATGAATCATCATCACGGTATTCAGTCTGAAGAACTTTTTGGAGAAAATTCTGATTTTGATAAAGATGGCGTAATCAATGAACTTACCTCAGGCGATATTACAGCTCTAACAGTATTTCAGGCAACATTACCATTACCGAAAAGAGTAATTCCTAAAGAAGATTATTTAAGGTCTATAGTAAATAAGGGAGAAATTATTTTTGAGAATATAGGATGTTCTAAATGTCATATTCCGAATTTGCCATTAGAAAGTACAATTTTTTCCGAACCAGGTCCTTTCAATCCGGAAAATACTATGAAGCTTTCGGAAACTGAAAGTGTGCTAATATTTGATCTTTTGGATTATGTGGGGAAACTGGAAAAGAATGAGAAAGGTCAATATATGATTCCTCTGTATTCTGATCTTAAAAGACACAATATGGGATTTGAATTGGACAATGAGAGAATGAAACAGAGAGGACTCCCTACTGAAATTTGGCTTACGAAAAAACTTTGGGGCTTTTACGATGAACCTCCTTTTCTCCATCACGGAAGAGCTACACTATTATCAGAAACTATAATAATGCATTCAGGGGAAGCAGAAGAATCAAAGAAAAATTTCAAAAATTTATCTGACTCTGAGCAGAATTATTTGATAGAATTTCTGAAAACTTTCCGTATTAGTGAATAATTGCCTTGAATATAAAAAAAAATATCTGAATTGGATAAAAAGAGATAAAAATAAAGAAAAAAGTTCCTCTAGAAGAAATTGAAGATAGAAAAAATA
>CAYSUW010000016.1:0-35444 GCA_964434385.1 uncultured Dehalococcoidales bacterium | reverse complement strand
ATAGAGGCAGAGCTTTTGCAAACGGGTACATACAGGCAATGATTGAAGCAGTACAAAAAGAGAATTGATATGGAAAATTTCCATCAAATTAAACAAATAATGAAAACTTCTTCAGGAGATGTTACCTATTTTAGTTTAACTGAATTAACTAAATATCATCCTCAAATTAAAAATTTTCCATATTCTTTAAAAATTTTATTAGAAAATATATTGAGAAATTTAATGTTGGAGAAAACCAGTAAACATGAATTAGAAAATATTTTGTTGTGGGGTGATAAATCATCATTTAATAAGGAGATTCCTTTCTTACCATCAAGAGTTGTTCTTCAGGATTTTACTGGTGTACCAGTAATAGTAGATCTAGCAAGTATGCGAGAAGCAGCTCAAGCAGCAGGATATGATCCTTCTTTAATTAATCCTATTGTAAGGTCTGAATTGGTTATTGATCATTCTGTGCAAGTAGATTATTTCGCCTCAGAAGGAGCATTGGCAAAAAATAGCACACTTGAATTTAAAAGAAACAAAGAAAGGTATCAATTACTTAAATGGGGACAATCAGCATTTTCAAACTTTTCTATAATTCCACCAGGAGTTGGGATTGTGCACCAGGTGAATTTGGAATATTTATCGCCGGGAATAATGATAGAAGAATCGGAAAATCAAAAATATATTTTTCCTGATACTTGTTTAGGAACAGATTCTCACACAACAATGATCAATGGTTTAGGTGTTTTGGGATGGGGAGTGGGTGGAATAGAAGCTGAAGCTGTAATGTTGGGTCAACCATATTATATGAAACTCCCGGAAATCATAGGTGTAAGGTTAATTGGAAGTTTAAAAGAGGGGACTACTGCAACCGATTTAGTATTAACTGTGACTGAAACTTTAAGAAAACATGGTGTTGTGGAAAAATTTGTAGAATTTTTTGGACCAGGTTTACCTGGTTTGAGTTTGGCGGATAGAGCAACAATTGCAAATATGGCACCTGAATATGGTGCTACATGTGGTTATTTCCCCATTGATGAACAAACAATAGAGTATTTAAAAAATACTGGAAGAGAAAATACTAAAATTTCTGAAACAGAAGAATATTTTAGAAACCAAGGGATTTTTTATTCTGATGACATTGAACCATCTTATAGTGATGTTATAGATATTAATTTGAATTTAGTTGAGTCTAGTTTAGCAGGACCTAAGAGACCTCAAGATAAGGTGAAACTTTCTGATGTAAGAGACAGTTTTTACAATAACTTTGGTACGCATAAACATGATGATTTGGTTTTTGAAGATGGTTCAGTGGTTATTGCAGCAATTACCAGTTGTACTAACACGTCCAATCCTTCTGTAATGGTAGGAGCTGGTTTGATGGCTAGGAATTTGAATACTATGGGTTTAAAACCAAAACCTTGGGTAAAGACTAGTATGGCACCTGGCTCAAAGGTAGTAACAGAATATCTTTCTAATTCTAAATTAGATTTAGAATTAGATAAGATAGGATTTTCAACTGTAGGATATGGATGTACTACTTGTATTGGAAATAGTGGCCCTCTTCCCCATGATGTTTCTGAATTAATAGAAAATAATGATTTGTCTGTGGCATCAGTTTTGAGTGGGAATAGAAATTTTGAAGGAAGAATTCATCCACAAGTTAAAGCAAATTATTTAGCTTCTCCAATGTTAGTAGTTGCTTATGCTATTGTGGGCACAGTGGATATTGATCTGAAAAATCAACCTATTGGAAAGGATAATAATGGAAAAGAAATCTATCTTTCAGACATTTGGCCTTCTCAGGAAGAAATAAATATGACTATTCAAAATTCTATTAAACCTGATATGTATAACAATACTTATTCTATTGCGTTAAAGGGAAATGATGATTGGAATAATTTGGATTCTTCCAGAGGAAAATTATTTAAATGGGATAGAGAATCATCTTATATTCAAAAAGTTCCTTTTTTCGATGATTTTTCCCTTGAAATGCCACAGTGGATTCCAATTAAAGAAGCTAGAATCTTAGTTGAATTAGGAGACACTGTTACTACAGACCATATTTCTCCAGCTGGTAGTATTCCTGAGAGTGCTCCATCTGGTCAACACTTGATTTCTAGGGATATACCTAGATCTCAGTTTAATTCATATGGGTCCCGTAGGGGTAATCACAATGTGATGATAAGAGGTACTTTTGGAAATATTAGATTAAAGAATTTAATGACTCCTGATAGAGAAGGTGATTGGACTATTCATTATCCAGACAAGAAATTAATGAGAATTTTTGAAGCATGTGAATTGTATGCTCAAGAAAAAATTCCTTTGATTGTTATCGCAGGTAATGAATATGGAACTGGTTCTTCAAGAGATTGGGCTGCTAAGGGTCCAAGTTTATTAGGAGTTAGAGTTGTAATAGCCAAAGGATTTGAAAGAATTCATAGAAGTAATCTTATAGGTATGGGGGTAATACCTATGGAATTTCATAAGAACCAAAATCTAGAAACTTTAGGAATAGAAAATTCTTATAAGTTTAATTTTAATTTTTCTATTTCAGACTTAAAGCCAAGACAAAAAATCAAAGTGGAAGCTATTTCTGATGATGGGCAAAAAATAGAATTTGAAACTTTACTCAGAATTGATACCCCAATAGAAATAGAATACTTAAAAAATGGTGGTGTTTTACAGTATTTACTCAGGCAAATGTTGAAAAAATAATTTAGTTAATTCTTAAAAGATTGTTTGAAAGTTTCATCTAGAGATTCAAAATTAAATTCAAAATTTGAAGATAAAAGTTTTTCAGGATACATTTTAGTGCTATTAAGTAGAGTATTTCTTGTAGATTCACTAGTTAGAGATGATATTAAGAACTTAGGAATAGGAATAAAAACTTTTTTATTAATTGCTTTGAGATAAATCCTCATGAATTCTTTGTTTGTAGTTTGATGAGGTGACACAAAGTTTACTGCTCCTCTTAAAACTGGATTGTTTATTACATGATAAATTGCTGAAATAGTATCTTCTATGCTAATCCATGGCCAAAATTGTTTTCCATCTCCAAACATTCTTCCAATTTGCAAATTTGTTAAACTTTTCAATCGGGGTAAAAGCCCTCCATTATTGGATAATACTAAACCAAACCTCATGAGTATCACTCTTGTTTCTATATCTTTAGAAATATAAGCATTAGCAGAGTTTTCCCATTCCAAAGCTAATTGAGAAAGAAAACCTTCTCCGGCATATTCATCTTCTGTTAAATTTTGTTCTCCTCTATCTCCATAATATCCAAACCCCGATGCTGAAAGGAAAGTTTTAGGAGGATAATTTAATTTACTAATGGCGACTGACAAAGTTTTTGTGCTAGATATTCTTGAATTTTTAATACCAGTTTTATCTGAAATTGGTAAGATGGAATCTATTTTTTTCCCATTCAAATTTATAATACAATCAAATCCCTCTAATAATTCTAAACTTATGTCTTCATTTTCTGGATTCCAAAGAATCCCATTTTGATTAGGGTTTCTTACGATAGAAGTAACTTCATTGCCTTCGTTTTCTAAAAAAGGTTTAAGTATTGTTCCAATTAATCCATTGGAGCCTGAGATAGCTATTTTCATGAGAAAATTTTAGTATTAATTATTTTTTTTGATTCTTTCAAATACTTCAGGAATAAGAGGGAATATCCATCCTCTGTTTGAAATTATTTCAGTACTTAATTCTTTTGGAATTGCAACGATTATTTCCGGTTCTATAGAAAATTTTCCGGTAAATCCTCCTATAGCACTTCTTGCATGTACTCCTGAATATCCTCCAGAATCAAGTCCGTTCTGTGAATAATCTCCCATTCCTCCCCCAAAAACTGAATGCCATCTAAATGAAAAACCGTTTGTTACAGAAGGTCCAGAATTAAAGTCAACATCTGTAGAAACAACCATTCCTAGAGCTTTTACAGTATAAAGTACATCATCTAAATCTCCTCCTTCTCCTCCACATGTAATCGCCCAGTGGAGCCTTTTTATCATAATATCTGCTACATCTTGTGCTCCTTCTTGTCCATGTTTTACTCTTTCTTCAGTATCATTCATTTGGAAAGTTCCACCGGCTTGACCTGATAAATAGACTAACCCACTTTCATTAAAAATCACTCCTGCTAAACCAGTTCCTTGTATGCTTGTAACATTTTCTTCGAATGTACCAAGATCAATTCCTAGATCATTAATCCTTTCATATACACTAAAATTTCTTCTAAACGATTCTGGTATTATAGAATTTTCATAAAATCTACCCATTTTTTCTCCTTTTGAATTTATAATTTATATTTATTAATCATTTCTCTTAAAAAATCTACTGATTTGGGAATAGCAGTTTCTTCATTTTCTTCATCTTGTCCTTCATATACAACACTTAACCAACCATTATATTGAATTCTAGAAAATATTTTCATGATCCTATCGTAATCTAACCATGCTTCTTTTCCAGAACCGATTCTATAAATTTTTGCCCTTATATGAGTAGCAAGTGGGGCACTTTTTTCAATACTTTCATAAAAATTATAATCTGAATCAATTTTACCTCTTGTTCCCATAGATGCTCCAGGAGAGCCTCTATACTGACCAGTATCTAAAATATGAGAAAAATATGGACTATCTATATCCTTTAATAGCCTTACTACTTGTTCTCCTGTTGCAGGAATACATCCATGATTATGATTATGAAGACCTAGGATAATTCTTTTTGTAGAAGCATAATCAACAGCTTTTTTTGTCACTTCTACTAAATGAGGCCAAGCTTGTTCATCTGTTTGATTTTCACCTAACCATCCTCCAAAAACTCTAACCATAGGGATTTTCATTTCATATGCTATGTCTACCCATTTTTTTATCATATTTATTTGAGATGGTATTTCTGATGGAGGTAGTAGAAAATTGTTACTCAATCCTATATAGCAAATTTTTAGTCCTAATTTTAAACAATCTAATCTAATCTTTTCTAAATATTTTGGGTCTGTTGTTTTAAAATGGTTGTAATGTATATCTACTCCATCCATTCTCATTTTTGATGCTTTTTGTATTATTCCATCTAAGTCTATTGATGACTCGTTGAAGGAGTTTTTATAAGAAAGTGATTGTAAGCTTAATTTTATCATTAGACTAATGTAGCCACTTTATGATTTTTTATCCAGTCTTCATTTAAAGTCAATCCTATGCCAGGTTTTTTAGGTGCTGGAACTTCAGAATTTTCATCGAATTCTATTGTTTCAATGCAAGCAAAATCATGTGCCCAAGTTGGCATCCAGTATTCATAAAAGTCACAATTTTTTATTGTCATCATTACATGCAAGTTAGCCATATTCATGAAGATATTCCCTCCTGTTCCAATTTCACAATTTGTATTTGATATTTTTGCCAGTTCGCATAAATTCTTTAATCCAGTTATTCCAAATTTTTTCGATGTTCCTCTGATTATCCTGGGATATCTTTCTCTTAAATAATGTGAAAATTCTTTAAATAAAAATCCTGGTTGATCACTCATAGCTAAAGGTGTTTTTAATCTAATAGATAGTTTTTTTATGGATTCAAAATTGTTCCACGGGACAGGATCTTCAAACCAATGATAATTATTTAGGTCTAAAGCTTTTCCTACTTCTAAAGCTTTTTGATAATCATAACCATTGTTAGGATCTAACATTAAAGTAAATTCAGTACCAAGAAATTTTCTAGTTTCTTCGATAGTTTTTATTGTGTCTTTTGTAGACATTAGTCCAGGATGAATTTTATAAGCTTTGAATTCCCTGCTTTTGAGTTCAAATGCTTCTTCTAAATAACCTTTGTAATTTTCATACCTTGGTTGGTAGGTTCCGTAAACTGGAATAGAATTTCTGATTTGTCCAATAATCTCATGGATAGGGGAGTCATTTATTTTTCCGATTATGTCCCAAATAGCAACATCTATACTAGCTAAACATTCAGAATATAAAGTTTTATTAATGTTATTACTTTTTAATAATTCAAATAATTTTTTCCATGTTGATTCCCATTCTATTTCTTTAGGATTTATCAATATAGGCTTGAAAGTTTTTATAATTTCTTTAATTTTATCTGTGGAGTCTCCTCTATGTTGGCCTATAATAGAATTACCTTCAATGCCTTCACTCGTAACTACTCTTATTATGCCTTGCTGTACAATTCCTCCAGTTAAACCTCGATAATCTCTATTATCTTTTAAACCCACAAATTCTAATTCTCTTTCTACGACATCTATTATTACTTCAGTTATTTTTATATTGTTTTCTGATAAATTATTCATAGCAGTCTGGATTTCAAGTATGATCTTTATAGGCTATAAGTATATACAATCAAATTATCAAAGTTGAAAAAATTCTTAAGGAGTTTGAATATTGATTGAAAAGACAAATAATCAAAGAGTAAAAAATAAAGTCGCGCTAGTCACAGGTGGAAGTGCTGGAATAGGAGCAGCTACCGTAAGAATGTTATTGGAGCATGGCTCTTCGGTTTTTATTGGAGACATAAGTGTTGAAAAAGGAAATAAACTTGTTGAAGAATTAAAACATTTGGGTTTTGTGAAATTTTTAGAATTAGATGTTGGAAATGAAAGTCATTGGGAAAATGCAATTGATCAAATCATAGGAATTAAAAATCGATTGGATATTTTAGTAAACAATGCTGGAGTATCAACATGGGAGACTAGAAAACAAGTTTTAGAAACATCCTTAGATGCTTGGGAGTTATCTATGAGAGTAAATTCTACAGGAGTATTTTTAGGTACTAGAACAGTTTTACCTGTGATGAAGAATCAAAAATCTGGATCAATTGTGAATATTTCTTCTATTTTCGGTATTGCAGGAAGTAAAGGAGGGGCTTCATATCATGCTTCTAAAGGAGCAGTGAGGAGTTTTACTAAAGCTTCAGCAATTCAATATGCTGAATTTGGAATAAGAGTTAATTCAATTCATCCTGGATTTACAGATACTTCAATGACTCAAGAACTTCATGGTTCTTCCCATGAACGTACTGATGAAGGTAGTAGAAGAGAAAAAATTACACCACTAGGAAGAATAGGAAGACCAGAAGATATTGCTTATGGTGTTTTATATTTAGGAAGTGATGAGTCAAGTTGGGTTACAGGTTCTGAATTAGTTATTGATGGGGGAGTTTTAGCTCAATAAAATGGCACAAGTTATTTTAGTAAGACATGCGCAGAGTACTTGGAATCTTGAAAATAAGTTTACTGGGTGGGTAGATATTGATCTATCTAAATTTGGTGAAGAAGAAGCATTGGGTGCTGGGAAAATTATAAAGAATTTAGAAATAAAATTTGATGTAGCTTACGCATCTATTTTACTAAGATCTATTCACACCTTAGAAATAATTCTCAAGCAAATTAAGCAAGAAAAATTAATTATTTCTAAAGATTGGCGTCTTAATGAAAGACATTATGGAGGCTTACAAGGTTTAAATAAAGAAGATACTTCTAAAAGTTTTGGAGAAGAACAAGTTTTACAATGGCGTAGGAGTTATTCTATTAGGCCCCCTGATATGAATGAAGAATTATTCAATTCCATGAGAAAAGATAAGCTTTTTAATGATATTCCAGAAGATAAACTGCCTAAATCAGAATCATTAAAAGATACTACTGAAAGATTGACTCCATTCATTAAAAATATTTTTCTAAGAGATATATCAGCAGACAAAAATATTATAATTTCTGCTCATGGAAATTCTTTAAGGGCATTAATAAAATATATTGAGAATATTTCTGATGAAGATATATTGAAACTAGAAATCCCTACAGGGAAACCGATTATAATGAAATTTAAAAATGGATTATATTTAAGTAGAAAATATTTATAGTTTTACTTTTGTTTTTCTAATTCTTTTGGAAGTTTAAATGTTATGTCTTCTGGAGTTCCATCTATACTACTTAATTTTGAGGGATTTAAAAATTGAACAACTTTTTGTACTATTCCTTCTGGAGTAGAGGCTCCGGAAGTAATTCCAATAGTTTCTTTTCCTTCTATCCATTCAGGGAGAATTTCTTCTGGTTCCATGATTAAAAAACTAGGAGTTCCGATGGATTCTGATACTTCTTGAAGCCTTTGACAATTTGAACTATTCTGAGAACCTATTACAAGAATCAAGTCTGTTTTAAGAGCTAATTCTTTTACAGCATCTTGTCTATTTGTAGTTGCATAACATATATCATTTCTTACTAAAGCGTTTGGAAATTTTCTTTTTATCTGATTAACTGCTTTTGAAGTATCCTCAACTGATAAAGTAGTTTGTGTTAGAACAGCAATATCTTCCTTAGATTTTAGTTTATCTAAAGACCATTCTTCTCTTTCATCTATGAGAGTCATAGATGTTTGTCCCATAGTTCCTTTTACTTCTTGATGACCTCTATGACCAACTAAAATAATTTTTTTCCCTTCTTTAGAGTATTTTATTGCTTCATTATGAACTTTAGTTACTAAAGGACATGTAGCATCAATAATTTTCAGATTCTTTTTTTGTGCTTTTGGAAAATCTTTAGGATCTGAACCATGAGCTGAGAAAATCACAACAGAATTATTTGGAATTTTTTCAACATTTTCTACTGTTACAGCACCTTTTCTTTCTACTTCTTCTACAACTTTTGCGTTATGAACAATCTGATGTTTCACATATACAGGAGATCCATATTTTTCAAGAGTTAGTTCTACAATATCTATTGCTCTTACTACTCCGGCACAAAACCCTCTGGGATTACTAAGAATGATTTTCATTTTTTCCTATTTTTTTATCTAATTTGATTTTGTCAAAATAATTAATCTTCTTCAACTGATTTTTTTAATACGATAAGCGGGGAGATAAAGAAACAAATAGATGATAGCAGTAATAAAAAATAATAACCCCAGTTATGATTTTGAGTGTTAAGCCAATCTACTAAAAAACCTGAACTTCTAGCTAATCCACTCCCAATTAAAAAGGCAACTGCAGAAAATCCTAATGTTCTTCCAGCATAATTTTTTGGAACTAAATCATTAGCAACAGCCCAAAATAAACTTATTATTAATCCAACTGAAATTCCTATCAAACTGCAACCTAAAAGAACAGGTATTACAGTGTGAAAAGGAATCATAAGAGAAGGGCCTAGTATTCCAGAAATACTAGCTAATAACAATAAAGGTTTTTTTCCAATTTTGTCAGAAATGTATCCAGCTGGTATCACAATTGTTCCTATTGTTATACACAATACGAGAATAATAAAAGTAATAGTTTGAGCTGGGTTGTTTTGGATAACAACATCACTAACAAAATAGATCCCAAATGTTTGTAAGCTTGATAATGAAGTAACGCTAATGCTTAATGCAATAACAAACCATGCGAATTTTTTCCGTTTATTTTTTGGCCAATTTTGGTGACTTATTTTTTTATTTATTTTTTTGGGAACTCCATTTATTTTTTGGGAACTCAAACTTAGAAAGCTCCAAATAGTTGAGAGTAGCATTACTAGAGATATGAAAATAATAGAAGCCCAAAACCATTGAGAATCTTCTGGTCCGGAGTAATTTTTCATAAATTGTAAGGTAATTAGAAGAACTATTGCTGCTCCTAATACTCTTGAAAAATTAAATACTCCTGATGCAGAGCCGAAACTTTTTGATTTAACGTGATCTTTAATTAATGCGTTAGCTGGACCTTCACCAAAATTAGCAAACACATTGATTATCATGAATATAATTATTAAACCGAGAACTGACTGAACAGGAACTAAGAAAAGTGAGAAAAATGAAACTCCTATACCCCCGAATATTAAAAAAGGAATTCTTTGCCCAAAAATTGATCCAGTATTTTTGTCACTTAAAAACCCTGCTAATGGTTGTATTAAACTTGCAGTTAAACCTGTAATTAGGGAAATTAAACCTAAAAGTCCGTTTTTCCCTAAATTAATCCCTAGAATAGTTACTGGGGAAGCATTTAAAATATCTAAAACTTTGTAAGGTAATATTATTGCGCCTAAAGTAACTAATGTTCCTGAAATCCCAAAAACATAAGAACTTAAGTTTAATAAGCTATTAGATCCTTTTTGAAATTCTCTAGTGATTGGTTTAAATAATTTCTGGAAAATTAGTTTCATTAAATTACTTGGAATATGTTACTTAGAATACGAATTTAGTTTATTGAAATAATATATTAATCTACATATAGAATTATTTTATGTCATATTTTTATTTTAGTATTATTATTACAAGAGTTTTGAAAATAGTTTAAAATTTTTTTATATATGAAGTATAATTTTTTCTTTAAGCTAACTTGATATTAGAGGGGGATAATATGCAAGGACGTTTTGGGGATTTAAAAATTTTTTCTGGAAATGCCAATAAATCTTTGTCAGAAAAAATTTGTGAATATTTACATGAAAAACCTGGAAAAATACAGGTATTCAAATTTCGAAACGATAATAGCTTTGTAAGAATTTTAGAAAATATTCGGGAGCACGATGTTTTTATAGTTCAACCTACTAGTGGAAATGTTAATGACAGTATTATGGAATTGTTGATAATGATAGATGCTGCAAAAAGAGCTTCAGCTGGTAGAGTAACTGCTGTAATGCCTTATTATGGTTATGGAAGAACTGATAAAAAAGATCAACCTAGAGTGCCAATTACTGCTCGATTGATAGCAGATTTAATTTCTACAGCTGGTGCAGATCGGGTTCTTACTGTTGATTTACATGCTGCTCAGATTCAAGGATTTTTTAATATTCCTGTTGATGAATTAACAGCAGTACAAATGTTTGCAGATTATTTTTTGACTAAAGCTTTTGATAATGTTGTTGTAATCGCTACTGATGTAGGTATTAGTAAGGATGCTAGAGACTTTGCCGAGAGACTAAAAGCTCCTCTAGCAATTGTAGAGAAAAGAAGAGTTGATAATGATGATAATGTACAAACATTGAATATTATTGGAGATGTTAAAGATAAAGTCGCAATAACTTTTGATGATGAAATAGATACTGGAGGATCCTTGATTCAAGCTTTAGCTGCACTAGAAGATCAGGGTGTCAGAGAAGTTTATAGTTGTGCTACTCATGCTGTTTTTTCAAATGGTGCTTTAAAAAGATTAACTGCTCATGGAATTTTAAAAGAATTAATAGTTACGGATACAATTACTCAAGAGGCTTCTTCAGGTAAGCTTAAAGTTTTATCTATAGCACCTTTACTGGGTGAAGCAATATCAAGAATTCAGACTGGGAGATCTGTTGGAGCTCTCTTTAAACAATAAGAATATTTTATAAATGGTTGAGATTTTATCAAAAATATTTGGAGACCCAAATAAGAAAATACTTAAGAATCTTTCCTCTATTGTTTCTCAGATAAATGATTTAGAAACAATTTTTGAAGATTTTTCAGATCCAGTCGATTTTAAAAATAAGACAGAGGAATTTAAGGAAAGAGTTATTCAAGGGGAATCTCTTGATGATATTCTCCCTGAAGCATATGCATTAGTTCGAGAAGCTTCTAAAAGAATTTTAGGACAGAGACATTTTGATGTTCAACTTATTGGGGGTGTCGTTTTACATCAAGGTAATATAGCTGAAATGAAAACTGGAGAAGGGAAAACGCTGGTTGCTACATTACCTTCATATTTGAATGCTTTATCTGGAAACGGAGTACATGTTGTCACAGTAAATGATTATTTAGCTATAAGAGATGCATCATGGATGGGTCCAATTCATAGATTTCTTGGACTTAAAGTGGGTTGTCTACAACAGGACAAGTCTTATGTTTTACCAGAAATTCCAATTAATGATTCTTCAGGAGAAATGGAAGAACTGATTGAATCTGAAAGAAGAGTTGCTTATTCATGTGATATTCTTTACGGCACTAATAATGAGTTTGGATTTGATTATTTAAGAGATAACATGGTTGATTCTGAATCAAGATTAGTTCAAAAAGATCATGCCTTTGCAATAGTAGATGAAGTAGACAATATCTTAATAGATGAAGCTAGAACTCCTTTAATTATAAGTGGTCCAGTGAAAGATAGAGGACAGGATTATAAAAAATTCGCAAATCTAGCTAGAACATTACATCTTGATCAAGATTTTACGAGTGATGAAAAAAATAGAACAATTAATTTGACAGATGATGGGATTAATAAGATTGAAACAACATTGAATCTTTCAAATTTATATGATCAAGATAATTTTGGAATAACACATTTTATAGAAAATGCTATTAAAGCTAATGTTCATTACATTAAAGATAGAGAATATGTGATCAATGATGGGCAAGTTGTACTAGTTGACGAATTCACAGGTAGGTTGATGCAAGGAAGAAGATATTCTGACGGATTACATCAGGCGATAGAAGCAAAAGAAAATCTAAAAATCCAACGAGAATCTGCTACATATGCCACTATTACTTTGCAAAATTATTTTAGGATATATTCTAAGTTATCTGGAATGACTGGTACTGCTTCTACTGAAGCAGAAGAATTTGACAAAATTTATGGATTAGATGTTATTCAAATTCCTACTAATAGACCAAATGTTAGAAAAGATATTCCGGATTTAATTTTTAATAGTGAAAAATCTAAATTTAATGCTCTGGTAAAAAGTGTTAAAGATTTACAGAAATCTGGAAGGCCAGTATTAGTAGGTACTACAAGTATAGAAAAATCAGAATTACTTAGTAATCTTTTAAGAAAAAATGGAGTAAACCATCAGGTCTTAAATGCTAAACAACATGATCAAGAAGCCCTAATAATTGCAGATGCTGGAAAAACAGGAACTGTTACTGTAGCTACAAATATGGCTGGTAGGGGTACGGATATTATTTTAGGTGGAAGTAAGAGTATTGGTGAAGAAGAATGGTCAATACAAAATACAAAAGTCTTAGATTTGGGTGGGTTGAAAATCCTAGGTTCTGAAAGACATGAATCTAGAAGAATAGATAATCAGTTAAGAGGTCGGTCAGGTCGTCAGGGAGACCCTGGTGGAACACAATTTTATATTTCTGCAGAAGATGATTTAATGAAAAGGTTTGGAGGAGATAGAATTCAATCAATTATGAATATGGTTGGGCTGGATGAAGAGACTCCGATAGAGAACAAGCTTTTAACTAGAGCAGTTGAAAGTGCTCAATCCAAAGTAGAAGGATTTCACTTTGAGATACGGAAAACCTTAGTTGATTATGATGATGTTATAAATACTCAGAGAGAAATAATTTATAAACTAAGGAAACAGGCATTTGATGATGAATCATTAAAAGAGAAAATTCTTGATATGGTTCATGATGAAATTGAAGATTTGATCATGAACCATCTGGATGGCGATAGTAAAAAAGAGAATTTAGATATATTTTTTAAAGAATTTTCCAAGATTATTCCAAATTCTAAATTAAATAGAGAGTTGGTAGAAGGTATTAATGGTGATCCTTCTAGTATGTCTGAGCAAATTCATAAAAAAATTGATGAGCAATTTGATTTTTTAGTAAATAATTTAGGTCATGAACAACTTTTCGGTTGGTTTAGGTTTGTGTTATTAAGATCTATAGACTCACATTGGGTCGAACATCTAACAATCATGGATAATATGAGACAAGGAATAGGACTTCAGGCTGTAGGCCAAAGAAATCCTCTTGTACAATATAAAACTATTGGTTTTCAAATGTTTGAAGATTTGATGTTTAGAATTAATAGAGATACAGCCAAAACAATTTTTAATTTAGGTATAAATTTTGATTCTCATAATTTGTCTAAAACTTCATTAAGTAATAATTCGCTTAATACTAAGAAAGGTTCAGTAATGGATAATGTTAATCAAGGACATGGAGAGAAAAGGAATATATCTAAAAAGATTGGAAGAAATGATCCGTGTCCCTGTGGAAGTGGGAAGAAATATAAAAAATGTTCTGAAACTCAAACATGTGGGGCAAAGGTTTAGTTTTTGTTAAATGAATTATATTTTTGATGGACTTTTTGATAAAGATAGAAAAATATATGATGATGAATTCTTAAATTCTTACGATTCTGCTGATACTTATCTTGAAATTTTCAATAATGCTTTAAATAATGGAGAAAATTGGAAGGATGTTGTCTTGGAGATCATAAGAATATGGGGAATTCCAGAAGAAAAAAAAGGTAATCATAAATCAACTTATTTAATTTCTGGTGAAGCTTTTAATTGGATTAGATTAGCAATAAGAATTGTTAATTCAAGTAATATTGAAATTCCTGAAGATGAAATTAGAGAATTCCTTTTTTCAGGATTTTTGCCAAATGCTCTTTCTGAAGATGAATTTAAGTCAAAAATAGGAGATAGTAAATTTAAAGGATGGCAAAATTATTATTATGGAATAATTGTTGAGCAAGGTGTCATTGAATTGACTAAAATAAATATCATGAAAGAAGTTTTCTCAACAGGAATTAATATTTCAGATGAAAGATTAGAGATAGTTTTTGATGAAATTTATGGGAATAGTTTTGAAGTTTTATGGAAGGATTTTAATTTAAATACGAGTGGTGTTAATAGAAAATATTATCTGCCTAAAACTACAGGAGAATCAGAAAGTGAAGAATTCATTTATTGGTTGTTTAAAAGAAGACTATCAAAATCTACACCAGAAGTTTTTGCTAGTAGGGTTAATGAGGCTTTGAAATATTTGGATAATGTCAAAATGAATAATATTATAAGAATATCTAACAATAGTGATTAAGGGGTTTTAGATTATTTTGAAAAAGAAATTTCTTAAAATAAAAATGGATGACTTTCCTAAAAATTATGATTTTTTGTCTACTGAAGAAAAAATAATTAATCAATGGGAATCTTCAGGGATTTTTAAATGGAATTCTAAATTGTCAGGAAAAGAAGTTTTTTCTGTTGATACTCCTCCACCAACTGCTAGTGGCTATTTACACATGGGCCATATCTTTTCTTATACTCATCAAGACTTTATAGTTAGATTTCAAAGGATGATAGGAAAAAATATTTTTTATCCTATGGGATGGGATGATAATGGATTGCCAACAGAAAGGAGAGTACAAGATTACTTTAATGTAAGATGTGATCCTTCTCAAGATTCGATAGACAATATTTTAGATGTTGTGAAATCTAGGGATCCCAAGAGTAATCCTTTAAAAGTTTCTCGTAATAATTTTATTGAATTATGCCATTTGGTTACTGAAGAAGACGAAAAAGTTTTTAAGGATGTTTTTACTCAAATTGCCCTTTCTGTTGATTGGTCTCAAGAATATTCTACGATAGGGAAATTACCTAGGAAATTAGCTCAAAAAAGTTTTTTGGATCTTTTTCATAAAGGACATATTTACAATACCGATTTTCCAGTTATGTGGGATCCTGGATTTCAAACTGCAGTTGCACAGGCTGAAGTTGAAGATAGAGAAGTTGAAGGTGCTTTCCATGATATAAAATTCAAAATTCCTGAAATGAATGCTGAATTTACTATTTCTACTACTAGGCCTGAATTACTTCCTGCGTGTGTTGGTATTACTGCTCATCCTGATGATGTAAGGTATAAAGGTTTTTTTGGCAAAAATGCTGTTACTCCTTTATTTGGAGTACCTGTGCCTATTTTCCCAAGTGATTTGGTCGATCCTGACAAAGGTACCGGTATTTTGATGGTATGTACATTTGGTGATCAAGTTGATGTTCAGTGGTGGAAAGATCATAGTTTGGAATTAAGACAACTTCTTAATTTTTATGGAAGATTTAAAGAAGTTGAGTTTGGAATACCTGGTTGGGAATCTTCTCAACCGAAAAAAGCAAATTCTATTTATCAAAATTTAATCGGGAAAACTGTAAAACAAGGCAGGAATATTATTGTAGAAAATTTAAAAGATCCTAATAATTTCCCAAATTCAGAAATTGCACTTAAAGAAACTCCTAGAAAGATTACTCATTCTGTTAGGTTTTATGAGAGAAGTAAAGTTCCTTTAGAGTATTTGAATACTAGACAGTGGTTTGTTAGATTGATGGATAAAAAAAGAGACTTAATTGAAAAAGGTAGAGAGATTTCTTGGCATCCAGAATTCATGAGAAAAAGATATGAGAACTGGACGGAGAATTTGCAATCTGATTGGTGTATCAGCAGACAGAGATTTTTTGGAGTTCCATTTCCAGTTTGGTATCCTCTAGATAATTCATCCAATCCAGACTATGATAATCCTATTTTGGCATCTTCAGAAAATTTGCCTGTTGATCCTACTGAAGATTTTCCTAATGGTTATGATCCTGAACAAAGAGGTAAACCTAATGGGTTTATTGGTGAATCAGATGTTTTTGATACATGGTTCACAAGTAGTTTGTCTCCCCAAATAGCTGCTAAATGGGGTGAGGATGAAAATGAAATGAAAAATATTTTCCCCAACAATATCAGACCTCAAAGCCATGAAATAATCAGGACTTGGGCTTTTTATACTATAGTAAAGTCTCTTTTACATCACAACTCTATTCCCTGGAATGATGTAGTTATCAGTGGTTGGATTTTGGATCCTGATCGTAAAAAAATGAGTAAAAGTAAAGGGAATGTTGTTACTCCTTCTGACTTGATTCAAGAATATGGGTCTGATTCAGTAAGGTATTGGGCTGCAAGTGCTAGATTAGGAACTGATACTGCTTTTGATGAACAAGTTTTTAAAATTGGAAAGAGATTAACTACTAAAATTTATAATGCTAGTAAGTTTGTTTTATCCCAAGAAGCTATGATTGGTGAAATTAACAACCCTCTCGATTTATCTTTTTTAGCTAATTTAATTGAAGATGTAGAAGTATGTTCTAATAATTATGAAAATTTTAATTTTGCTGAATCTATGATGGTTGCAGAAAAGTTTTTTTGGAATATGTTTACAGATAATTATTTAGAATTAGTGAAAAATAGAGCTAGACAGGATGATGACTTAGAAGCACAAACTTCTTCAGTGGCGACTTTGAGATTAGCTTTAAATGTGTTGTTAAGATTGTTTGCTCCAGTAGTACCTGTAATAGCTGACGAAGTATGGGGTTGGGTTTTTGCTAAAGAAACAGGTTTCACATCTATTCATTCATCTAAATGGCCTACCAAAAAAGAAATATTGAAATATACAGGTTCAGTAGGACAAAAAGAATTGTTTTTGACTACATGTGAAGCTATTCGTGCTATTCGAAGATCAAAGACTCAGAATGGATTTAGGTTAGGTTCTGAAGTTAAATCAATATTGTTAGTTGCTAAAAAAGAAGATATTGAACTTTTAGCATTAGCAAAGAATGATCTTGTTACCGCTGCAAGATGTGATGTCCTTAAATTAGAGGTAGGTAAAGAACTTGATGCTAAAATTCTGAACTAATTTATTCCAGAATTTCAGATTCAATTTCAAGGTCCTCTCCACAAAATTCTATCCAAGGTTTAAAATCCTCAACAAATTTTCTCCCTTCTTCTTCAGAAGTTAAACCTTTAATAGATCTACCAGGATCATAACCTCTAGCTTTAGCCATTGCTTCAATCCCTCTTTTAGTAGTTCTTACTCCCCCTAAAATAATAGTATTCTGATCTTCAATAACAATAAGGTCAAAACCGTTTTTCTTTTTTTTCCAAAATAATTTCATTATTTCCTAATTATATATTAATTAAAGTGATAGTTTCATCTAATAATATATGAGCTAAATCAGTTTTTGGCATTACAGGTAATTCAGTAACTGATCCATTTTTTTGAATTATAGTAACTTGATTGTCATCACTGTTGAATCCAATATCTTCTCTAGAGACATCATTAGCAATAATCATATCTAGATTTTTTTCTTTTAATTTAATTTTTGCATTTTCAATAAGATTCTCTGTCTCAGCAGCAAAAGCGATCTTTTTTATTTTTTTATTTTTTATTTGTTTTAATATATCTGGTGTTTGTTCTAGTTCTAAATTAAGGTTTTTATCATAAGAGGTTTTTTTAATTTTCTGGTCTTCTTTTGTTAAGGGTTTAAAGTCACAGACTGCAGCTGCCATAATAATTACATCAGCATGATCTGATTTTAAAAGAATCATTTTTTCTAAATCTGAAGATGTTTCTACTAAATTATTTTCTACTCCTAATGGAACTTGAAGAGATACATTTTTAGTAGAAAGGAGTGAAACTTCTGCTCCTCTGTTTCTTGCAGCAGTTGCAATTGCATAACCCATTTTTCCACTTGATCTGTTCCCAATGTATCTTACTGGATCTATTAACTCTCTAGTTCCTCCTGCAGAAATAAGTATTTTTCTAGATATTAAATCACCAGTTTTAGACAATAATAATATGGCTGTTTCTAAGATTAATTGTGGTTCAACCATCCTGCCTTTCCCTATAATTCCCGATGCTAATCTGCCAATTTGAGGTTCCAGTATATTAAATCTTTTTTTATCAAGAGATTGAAGGTTTCTAATTACTTGCTTATCATACATTTCTCCGTCCATAGCTGGAGCCAAAATAACTGGAGCATTGGTTGCAGAAATAGTTCCTGTAATAGGGTTATCAGTAATTCCATGGACAATTTTGGCAATAGAATTTGCTGTGATTGGTGCAACTATGATTAAATCCGCGTTTTTTGCTAGATAAACGTGATCAATATTAATTTCACTAATATTGTCAAAATAACTAGTAATTACTGGATTGTGACTTAATGCCTCAAAAGTGTTTTTTCCGACAAAATTTTTCGCTCTTTTGGTCATTAGAACTGACACATTTGCACCTAATTGGACAAGTTTACTTACTAGTTCAGCACTTTTATAAGCAGCGATACTTCCTGTTATTCCAACAATTATTTTTTTCCCTGTAAGAGGATGACTTCTTGATTTTTCCATAAATATATTTTATCGGAAATTTAATTGATAAATAAAATTTAGCCCTTTTAAAGTCAATTCTTGATCAACTTTATCAAAATATTCAGTATAAGAAGACATTAAAGTGGCTAAGCCACCGGTTGCAATCACAAATATTTGATCATTTTTTGTGTACTCATAAAGTTCTTCTTTGAATCTTTTTATCATTCCTTCTACTAGATCTAGATATCCCCAGAAAAGACCTGATTGCAAAGAATCATTAGTATTAGTCCCAATTACTTTTTTTGTTGGAGACACTTCGATTCTTTTTAAAAGAGATGTATGTAAATATAATGATTCTGATGATATGTGAATTCCGGGTGAAATTGCACCCCCTAAATATTCTCCTTGTTCAGTAACTGCATCAAAAACTGTTGCTGTACCAAAATCAACTATGATTTTATTTTTTGGGTATAAAATTTTTGCAGCAACTGCATCACATATTCGATCAGAACCCACTTCAGATGGAGTATCGTAAAGAATATCTATATTAGTTTTAGTTTTTGGATTAATCACACAAACATTTAAATCTATGATTTGTTCTACAGAGCTTTTAACTAAGTTGGTAATTGAAGGAACTACTGAACCAATTATTGCTCTATTAAGATTAATATAATTAGGGAAATCATTTTTGAGAAAATCTAATATCTCATCTCTGACTTCAACTTGAGATGCTTTTAAGTTAGTTTTAAGTGATTTTTTAGCTATTAAAGAATCTTCTTTAAAAACTCCTATCGAAATATTTGTGTTTCCAATATCAATAGCAAGTAACATAATTGAAATTAACTTATTTGTATTTTTGTGAAAGCTTCTGGAATCTTTTCCAAAACATTTGTTGAAGTCATACCATATACTCCTTTGCTATTTGATGCTAGATCTCCTGATAAACCATGTAAATATACACCTAAAGATGCTGATTCAAAAGAATTTAATTGGGAGTGTGCGGATAGTCCACTTATTATTCCAGTCAATAAATCTCCAGATCCAGCTTTTGATAGTCCACTGTTTGACCAGGGACTAATTCTTAATTCTCCTTTAGGGTGAGATATTATAGTATTTGAGCCTTTCAAAACAATAATTTGATTCCATTTAGAACTATATTCTTGAGTCACTTCAACTTTGTTTTTTTGAATTTCTTTTATCGGGATTTTTGTCAATCGAGACATTTCACCAAAATGAGGAGTTAATATACATTCACTTGGAATTTTCTTCCACCATTCATTGATATTTGATAAATGATTAAGAGCATCAGCATCCAAGATTACTTGGATAGATTTGAAATCTTTCTCATGTAAAACATTTAATGTTTTTATAGTAAGATCTTTCGCTCTTTTATCTAAACCTAGCCCTGGTCCTATAGATATAGAATTGAATCTTGAGAAATCTTTTAAGGAGATGTCCTTAAAAGATTCTTTAATTGGGAATAGAATCACGTCAGGGATTTTGTTAGCTATTATTGAATAAATATCTTCCGGAACCATTAGTCCAACTAAGCCAACTCCTGTTTTTGCTGCCGAAGAACCAGAAAAAAAAGCTGCTCCAGGATAGTTAATTGATCCACAAATTATTAGTGTGCTTCCTGATGTTCCTTTATGAGAATTAAGAGGTCTTTTGGGTAATATTTTTTTGGCCCATTTTTTATCAAGCAAGTATCTTTTAGGGAATTTCCATTTAATATTTTCTTTTTTAAATCCAATATCTAGTGTTCTTAAATTTCCTACTACTTCTGGTTGGAACGCTATATGGCAACCTAGCTTAGGATATCCAAGCATTAATGTGAAATCTGATTTGAAATTTTTGGTTGATATATTACCATTGTCTGTGTTTAAACTACTAGGATTATCTATAGAAATGACTATTTGTTTTTTATGGTTTATAGATTTTCCAATCTTATCCAGAAGTTGAGTAGTTTCATTTCTTAAGGGAATTTTAGCCCCTATTCCAATAATTGCATCCAAAATTAGATCAAATTTACTTATTTGAAATGGTATTTCTTTATCAATATCATCTATAAACTTGTGATTTAATTGATTTTTTTGAACAATATTTAAATTTTTTTTATTTTTGGAGCTTTTAGAGAAAATCCAAATTTCTGTTTCTTTCAAATTATTTTGTAAATTTTTTGCTACTGTAATTCCATCTAGGCCATTATTGCCTGATCCTGCTATTATAAGCATGCTTTTTTTATTCAAATTGTTGAAATTATTTTCTATAAAATCAGAAATAGACTTTGCTGCTGCTTCTATAAGATTTTCTGAAGAAATACCAGAGAGGAAAATCTGATTCTCTATAAGTTTCATTTCCTTTGATGTAACTAGGTTTTTCATTTTTTTAAGTTGAAAATCTATTTGGAAGTCTCAATGGTAACACAGGCAACTGCATATTCTCTTGAATGAGATATGCTTAAGGATGTATTCTTTAGGCCTATGCGTTCTCCCACTTTTTTTCCTCTTCCTGATAACTTTATTTGTGGAGCTTGACCTCTATATCTTATTACTTCTACATCTTTCCAACTTACTCCTCTTATGCCTGTTCCCAGTGCTTTCATCATAGCTTCTTTAGCAGCGAATCTGGCTGCTAATTGAGGACTTCTGTTACGACAATAAATTATTTCGTTTTCAGTAAAAATTTTTTTTAGGAATCTATTAGGATATTTTGATTTAACATTTTGAATTCTTTTAATTTCAATGATATCTATGCCAACGTTTATCAAATTAGCCCCCTTATGATTAACATGTTACTATTTTGATGTCATACCAATTAATATCACATTGGTAAAAATTACTAAAATATTTAACTCCAAATCTTGAAAAAATGAAAATTATTGATGGAAAAACTATTTCTAAAAAAATAATAAACAATATTCAGGAAGAAGTTTCGATAAAAATCGATACTGAAGGTAAAAGTCCTAGTTTAGCTATAGTGTTAGTTGGCAATGATTATGCTTCTGAAACTTATGTATCTGCAAAAATTAAAACCTGCAAAAAAGTGGGTATACATACACAATTATTTAGATTTGATAGTTCAGTAAAAAATAATGATTTAAAAGCTGAAATTAAAAAACTGAATAATGATTCGAAATTTAATGGTATATTAGTTCAATTGCCATTACCTTCTCATATCCCTCAAAGAGAAATACTGGATTTAATTAATCCACTTAAAGATGTTGATGGGTTAACTTCTTTGAATACAGGATTATTGGCTTTAGGAACACCAAAATTTATACCTGCTACTCCACAAGGAATTCAAAAACTTTTAATTGAATCAAGAATTAAAATTGAAGGAAAACACATTGTGATTTGTGGAAGAAGTAATATAGTAGGAAAACCTTTATCTAATTTATTATCTAATAACGAAATCAATGCTAATGCAACTGTTACTTTATGCCATTCAAAAACAGAAAACTTAATTGATTACACAAGAACAGCTGATATTTTGATAGTTGCAGTAGGGAGTTCTGAATTTATCACTGAAAGTATGATTAAAGAAGGATCTGTAGTGATTGATGTAGGGATTAATAGAATTAAAGACAATTCTGTAGAAAAAGGATATAGAATTGTTGGGGATGTGGATTTTAAATCTGTAATTAATAAAGTTTCTAAAATTACTCCAGTACCTGGAGGTGTAGGTCCTATGACTATAGCAATGTTGCTGGAAAATGTATTAAAATCTTCAAATTGAAAATATTGTAAATCAAAAAATTATGTATATATTGTTTTCTAATGAGTAAAAATGTTTTAAGTAAAAAAGAACTATTGAAGCTTCATGAAAAAATGGTTTTGATTAGGGAATTTGAAGAAACTTGTGGTGAGAATTATGCAAAAGGTTTTATCAGAGGATTCCTTCATCTATACATAGGTGAAGAGGCTATAGCAGTCGGGGCTATTTCTCAGTTGGAAAAAGAAGATTTTATTGTTACTCATTACAGAGATCATGGGCATGCTTTATCACGAGGTCTAGATACTAATGCTGTAATGGCAGAATTATTTGGTAAATCTACTGGAGTCAGCAAAGGAAAAGGTGGCTCAATGCATTTGTTTGATGTTGAAAAAAATTTTATGGGTGGACATGCTATTGTTGGAGCTCAGTTTCCCTTGGCTTTAGGGATTGCATTAGCTTGTAAATACAAAAAAGAAAACAATGTAGTTTTAGTATTTTTTGGTGATGGATCTGTGAGTCAAGGAACTTTCCATGAAACTCTAAACCTTGCTTCACTTTGGGATTTACCTTTACTTTTCTTCCTTGAGAATAATCTTTATGGAATGGGTTCTCATGTAGAAAAAACTAGGGCTGAAGGTAAAGATATTCATTCTTCTTCTTCTTCTTATGGAATTGAAGCAGAAATTGTTGATGGAATGAATGTATTGGAAGTTTTAGAAGTTACGAAAAAATCACTAGAAAAGATTAGGAAAAATAATAGACCTATTTTAATTGAAGCAAAAACATTCAGATTTTCAGGGCATTCTATGGCAGATCCGGCTAAATACAGATCTAAAGAAGAGTTAGATTATTGGTTGAAAAAAGATCCTATAAAAACATTTTCAAAATATTTATTAGAGAATAATATTTGTACTGAAAATGATTTAAAAGATATTCAAAATAAAATTAATTTGGAAATAAGTAATGCGGTTGAATTTGCTATTAAAAGCCCTGAACCTTCATTAGGAGAACTTAAAAAAGATATTTATGCTTAGGAATAAGAATTTATGACTTTAATGACAATCAGACAATCTATTCAGAAAGGTTTAAGAGAGGCATTGATTAATGATCCTGCTGTTTTTTTGATGGGTGAAGATATAGGGGAATATGGGGGAGCTTATGCAATAACATCTGGATTCTTAGAAGAATTTGGAGCAGATAGGATTAAGGACACTCCTATCTCTGAAGCTACTTTTATTGGTGCAGGTATAGGTGCAGCTAGTGTAGGATTAAAACCTATTGTTGAACTAATGTCTATGAGTTTTTCTTTGGTAGCTTTTGATCAGATAGTTAATATGGCTGCTAATTTGAGATATATGTCAGGAGGTCAAATTTCTGTTCCTTTAATCATAAGAGCTCCTACAGGAGCAGGTATGCAATTAGGAGCAACTCATTCTCAAAGTTTTGAGACATGGTTATCTCAAGTTCCTGGTCTCAAGGTTATTTCTTTCTCTAACCCTAGTGATGCTCTTGGATTATTAAGAAGTGCAATAAAAGATCCTAACCCAACAATAATTGCTGAACCAGCAGGGCTCTATGGAACCAAGGGTGATGTTTCGGAGGATTATTTTGATATTCCAATAGGTTTAGCATCCGTTGTTAAAGAAGGAAATGATGCTACATTTGTTTCTTATGGACATGGAATGCCAATTTTACTAGACACTGCAGAACAGTTAATTAAAATTAATATAAATGCAGAGGTCATAGATTTAAGAACATTGAACCCTTTAGATATGCCAACTATTAATAAATCTATAGAAAAGACAGGAAGAGTTGTTCTTTTAGATACTGCGAGAAAATTGGGTGGAGTAATGCCAGAAATAGTTTCTAGAATTCAAGAAGAATCCGTTGATTTTTTGGATGGTCCTATACTCAGAATAGGTTCTGAAGATGCACCATGGCCTTATAATAGAAGTTTAGAAGAAGCTTCTCTACCGGATGTTAATAGTGTGATAGAGTCCTTTAGAGAGGGTTATAAAATTTAAAATTAATATTTTGGAGGAGAATTTTGATTACTAAAATTACTATGCCAAGTATGGGTGCTGATATGACAGAAGGTACTATAGTTAAATGGTTAAAACAAGAGGATGAGAAAATAGAAAAAGGAGATAAACTCGCTGAAATTGAAACTGATAAGACAGTTGTTGAGATGGAAGCCTATGGTGCAGGATATTTAAGAAAGATTGTAATTCCAGAAGGTGAAAAAGTTCCCGTTGGTACTGTTATAGGTTTTATGGGTGAAATGGATGATGAGATACCCGAAATAAAGGGAAATCCTGTTGGCCAAACTGAAACTGTTCAGGAATCAAGTCCTCAGCCTTCTTCTTTAGAAAACAATTCTTCAAATTCTAAACCAACGATTCCTGACAGCAGTGGTAGAGTTAAAGCTTCTCCAATAGCTAGAAAATTAGCTGAAGAATTAGGAGTTAATTTAGGATCTTTATCTGGTTCTGGTCCAGGAGGAAGGATTACAAAAGAAGATGTTGAAGCTGCATCTGGAGGAAAAAATGATGAAGTTGATTCAGATGTTGAAGGAAATTTGACTCCATTGAGTAGTATGAGGAAAACTATTGCTTCAGTAACAGTTAGAAGTAAAACAGAAGCTCCTCATTTCTATATCACTACTTCTGTAAATATGACAAAAACATTAGACAAAAGAAAAGAATTTAATGATCAATCTGATGTTCATGTTAGCGTTAATGACTTGATAATTTTTTCTACTGTAAACGCATTAAAGAGATTCCCAAAATTTAATTCATCCTTCCAAAATGATAATTTAATGGTTTATTCTCAAATTAATATAGGAATTGCTATTGCTTTGCAATCTGGATTGATTGTACCTGCATTAATTGATTGTCAAGATAAATCATTAAAAGAAATTTCATCTTCTGCTAAAGATTTGGGGAATAGAGCAAAAGGTAATGGAGGATCATTATCTCAAGAAGAAAATACATCAGGTACTTTTAGTATTAGTAATTTGGGAATATTTGATGTTGAGAACTTCACTGCAATTATAGTTCCACCTCAAGCTGCTATATTAGCTACAGGAAAAATAGCCCCTACACCTGTGGTTGATGAATCTGAAATAGTTATTTCTCAAGAAATGAAAGCAACTTTATCGGTTGACCATAGAGTTGCAGATGGAGCTGAAGCAGCTTTGTTTTTAGGAGAAATAAAAAGTTTCTTAGAGAATCCTGATAATTTGTTTTCTTAAGTAAATTGGATTTATCATAATAAAAACAATCTGATTTATCTAAGTAGGGTTTAGTGTTTTATAAGGAAAAATTTTCTCAAGAAGAACAGGTTATATTAAAGAAATATTTTACTAATATTGATAAGCCAGTTTTTGCTTTGATAAACCTTCCTGAAGTTGTTAAAGGAGCACTTTTTGCTAGATATAGTAGATCTCCTAAATCCCTTAGAAGATTGTTTTTGGATGAATTTCTTCTGCATATTGAAAATAAACAATCAAATGATGTAGAAGATTCAAGTCTTGACATTTCTAGAGCAGAAAAACTTTATGATCGTGTTTTTAATGAATATGGAGATGATTCTGTAGCTCAATTGGGAGGAGCACATATTGCATGTGAACAATCTTCGAATATTCTTACAAAGATTTTAGAATGGGGCCGTTTAGGTTCTTATTTAGAGCAAAGTACAAGATATATTTTTTATGATCAAAAATTAGGTGATAGGTATAGATATACTATTCCTTCTGAAATTTTGAATTCTCCAAATGAAGCTAGTTACATAAAAGGAATGGATGACCTTTTTGAAATTTATAAGAAATCATTAGGTAAATTGATACCTTATTTTCAGAAATTATTTCCTAAAAAAGCTTCTGATTCTAACTTTGTCTACAATTCAACTATTAGAGCACAAGCTTGTGATGTAGCTAGGGGGGTATTGCCTGCTTCTACTGTATCTAACGTAGGAATCTTTGCTACAGGTCAATCATATGAACTTATGATAATGAGAATGAAGATTCATCCCCTTAAAGAAGTAAGAGATTGTGCTGAAATGATGTTAATTGAATTAAGGAAAGTAATTCCTTCTTTCTTGAAAAGAGTTGATGTTACTGAAAGAGGTTTGAAATGGAGTTCTTATTTTGAAGATAATTATCAAAAAATGAAATCAATTGGAAATAATATTCAATCCTTAGATAATGATACCCCGGATGTAGAATTGATTGATTGGGACGAAGAAGCTGAAATTAAAGTAGCAGCTGCCAGTTTGTATCCTTATACTCATTATTCTGAAAATAGTATCCTTGAATCTCTAAAAAAGACGGGAAAAGATGAAATAGAGAAAATTCTTCGTAGTTATGTAGGTAATAGAGAGAATAGAAGGCATAAACCTGGAAGAGGAATGGAAAGAGTTTATTATAAATTTGATATCAAGTCTGATTTTGCATCTTTCAGAGATCTTCAAAGACATAGATTGATGACTATTGATTGGCAATTACTAAATCCAAATTTAGGTTTTGAAATACCTAAAGAAATAATTCAGACAAATTTAGAATCTGAATGGGAAAAAGCAATAAAAATTTCTAATCAACTCTATTCATTATTATCTAGTTATGGAACTGAAGTTTCACAATATCCTGTTTTATTTGGGCATAAAATCAGATATACCATGCAATTAAATGCTAGAGCAGCTTTTCATCTTCTAGAGTTAAGAACCACTAGGCAAGGTCATCCAAACTATCGGTATGTGTGTCAGGAAATGCATAAATTGATTAAAGAAAAGGCAGGGCATACAGTGATAGCTGATTTAATGAATTTTATAGATCATAATGATTATGATTTAGCAAGATTAGAATCTTCTAGAAGTACTGAAAGAAAGAAAAATGAAGTTTAATTCTGAAAGGTTATTTATTATTATTTCCTTTAGATTTACTCATGATTATTGCAGGAATGATTCCAATTATAGAAATAATAGCTCCTACTAAAAAGAATCCTTGGAACACCTTTTCTCCAGCAGCAAGTGCTGCTTCAGTGAATTTTTGTTGTCCAAACGGATCTAATGAAAATTCTGGCATGTCTTCAGTTAGCTTTGAAAATCTAGATGTTCCCCAAGCAGTCAAAGTAGCTAGGCCAAATGTCTGTCCCATCATTCTTGAGACAGTTAATATAGATGAAGCTGAACCACGTTCTGAAGATTTTACTCTATCCAATGCTGCTTCCATAATTGGAGCTATACAGAGACCGAATCCAAATCCTGTGATGCTCAAATGTATTGACATCCAAGGATCTTTTACAACTGGATCTATTCCCCAGTTAGACATGAAGTAAAATCCTAATGTGGTCATAATTAATCCACTTATACAAGGAATTCTAGTTCCAAATTTTTGGGTTAATACTCCTCCAAGAAATGCTCCTATAGACAATGCTATAGTTAGCCTTAATAATTTTAGTCCTCCTTCAAGAGGTGATTCAGAAAAAAGAGTTTGTGCCATTACAGGTACTGTTACCATCGCAATTATTAAGGCTGCTCCTATGAATAAATGAGTAATATTTGAAACTGAAAAACCAGGTTTTCTTAATAAATTTCTAGGAATAATTGAATATTCAGTTGTTTTATGCCTTACTATAGTGAGAATTAGAGAAAATATAGAAACAATTATTAGAATTATTGCCATATTGTTATCTTTACCTATCTGCGCTAAACCTCCAGTAAGAAATGCCAAAAAACTTGCAAAAATAATTGCACCTGCAAAATCTAATTTTACTGGATATTTGTTTCCCTTTGGGCATTTAAACAGGAAAATAATTGTTGCCAACGTAAGTGGTATATTTAACCAAAAAGCCCACCTCCAATTCAGAAATTCAGTAACTGCTCCTCCGAACAAAGGTCCTATAACTCCTCCAGCTTCAGCACTAGCTCCTATTAATCCGTAAGCTATTGCATGTTTATTGCGTGGAATTAAATATCCTGCAGCAGCTATTGATATTGGAATTAAAGCTCCTCCTCCTAAAGACTGTAGTACTCTGGTTCCTATTATCCACCCCATATTTGGAGATCCACCACCTATTTTAGATAATTCTGGACTTATAGCTGTTGCTGCAGAGCCGATCATAAACACTATTAGAGCTACTAAGAACGTAGTTCTATATCCATATTTATCAGAAACCCTCCCAATGAATGGCATTACAGCTGTATAACCAATCAGATAAGCAGTTACAAGCCAAGAAGCTTTTCCTAATTCGTGTATAGGAATTTCGAAGTCGATCATTATTTCTGGTAGTATTGTGACTACTTTAGTCTGATCATCTGCACCTAAAAAAACACCTACGCAGAATGGTAAAAAGAGAAGGAAAGGTTTAATGCTTTCAAAAATTTTGGTCATTGTGATTATTTAAGAGGTTCAATTGGAGGGTTAACTTCAATATTCCCATCTACCTCCCAAATCTTGATAATTCTAATAACTTCTTGAGGATCTAGAGGGTTTATTCTTCCTATGATTTTTGCTGATTTTACATTCATGTTTGCAAAATCTAATTCCAAATGAACTTCTGCATTCATGTTCGGATCAGCTAATCCGACTAAAGGTTCAAAAACCGTAGCTATTACTTCCCCTTTGATTTTTAAATCTTCTTCTTTTAGAGGAGACGAAAGAAAATCAGGGTTTTTCATCATTTTCAAGATGTTGGCAATGACTTCTCTGACATCAAAATTTCCAAATGGGCTGTCTTCTGGGTCTATCTGGTTCCATTTTCCTGTTAAAGGATTTGTCATAAAACTTAATTCATCTATAAGGACTATATCAAGTTCAATAAATTGACCACCCACTGTAGCTTTTCCCGTTAATTTTACTCTTCTAGGTAGAACTACTTCGCCTTCAACTACTCTAAGTTCCATTCCATTAGATATGGTGGTGGTTCCTTTTTCATGTTCTAGTCTGAATCTAAAGGATTGCCAATCATTTATTCTACTAGTGGCATCATTTAGAATTGTTTGAGGGTTAAGATTAATTTTTTCATTATTTTGGCATCCTAAAAACAATAATAACAATAAAGAAATTGTTGTAAGAGTCGTTATTTTCTTAAGTTTCAAATTCTTTCCTATTATTAAATTTATCTTGAATTATGGATCTGAGCAGTCTCTTATGAATCCACATTTCTGACATATAATTTTACAGTGAATCTTCAATACTTTTCCAGAGCATAATTCATACTTATTTGAATTAGATTCTAGAAAATATGTTAGTTCCATTATTATTTATTAAATAGTTTTTTTCGAATGTTGATTAGATCAACAGTTATTGGGCTATCTTCAGGAGATTTTTCTATAAAATTATCTAATAATTCCAAAGCATCAGAAAAATTATCCATTTCTTTATGAAGGCTAACCATATGTATTAAATTTTGTAAGTTATTAGGTTGGATTTTTAATATGATATCTGAAATGCATAATGCTTTTTCAAATTCTTCAACTGATGAGTAACTGTATTTCAGGTTGTTTAAAACTCTAAGAATGGTTTTTCTTGGCCCAAACTCTTCTATATGACTATCTAAAATTTTTATATTTGAGTTATTTTTTTTGTTCTTTTTATTAGTAATTTGAAGAACTTCTTTTTTAGTTAACAATAAACCTTTGTTATATGGATCAATAAAAATAAGTGATTCTTTTTCTCCATATTTCAATAGATAATGTCTAGGTATACCAATTCCAGTAAGATAGAATCCTAACTGTCTACAGATTTCCTGGTAAATTATAGAAATTGATACTGGGTTTCCTGATTTTGTTTCAAGAACTTTGCTTAAAAAACTGTTTTCGGGATTATGATAATCAGAAACATTTCCATGAATTCCATGAATCTCAAAAAGAACATGGTTAACATTTTGTATGATGTCATAGAATGTATCAAAAGAAGAATTTAGTTCTTTTACTTCCCTTGTTATTCCACTAATTACCCCAAGATTTTCAATTATATCAAGCTTTTGAAATTCTATTGACTCTAAATTAAGGACCATTAAAGGTATATGGATATGTTTTTCTTTGTCCTGTGTGACTTCGGAGATTATCCAATCAACAATTTTTTTTAGAGATTCTGAATAGTCCATAATTTTGGAAATTTTACTAATAATTTCAGTGTATAAAATTTATCGAATAGATTAAAGGTGAAACTATCAGCATTGAAAAATTTATATTAAAAAGATAGTATCATGAATGTTGAATGTTGGGGGAGCTGATTTACTTGGCTGAGAGGGCTTATAAGCCGACCCCTGAACCTGATACGGATAATACCGGCGTAGGGATTTTTCTCCTAATGCACAGTTTTATCCAGGTAGTTTAAATGGAAAAATTGTTACAAATTAAATCATTAGGAAAGTCTTATCAAAGCAATAGAGTTGAGAAAACTATTTTTAACTCTATTAACTTTGATCTTTTTGATAGGGAAATAATCTCTGTTATTGGTCATAGTGGTTGTGGGAAAAGTACACTCCTTAATGTTATTTCAGGAATTGATACGGATTTTCAAGGAGAAATAATTATTAAAGGAGAAAAATCTTCTAATGAAACTCAATCAGAAATTTCTTACATGCAACAAAAAGATCTTCTTCTCCCATGGAGAAATGTACTTGAAAATTCCATATTAGGTCTTGAAATAAATAAGAAAAACAAGATTGAATCTAGAGAAAAAGCTTTAAAGTTATTACCTGAGTTTGGTCTTGAAGGAACTGAAAATCTTTTCCCACGACATTTGTCTGGAGGAATGAGACAAAGAGTTTCATTCTTGAGATCAATTTTATTAGAACGTCCAATCATGTTACTAGATGAACCATTTAGTTCACTAGATTCTATTACTAGATCAAAAATGCAAGAATGGGTTTCTTCTATTTTGATAAATAATAACAAATCTGTAGTCCTGGTAACTCATGATATCTCTGAGGCTGTTCTACTTTCAGATAGAGTTCTGATTATGGGAGGATCTCCAGTCAAGATATGTCTTGATTATAAGATTGATATTAGTCGACCTCGAGATAAATCTTTAGAAAATCAAAAATCTTTCAATAAATGTGAAGAAGATATTAAAAAAGAGTTGTTAAAGTATGTTCCTGAAAATGTTTAAAATTATTTCACAATATTTTGAATTAGGGAGAGTTATTTCAGTGATTTCTCCTTTGATATTAATTGTTATTTTGTTGATCATTTGGCAAACAGGAATTTTTTTATTTAATACTCCTAATTGGATGCTTCCTTCTCCTTTAGCTATAACTCAAGAAATTGTAGATTCAAAAAACATCCTATTTAAACATGCTTTGGTTACTTTGAATGAATCATTTTGGGGATTGTTATTGGCTATAATTATAGGAATTATGTTTGGAATCATTATCTTTTCATTTAAAACTGCTGAAAGATCTGTTTATCCATTAATCATTGCTTCACAGACAATCCCAATTATCGCTATTGCTCCTCTTCTTTTAATTTGGGTGGGTTCAGGAATACAATCTAAAATAATTGTCGTTGTTCTAATTTCATTTTTTCCGGTTGTAGTCAATTTGATAGATGGTTTCAAAAATTCAGATAGTGATTATGAAAAAATGTTGAAAACATTTAATGCTTCTAAGCTTCAAATTTTACTTAAAATTCATTTGCCATTTGCATTACCTTATTTGCTTTCAGGTATAAAAATTGCTTCTGTATCATCAATTATAGGTGCGGTTATAGGAGAATGGGTTGGTTCTACTCAGGGGTTGGGTTGGTTAATTAAAGTTTCTAGTCCACAGTTCTTAACAGAAAGAATGTTTGCGTCAATTGTATTATTGTCTTTTATGGCTATAATCTTGTTTTCGATAAGCTGGATAATTGAAAAGTTATTGTTAAGAAATTATCAATGAAAGTCAGGAGAAAAAATTTCATGAAAAGAATAATGTTAGCTTTACTATTTTCCTTATATGTTTTAACAGTTTCGTGTAAGGAAAACTCTGAAACAACTCTTGCTTTAGACTGGTACCCTAATTCAAATCATGGAGGTATATATACTGCTTTGGAAAAAGAGTATTTTAAAAATGAAGGATTAATAGTAGAGGTATATATCCCTTCAGACCCTTCTTCTATTTTACAGACTGTTGGTGCTGGAAAAGATGATTTTGGCATAAGTTATCAGCCAGACTTGTTACTCGCAAGATCTCAGGGTATTCCAGTAGTATCTATTGCTTCTATTGTGCAAGTACCTTTAAATTCTATAATGTCTTTATCATCCTCTAATATTTTGAGTCCTTCAGATTTAAAGGGGAAGAAAATTGGCTATCCTGGAATTCCTTTAAATATTGGAATTTTAGAATCCATATTGGAAAGTGAAGGCTTAACAATTTCTGATGTTGAGTTACTAGATGTTGGGTTTGATTTAGTTCCTGTTTTGTTAAGTGAAACTGTTGATGCTGTAATTGGAGCTTACTGGACACATGAATCTATTTTGATAGAGATGGAAGGGCAAGGCGTAAATATCATGAAACTAGATGATTGGGGAGTTCCTGCTTATTATGAATTGATACTTGTGACTAATGAGAAGATGATTGAAGAAAATAGCCTATTAGTTGAAAAGTTTGTGAAGTCTTTTATAAATGGATATTTGGATTCAATCAATAATCCTAAAGATTCTTTAAATTATTTAATTAAAGCTAATCCAGAAATGAATGCTGCATTGGAAGACAAAGGTTTAGATCTTTTAGTTCCTTTATGGAGTAGTGCTAAACCAAAATTTGGTAGTCAGGAAAAAAGTGTATGGGACAGCTTTTCACAATGGATGATAGATAAGAACCTAATAGATAAAAATCTCGATATCAGTAAGGCTTATAATCCAACTTTTGTAGATAATTTAGATTAAGGGAATAATAAATGGCCTTTTAATCCTGTATTTTTAACCTGATAAACTTCTCCTCCTACAAAGGTTATAAAGAGTATATCAAGGTTTTCTCCTCCAAATGAGCAATTTGTTGGTTTGTTTGCAGGGGCTTCAAATGTTCTCATTACTCTACCTGAAGTGTTGAAGTGATAAATCATTGGGCCAGGACCGCCTTCATCATGACCTGCAGTTGCTAAAATGTTTCCATCAGAGTCTAAACACATTCCATCAATTCCTCTTCCTTCTCCAAAATCATGAAGTACAGTATGATCTCCCAAAGAATAATCCTCATTTATTGGATAAGCTCTAAATTGTCTCCTTGCTGTTTCACCGTATGGGCTTTCAGCTACGTATAGAGTTTTTGTATCTTGGGACAATAAGACACCATTTGGCCTAGTAGTATCAAATGTTGCTCTTGAAACATCCCAAGATTCATCTGATTCCTTTTTGGCCAAGTAAACAGATTCATGTTCAAGAAAAGGTTCTCTTCCTCCATAATTTGGATCAGAAAACCAGATTTTCTTACTGTCTGGGTAAATAGCTAGGTCATTGGGCTCATTGTATTTTTTACCTTCAAAATTATCAGTTATTACTACAGTTTCTTCACCTTTTATATATTGAACTAGTCTTCTTCCTTCTCCCTCACATGCATATAAATTTCCTTCTTGATCAAAAAGCATTCCATTGCTGCCGTTAGTATCTTCTCTCCAAACTGTACTTTGACTACTGGTAGGATTCCATGACCAAGTTAGACTGGCAGGACATTGTGAATATAATAATTCACTTCCGTTCCAGGCAGGACCTTCAGTGAGACTTTCATGTTTTTCTATTAATTCCCAATTCCATTCGTTCATTTAGTTCCTCTCTTTAATTTTTAGGGTAGAGCAAATATCCTTGCCTACCTGTGTTTTCTACCATAAATAAGTGTCCTTCCAGAGTTGTAACATAAAGAATATCTAAATTTTCTCCCCCAAATGTACAATTTGAAGGTCTTTTACAGGGTACAGAATGGGATTCTATAATTCTTCCTTTTGGACTGAATACACATATCATTCCACCTGGTCCAGAAATTTCCCATCCGCATGTAGCTACAATGTTTCCCTCAGAATCAAGAGTCATTCCATCAATTCCTCGATGGGGTCCAAAGTCATGCAGTAATTTATAATTACCCAAAGTTCCATCATCTAAAACAGGATAAGCTCTGAGTTCTCTTCTTTCGTATCCATTAAAAGTACTTTGAGCTACATAAAGGGTTTTATAATCTTCTGAAAAAAGTAATCCATTAGGAGAGGTAGTATCAAAAGTCATTCTTTCACAATTATATGACCCATCTTGTTGTGGAGTAGCTTTTAAAATTGAAGCATGATCTAACTGAGGTAGTTCATCAATTGTGGATATTTGATCAGAGAACCAAATGTTTCCAGATGGATCTATAGCTAGATCATTAGGATGATTAATTTTTCTTCCATTAAGTCTTTCAACTATAGTTTTTTTCTGATTATTTTCCAGGTACTGAACAATCTTTCTTCCACTTTGTTCACATCCAAACAATTCTCCTTTGGAGTTGAAGTTTAAACCGTTAACTCCTTGAGTATTGTTAAACCATACTGAGGATTTTTTTGATACCGGATTTATTTCCAAAATCCTGTCGCTTCTTCCATCAGTAATTAATAAACTTGTCCCTGTCCAAGCAGGTCCTTCTGTAAGATCACCATTTTCTGGTAGTATTTCTTCAAAATTCCACAAAATTTAATTACCCTTTTTACTTAATTTTTGTTAACAATCATATTATAGTAATGCATATTAATTTATTCCATTAATGATTGAAAAGGTGAGAGATGACTAAATTTTTAACAGAAGATAATGTTAACCAATTACTTGAAATGGATGATGCTTTAGATTCTTTGCAAGAAATATTCCTAGCAAGTTCAGAAGGCAAAATTATTAATTTGCCTAGAGAAAGAATTAACATTGAAGGCTCTAGTTTCAACTTTATGGCTGCTAGTTGGGAAGAGAAGGGGGTTATCGGTTATAAATCCTATGTTGCGGGATCAA
>CAYSUW010000015.1:0-35646 GCA_964434385.1 uncultured Dehalococcoidales bacterium | reverse complement strand
CTCAATTCAGGATCAGCTCCTAAATTTCCTATTAACATAATTTTATTAAGCATTTATACCTCGTAGATAATTAATCTTACTATAATTCACTTTTGGTTTTGGTTTTTTTAAATACTGGAGAATCATCTAATTTCTCTGGAGATATAGGAGAATCAAATCTATTTATAATTATCATAAGATGCCTAAGTATATTTTGATCAGCATACATCTTACTCTCTATTTGCTGAGCTTTTGAAGGATCAAGAGAAAATCGAACCATATAATAGTGTCCCCTTTTATCACCTTTTATTTCATAAGAAAGATTCCGCATACCATAATCAGATACCACTAAAGATTCTCCACCAGAACTAGTAATAAATGACTTTAAAGACTCTAAAGATTTTTCTTTAGCATCATCCTCCATCTTGTCTTTTAATATCCATGTTAATTCATAATCTCTCAATTAAAATCTCCTACAATTTTTACAACAGCACATGATTATACCATTCTAAAACAAATTTAATACATATTTTTAATCATCTATACCTGGTACATCAAACTTCAAAGCCAATGATAAAGCTTTATGTTTGATTTTTTCCAATTTTTTATTATCTTCTTTAAATCTTATTGATTGATCAATCAGTTCGGATATAATATCCATTTCTGATTCTCTCATTCCTCTACTTGTTACAGCAGGAGTGCCCAATCTTATTCCACTGGTGACTCTGGGAGACAATTCATCGTAAGGTATTGAATTTTTATTAATTATTATACCAATTTTTCTAAGGATAGTTTCTACTTCTAATCCTGTACAACCCTTTGATGTGACATCAAGTAGAACTAAATGATTATCAGTTCCACCAGAAATTACTCTAAAACCAAATTCTTGTAGATTCTTAGCCAATACCTTTGAATTTAAGATTATTTGATTGCAATAAGTTTTAAATTCTGGATTCAATGCTTCCTTAAAAGCTACTGCTTTAGCAGCAATATTGTTCATAAAAGGCCCTCCTTGAATCCCAGGGAAAACCGCTCTATCAATCTTCGAAGCATAACCTGAGTCACACATAATCATTGCTCCTCTCGGGCCTCTAAGAGTTTTATGAGTAGTAGTAGTAGTTATATCAGCAACATTTACAGAAGAAGGATGTAATCCAGTAGCAATAAGTCCTGATATGTGAGCAACATCAGCTAATAAAATGGCATTAACTTCTTTAGCAATTTCTTTAAATTTCTTAAAATCAATTATTCTAGGATAAGCACTAGCTCCACAAACAATTAACTTAGGTTTAAAATCCTTAGCTTTCCTCAAGACCTCATTGTAATCAATTATTTGAGTCTCTTTTTCAACTCCATAATAATCAAAATCATATAATTTACCTGAAAAGTTTACAGAAGAGCCATGACTAAGATGTCCTCCTTGGTCTAATCTCATCCCTAGAATCTTATCTCCTGGATTTAATAGTGCAGAATACACAGCCATATTAGCTTGGGTGCCACTGTGAACTTGAACATTAACATGTTCACAATGAAAGAGTTCTTTAGCTCTCTCAATAGCAATGTTCTCAGCAACGTCAACATTTTCACAACCTGCATAATATCTTTTTCCTGGATACCCTTCAGCATATTTATTTGAGAATATCGAACCTGTAACATTTAAAACTGATTTAGATGGATAGTTTTCAGAAGCAATCAAAATTATATCTTCTTTTATACGTTTTTCTTCATTCTGCAATGCAGATAAAATTTGAGGATCCAATTTTCCAAGAAATGATTTCATATACTTATAACACCATTCATATGATTTTTTTATTTATAAAAATAGTTCAAGAAATATTCTAATGGAAAATAAACTCGATAGAAAATAAACTATAAATATGAATTTTACAGACTTAAATGGACATTTACTTCCTGATATCAATCATAAAATAAATAATATTGACGAAACTTTAGAAATTATAAAAAAGATTGACAATATTGGGGTAGAAACAATTGTAGAAAGTCCAAATAGTTCTTTTGCAGAGAACTACAGCGCTTCTAAAATAGAAGAAAAAATTGATGAGATAACTTCTCTGTTAACTGATTTAGGAATTAATAATACAACCTTGTTAGTTGGTATGGAAAACAATTTGGTTAAAGAACTTCCAGACTTGATCTCTGAAAAAATTGCAGTCACCATTAACTACACAAAATTCATCACTATAAAATTTCCTTTTTGGGGATTACCCAAAAACTTTGGTGATACGTTAAGGCTAATAAATTTCATGGGATTCACTCCCATACTGCTAAATGTGGAAAACAACGACTATTTTCAAAAAAATCCCACTAAAATAAATGAATTAATTCAAGAAAATTGCCTAATTCAATTATCCTCTTCAAGTTTTTTAAGTACATCACCAATAAAAGTTAAGGATTTTTCACAATTCATTATTTCAGAAAACTTTGTTCATTTAGTCTCTGGATTTGTAAATTATGAAGCTTCAAAAATTGAACAAAATCTGAACGAGACAACTGATTTTATAGAAAACATATCAGGAAAGAAAACTGTAGAATCATTAATGAGTATTAATCCAAGACTTATCGCATTTGGAAATGAACCAAATATAGAAATCGAAGAAATTAGACCTTCAAAATTCAAATTGTTCTTCAGTCATTCTTTTAAAAAAATACCTTCAGCTTTAGAATTTTTTTATTGGAAATTTTTGACCGTAAAAAAAATCTTAAAAAGACTGCTAAATAACAATAAATTTTGAACCTATTGAGTTATTAAATCTCAAGGGGCGTACACCATTCTAAATAATCTTCTTTTTTCCCACTTACAGCATCAAAATAAATTCTCTGTAATTCTTTAGTGAATTTACCTTTTTTTCCATTACCAATCGCTCGATTATCTATATTTCCTACACTGGTTATATGAGCTGCTGTACCAGTTAAAAATATTTCATCTGCCAAATACAATTCACTTCTGATAATTTTTCGTTTAACTACTTCAATTCCCAATTCTTTTTTGGCAAGTTGAATAACGGAATCTCTAGTGATACCCATTAAGCAATTATCTGTCTCTGTAGGGGTGATAATTTCTTCTCCAGAAACCATAAAAAGGTTTTCGCCACTACCTTCTGACACCGTTCCTCCATCATTTAGTAATATCGCTTCATCATAACCACCCAAAATAGCTTCAGTTTTTGCTAATATGCTATTTGTATATAATCCTGACAACTTTACACCAGTAGGCATCATAGAATCATTAGGTCTTCTCCAACTTGATGTCTGACAGTTGATAGCTCTTTCATTATCAATATAATCACCAAAAGGAATAATAATTAAACTAAAATTACTCGATAATTCATGTAATTTTAGATTAGCAACCAATTCTTCACTCTTAAAAGCCAAAGGTCTAATATAAACATCTTCATGATAACCACATTTCTTCAATAAACTGATGGTAATTTCAATATAATCATCAACAGAAAAAGTTTCTTGATTATCTGCAGAATCAGAGTATTTCGGAGGAAAGATTTTCAAAATCTTACAACCTCGAATAAGCCTTTCATAATGTTCTCTAAGCCTAAAAATGAACATTTTCTCTGCATCATTATTCCAATTCCCTCTTATCCCCTCAAACACAGCTGTACCATAATGCAATGCATGTGTCATAATTCCAACTTTCGCATCTTCCAAGGGAATCTGTTTTCCACTTAAAAAAGCCCATGGTTGTCCCATTTTTTCTCCTAACGATTATGTCTAGTGATTTCGTAAAATTTTATACCAAAATGTAAAAATATCCCATTGAGATTACACCTAGGAAAATAATTTTACAAATTCTCCTATTATTAAAAAATAATTTAATATTGAAAAATCAATAACGTTTCTGTAAAAAGTTAATATATTATGAAAACTCAAATGAAAAAAATCTTATATGTAATTTCTGTCAGTCTAATAAGTATTGTATTTTTTTCTTGTGCTTCAGCGACTGAAGAAAAAAATGACTCATCTTCAGGAATCTCGAATTCAAAAGATTTTTCTAAATGGGAATATAGAGGATACTTAATAGAGGATTCTGAATTAAATGTTTTTCTGTTTCTAATTGAAGGAAATATTTCAAATATAAAAGTGGTTCTGAATGATGATATAAAACCATTAGAAGCTATAAAGGAATCCGAAAAATTATATAAATTTAGATTCAATAATCTTAAAAATGGCCTTAACTCTATAAGAATTTCAGATGATAACATGGCTTTTTCAGCAACAATAAAAAACCAACCTTTTGATGGTCAAATTATTGATACAAATACATCTTTCACTATTCAAGTAAATCAAGAGGTGAAAATAAAAAAATCTGGAATGACAATAAGATTAATTTCTTTATCTAGAGATTCAAGATGCGAAGATCCTTTGGACAAATTCTCTTGCATGCATGATCCTAAAACATATATAACTTTCCAAATGTCAGCCCCCAAATATACTCCAGAATCAATGACTATTCAAAAACCTCAAACTGAAATTGCTGGTGGAGTTTTCCATGACTTCCCTTTTTCAATAGAAGAAATAGAACCATCACCTCAAAAAAATAAAGTTATAGGACAATCAAAGTATAAAGTTACTATGAAAGTTCATTAAACTCATTTCCCTCTAATTGAATTGTAGAGTGAAGTATATAAACTTTCAGAAACTGGCATTTCTATCTGATTTCTTTTTCCAATTCTTAAAGCTTCACCCATCAGATCATCTAGTTCTAATGGTTTCCCAGAGAAAAGATCTTGCTGTAGAGAAGATTGAATGTTGTCTTTGTCTTTCAATAAATATTGAATGTTCTGTTCGATTAAATTACTAGGCAATGAAACATTTTTAGATTGAGCAGCTAAAAATATTTCACTCATCATCTTTTCACATACTGATAGACCATAAGGGGATTCGATAATTTCTAAGAAAGAAGATCTTGTGCTTGCCATTAAAGTGCCGACAGAACCAACCAAAATTAATTTTGACCATAATACGCTTTCTATATCAGTTGATATTTCTATTTGAATTCCTTTCACGGATAAAGTTTCTTTTATAATATTCATTTTTTCAGAAACATTATTTCTATTCCCAAAACGAATCAATGCTGTTTCTCCAGTCTGAAAAACGGAACCAGGTTTATCTCTAGACACTTCAATATAAGTAGCTCCTTCAAAAACATTTTCATATTCCTTGGATAACTGGTCACCGCTAGAAATTCCATTTTGAATCGTCAGAATTGAAGTCTCCGTTCCGATTAGAGATCTCATTGCCTTAATGGCTGATTTATTTGAATATGTCTTTACACAAAACAAAACTAAATCTACCTCTCCTACAAACTGAGGAGAATCTGTAGCTTTTATTGGGATAACAAAATTACCCCAAGATGACTTAACTGATGCTCCAGAGGATTTCAAAGCCTCCAAGTGTTCTCCTCTTGCGATTAATACTACATCTAGCCCAGCATTGGATAGCATTGAACCAAAATAAGTTCCCACTGCTCCTGATCCCATTATTGCAATTTTCTTGAATTGATTATTAACCATAAAAATAAATCAAAATTTTTTAATTTTAATTACTAATTGTATTCTTTAATTAGATTATCTATAAATAAAAATATCAAACTAAACGTTTTTTAGGAAAGAAAAAATCAGAGAAAACAACAGAAAACCAAATGAGTTAAGACCTATAGAAATTTTAACTGGGTTTGTTAAAAATGCAGATGGATCAGTGCTAATTAAGACTGGAAACACTCATGTAATTTGTACTGCAACAATTTCTGAACAAATTCCTCCATGGTTATCTGATCAAGGTTGGATCACAGCAGAATACTCAATGTTGCCAGCATCAACATCTTCTCGAGTATCTAGAGAAATAACCAAAGGAAAGAAAAATTCCAGATCTCAAGAAATACAGCGTTTGATAGGAAGATCATTAAGGTCATCTTTAGATCTGAAATTATTAGGGGAAAAATCAATCACTATAGATTGTGATGTTTTAAATGCTGATGGAGGAACTAGGACAGCATCTATTACTGGAGGTTACATAGCTTTAAAAATAGCTCTTAAAAAAATATTTGATGAAAAAAAACTGAAAGCCCAAATATTAACTCCAGTTGCTGCTACAAGTATAGGAATAGTTAAAGGAAATGTTTTACTGGATCTAGATTATAAAGAAGACTCTAAAGCAGATGTAGATTTAAATATAGTAATGAATTCAAGATTCGAAATAATAGAAATTCAAGGTACTGCAGAAAAACAATCATTCTCTAGAAAAAAATTAGACGAAATGTTAGATATAGGATCTCAAGGTATAAAAAAAATATTAGCACTACAAGAAGAATTCTAATTTGAATATAAAAACAATAAACAAATTTATTCCTATTTCTGTAATAGGAGCAAGCAATACTGATGAGAAAACTTTAAAAACTGCTTTCAAAGTAGGTCAATTAATTGCTTCTAATAAAGGAGTAGTTATATGTGGAGGATTGAGTGGAATAATGGAATCTGTGTGTAAAGGAGCTAAAAGTAAAAATGGAATTACTATAGGAATATTACCAGGAGATGATCCTAATGATTCTAATGATTGGGTAGACATAAAAATTCCAACAGGACTTGGATATGCCAGAAATGTATTGGTAGTGAAAGCAAGTAAAGTTTCAATAGCAATTTCAGGTGCATTTGGAACTCTCTCAGAAATAGGTCATGCCCTTGCAGAAAATAAAAAAGTCATAGGTTTAGGCACTTGGAGACTAGACCAAAAACATATAGCCAACAATAATATAGATATAATACATCAAGATAGTCCAGAAGAAGCTGTAAATTTAGCATTCAAATTTGCATTAGAATAGTAATCAAACATTATGGTAGCAAAAATAAAAAGAACTATAGCGAGACAAGTACTAGACTCTAGAGGTAACCCAACTATATGGACAGCAGTAGTTACTGACAGCAATGAGAAATATTATAGTGTAGTTCCATCAGGGGCAAGCACAGGCTCTAAAGAAGCTTTAGAATTAAGAGACCAAAATAAAAAATTCTTCAATGGGAAAAGTGTCAGCGTAGCAATATCAAATACTAACAACAAAATTTCTGAAAAATTAAAAGGCCAAAAAATCACAGATCAAGAAGAAATAGATCAAATAATGATCGATCTTGATGGCACTAAGACTAAAAGTTCTTTAGGTGCTAATGCGATGTTGGGAGTATCAATGGCTGTTGCTAGAGCTGGTGCTAAAGAACAAAATGTAGAATTATTTCAATACATTAGAAAGAAATATGATCCTTACGATGATTCTTGGAATTACTCTACGAAAAATCTTGAAAACCTCTCGGATTCAAAACCTGCAGAAAATTATTTCTTGCCTAACCCTATGTTCAATATGATTAATGGTGGATCTCACGCATTTAATTCAACAGATTTTCAAGAATTCATGGTGGTACCTATAACAGGAAATTTTCAAAAATCACTTCAATGTGGATTTGATATTTATAATGAATTAAAAAAAATTCTTGAAAGTAAAAATCTACCTTCAACTGTTGGAGACGAAGGTGGGTTTGCTACATCTAAACTTAATAATTCTGATCCTTTAGATTTACTTATTGAGGCTACTTTAAATACCAAATGGACACCAGGAAAAGATGTGAAATTCGCATTAGATGTGGCCGCATCAGAATTTTACAACAAAGAGAAGAAACTATACGAACTCAAATCAGAAAACTTAAAACTATCTTCCGAAGAACTAATTTCAATCTATAAATCACTAATTTCCAAATATCCTATTTACAGTATAGAAGATGGGCTTTCAGAAGATGATTGGGATGGATGGGGAAGAATGACATCTCAAATTGGAGATGACATTCAACTAGTAGGTGACGATTTATTTGTCACTCAAAAAGAATTTTTAAATAAGGGGATAAAAGAAAAAGCTGGAAATTCAATTCTCATTAAATTAAATCAAGTAGGAACAGTTTCAGAAACCATAGACACAATAATAATGGCTCAGAAAAATAATTTTTCAACTATAATTAGCCATAGATCAGGGGAAACTGAAGATACTTTTATTGCAGATTTAGCAGTAGGAACAAATTCAAATCAACTGAAATCAGGAGCACCAGCTAGAGGAGAGCGTATTAGTAAGTATAATCGAACTCTTTTGATGGGAGAAAACGATATCGGACATTTAAAAACATTAGAAATAAAAAAATCTGGAATAAAAGGTTACAAAATATGAAAAAAACAAAAATAGGAATTAATGGTTTTGGACGGATAGGAAGACAACTTACTAAAGCAATTCTTCAAAATTATTCTAATGAAATACAAATCGTGGCAATTAACGATTTAGCACCGATTTCAAATTGTGCTCACTTATTCAAATATGATAGTACATATGGTAATTTTCAAGGAAATATTGATAGCGATGATAACTATCTGATAATAAATAATGAAAAAATTAAAGTATTCTCAGAAAAATCTCCTTCTGAAATCCCTTGGGAACAAGAGAATGTAGAAATAGTAGTAGAATCTACAGGTTTTTTTACTGATGCTTCAGATGCTGGAAATCATTTAAGTAAATCTGTTAAAAAAGTAATAATTTCTGCTCCAGCAACTAACGAAGACCTAACTTTGGTTTTAGGAGTCAATCAGGATAAGTATGATCCAAAATCACATCACATAATTTCAAATGCATCTTGTACAACAAATTGCGTAGCACCAATGGTGAAAGTAATTCATGATAGTTTTGGAATTGAGAATGCTTTTATGTCGACTATTCATTCATATACAAACGATCAAAAAATTCTAGATCAGATGCATTCAGATTTAAGAAGAGCTAGATCTGCTGCAGAAAATATAATTCCTACTACAACTGGTGCCGCTAAAGCAGTAACTAAGGTGATACCAGAATTAGAGGGAAAAATAGACGGAATGGCTTATAGAGTTCCTACTTCTACTGTATCAGTAACTGATCTCACTCTAACTTTAAAAAACAAAGCTAACTCTAATGACATTAATTCTGAATTTGAAAAATTCAGTAAAAATGACTTAAAAGGAATTCTAAATTATTCAAACGAACCATTAGTGTCCTCTGACTTCAAAGGAAGTCCATATAGTGTAACTATAGATGGCCTATCTACTAGTTTCGTAGGAAATGACTTTCTCAAAATAGTTGGTTGGTACGATAATGAATGGGGTTATGCTTCAAGAACTGCAGATGTAGTTTCTTTATTAGCAACTAATAAGTAAGCCTTAATTAAATACATTTCTTTAGTAATAATGAAATTGTTAACATTTTTCTATTATAATGTGATTAATAGAAATAATTATTGTGAAAATACAGGTTAGAAGATGGCTACAATTAACTCGACAAATAAAAATGGCAATACTTCATCTAATAAAGCATGGGAAGATTTAGATAAACCTAAAACTGGCAGTTGGAAAGTAAAAGGTGGCTTAGCTCAAATGTTAAAAGGCGGAGTAATTATGGATGTAGTTACTTCAGAGCATGCAAAAATAGCTGAAGATGCTGGAGCAGTAGCAGTAATGGCATTAGAAAGAGTCCCTGCTGATATTAGAGCAGACGGAGGTGTAGCTAGGATGTCAGACCCTGAATTGATATCAGGAATAATTAATTCTGTGAGTATCCCAGTAATGGCAAAATGCCGAATTGGTCATTTCGTTGAAGCTCAAATTCTTGAATCCTTAGGAGTAGATTACGCTGATGAATCTGAAGTCCTTACAGAAGCAGACACGAAACATCACATAAATAAATGGGATTTCAAAATGCCTTTTGTGTGTGGATGCAGAAATTTAGGTGAAGCATTAAGAAGAATTGGAGAAGGGGCATCAATGATTAGAACTAAAGGTGAAGCTGGGACTGGAGATGTAGTTCAAGCAGTAGGTCATGCAAGATCTGTTCTAGGTCATATAAAAAAAATATCCGCAATGTCTCAAGAAGAATTAATGACTGAAGCTAAAAACATTGGAGCTCCATACGAATTATTACTAGAAATAAAAAAATCTGGAAAATTACCAGTTGTGAATTTTGCTGCAGGTGGAATAGCTACTCCAGCAGACGCAGCTCTGATGATGCAACTAGGAGTTGATGGAGTTTTTGTGGGATCAGGAATATTTAAATCTGGTAATCCAGCAAAAAGAGCCGAAGCAATAGTTAAAGCTACAACACATTATAATGATCCAAATATTTTAGCCGAAGTTTCTAAAGGTTTAGGAGAAGCAATGGTAGGAATAAATGTGTCTACTATTCCGCAAGATTCCAGACTAGAAATAAGAGGTTCTTAGATTAAATCTTTATGATACTAGGTGTACTTGCATTACAAGGAGATTTTAAAGATCACATACTTTCATTCTCCAAACTTGGAATAAAAGCTTTAGAGATACGGAAACCAGAAGAATTAGAAAATCTAAGTGGTTTAATAATACCTGGCGGAGAAAGTACTACTATCACAAAATTGATTGACATTTATGGTTTCCGAGATGCTATATTAAAGTCAGTAAATAAAGGAATGAACATTTGGGGCACATGTGCTGGAATGATTGTTGCATCTAAAAGATTAACTGATCCTTACCCTAACCCACTTGGGTTAATAGATATACAAGTTTCAAGAAATTGGTATGGAAGACAGATAAACAGTTTTGAAGTAGATATTCCATTCAATAATATAGGGTCGAAATTATTTCCAGGAATATTTATTCGAGCTCCATTGATAGCTTCAGTCGATGAATCTAATAGTTCTATAGAAGTGTTAGCAAGATTGTCTGATGGAACACCTGTAGCAGTAGAACAAAATAACAGAAAATACAAAACCTTAGTTACATCTTTCCATCCAGAATTGACTGATGATCTTAGAGTTCATCAATATTTTGTAAAAATGAGTGAATAGTAAAAAGAGATTTTTTTCAGTGGCATCTAAATATAATTTCAAAGAAGATTTATCTGCATTAACAAATATTCTGCCTGACAGAATACAAAAATTTCTTAAAACCACCGATGAGTTGGAATTTTTAGTTGAAGTAATTCTAGATCTAGGCAGATTGCCTGAGGTAAGATTTCCAACTGAACAATTATCTGTCCCTGGTAAAGAAGTTGATTATGAAGAAATAAATACTTTATTGGAAAAAGTGGGTAACTTTGGTGATGATAATAGAGCAGGAGTAGAAAGAACTTTACATAGAATTTCAGTAATTCGAAATCGCTTAGGAATACCTATAGGTGTAACGTGCAGAGTTGGAAGAGCAATTTTTGGAACAATTGCTAGTATTGAGAATATAGTTCTTAGAGGAGAAAGTGTTTTACTGTTAGGGAAACCAGGAGTAGGAAAAACTACTATGTTAAGAGAAGTAGCAAGAGTTCTTTCAGGGACAGCAAAAAAAAGGGTTGTAATTGTAGATACTTCTAATGAAATTGCTGGAGATGGTGATGTTTCTCATCCTGCAATAGGAAACTCTAGGAGAATGCAGGTTCCATCTACCCCTGAACAACATAAAGTAATGGTAGAAGCAGTAGAAAATCATATGCCTGAAGTAATAATTATTGATGAAATGAGTACAGAACTTGAAGCGCTTGCAGCAAGAACTATAGCAGAAAGAGGAGTACAACTTATTGCCACAGCTCATGCAAATAACTTGGAAAACATCGTTAGTAACCCCACACTTTCTGACTTAGTAGGAGGTACTCAGACTGTTACATTAGGTGACATTGAAGCTAGGAGAAGAAAAACACAAAAAACAATCCTTGAACGAAAACACGATCCTACTTTTCCAGTAGTAGTAGAAATAAGAAATAGAAAAACAGTAGGGATCCATAAAAATGTATCAAAATCAGTTGATAATATATTAAAAGGACTAACAGTGATTCCAGAAATTAAATCCCTAGATGGATCAAACATTTCAGCTCCCAAAATAAAAGTGCCAAAAATAGATGAAATATCTGATTTTAATAATTATAAATTAATATTCCCCTTCGGAGTTCCAAAAAACACTTTAACAAAACTAATAAAAGAAGAAGGGCAAAATTTAAAAATCACAGATGAGCCTGAAAAAGCAGAAATTTTACTCACTACCAAATCTCATTATGGTAGAAGGCCAACCGCTTTAAGAGAAGCTGAAATTAAAGGAATTCCAATTTATGTACTAAGGAAGGGTTCCAAAGAACAAATTAAACAATTTATTTTATCCTCTCATAAAATTAAAACTAACCAAAATAACCTCAATCAATCTAATTTAAAAGAAGCTGTTGAAGAAACTAATGCAGCAATATTAAAAGTATTAAATGGAAGTGATAAAATTGTTCTTTCTCCTCAAAATTCTTATATTAGAAAATTACAACATCAAATCGTACTGAGAGAAAAATCAATTATCACAGAGAGTATAGGAGAGGGAAAATCCCGAAGAGTAGTATTATCTAAGGATCCTTATCAACATGTCTAAACTAATTTCTATAGAAGGTGCAGATGGAACAGGCAAAACAACACAATCTCTTGCTCTTGTTAATAATCTGAAGCAGCACAAGAAAGACGCTATCTTAGCTAGAGAACCAGGTGGGACAAATATAGGAGAAATCCTCAGAAATATTCTAAAAAATGAGAAAAACATAGAACCCATTTCAGAACTATTATTATTTCAAGCTGCAAGAACAGAGTTAATAGAAAAAGTGATATTTCCTGCGTTAAACTCTAACAAAATAGTAGTAGTTGATAGATATAAAGATTCTACTTTAGCATATCAAGGATTTGGTCGTGGAATAGATATGGAATTAATATCTTCACTGAATAACATTACTACTAAAAATCTTGAGCCAGATTTAACAATTCTTCTAGATATGCCTGTAAAAGAAGCTATACATAGAACTCGCCAAAGACAATCAGAAGAAAAAAAACATCGACAAAACATAGCAACAAATTTTGAAGATGAAAATATAGATTTCCATAAAAGAGTATCTGAAGGTTTTAAAACTTTAGCAAAAAAATCAGATAAATGGATTATAGTAAATGGAGGACTAGATATAACACAAATATCTCAAATCATTTGGGAAGAGGTAGAAAAAATTATTTAATACTATTCTTTTCTTTCCAATCTTCTATTATCTGCAAATCGTGTCCAAAAGCTAGTTCAGGCAATTCATTCAAGGAAAATTCTCTTACCCCATCAATTTCATGATTCATTTTAATTTCCCCAGACAAAATTTCTGCTTGGAAAGCACATAAAATAATTGGATTTCCATTGTAAGAATATGCCCCGATTAAATCTGAAACCTCAATAATTAAGTTTATTTCTTCTTGAACTTCTCGTATTAAAGCATCTTCAAGCTTTTCTGACCTGTCCACAAAACCTGAAGGGAAACTCCATTTTCCTATAGATGGATTGATAGCTCTTTTCACTAGTAATAATTTTTTATCCTGAGATATTATAGATGCAACAGCAACCTTAGGATCCAAATATTTAGTCTTTCTACAATTATCACAATAATAGTGTTTACCTGAAGGGTTCAAAGAATTAGAACAACTACTACAATAGTTTAATTTTTCCATAAAATTACTTTAACAGTATGAAAGAAAATACCCTATTTAGAAGAATAATAATAAAGTATTAATAATAATAAAAATAGGAGGAGAAATGCCCATTGTAAATATAACTTGGTATGAAGGACCAACTCAACAACAAAAGAAAAAAGTCGCAGATTCTTTAACTAAATCAATTGTGGAAATTATAGATACTCCGGAATATCCTTGTAAACCTGAAGTAGTACAAATTATTTTTAACGATATAAAAAGATCTAATGTCTCAAGAGCAGGAATTATCCAAGGATAATCACTCTATTAAGGAAATCAATTTGGAACAGTTATTAATAGAATCTTCTGGTTCTTTTCCTTGGCATAAAACTATTACATTTCCATAAACAACAAAATCTTTATATTTGGGGTGTATGCAATGCCCTCCAACTCCAGCTCCTCCACTAAAATAACCACCACCAGATCCTTTCTGTGTTTGGGCTCCTAAACATCCTCTTGCTTCTTTTAATCCTTCTTTAAAAGTTGCCAACTTTTTATCTAATATTACATCTTCTCCTTTAGCTCCTGCTCTTTCTTCGGCCAAAGGAATTCCAAATTCAATTGCATCTGAATGAGAACTATAAAATCTCAATTCATAGTCTATTGGATCTTCAAATTTATAAAACCCATAAAATGCTCCAGTTGAATTCTTCAAATCTTTAATCTTGTATTTTTTCAACTTTTTAAATCCAGAATTAGTAAAATCCTCTAGAGTAAAAATCCTTTCAGTTTCTGTGATTTTACTTATTTGAAGAGCAGATTCTTCAGCATTAGAGCAACCAATAATCAAAAACAATAATACAATTATCACATTTGAGAAAATAAAATTCTTATGTATCAAAAAACCTCCTAAACTGAATTTCTATAAGAATACTTTAAGAGTTCCTACAGGTCTTCTATCATCACAATACCACAATTCATTGTCTTTAATAGTCATTCCATGAACTTCCACATTCCCAGGGACTCTGAAAGCATCATAAACTCTAGCATCACTTAATCTGATTTTGCTTATTACTCCCATAGCAGTATCAGCAGCCCAAATCATTCCTTATTCTTGAGCCCAAGCAATTCCATGAACTCTAAATCCAGGAACTTTTACCCTATCAACTTCTTTCCAATTTTTGGGGTCCATAATATGAATATATTGAGATGGAGGAGATGCTATAAACAATAATCCATCTTTCCACTCAAGTCCATGGTCACCTGTTGGAGTTAACTCTTCCACATCAGCGAAAGCTTCTCTTGTAGTATTAATTCCAGCTCCTGGTGAATCATATATTTGAATTGTTTTCCCAGAACTACTGTCTACTTTATGAATAGTACAATCGTATGTAGAGGATATCCAAATATTCCCTTCAGGATCTAAAGTTATTCCAGAAGAACGATCTGTAGAAGTCTGTAATTCTTTAATAATTTTTCCTGATTCCCAATCCAACAGATGAACTTTGGCATTGCCCTGATCTATAACCCATAAACCATCTTGAGAGGCTTGAAGTCCATTAGGTTTAGGACCAGGAGAAACATAAAGTTGAATAGGAGATGCATATCTAACTTTCATAAATATCCTTACTATCTTTCTTAATTAATTTTAAAGTAACAACATAATAATAAAAATCAAAAATTAATAAAAACCCTCCTTGGATTATTACTCCAATTCCATGTCCCTGATTAATATTAAAGATACCCAAAAACAACAATATGCCTACTAACACATAGAACAAATCCAAAATTGAATTTATTCCCAAAATCTTCTTTAATTTAGGTAAATTTTGAATGTGAGATTCTTTTTTGAACTTCCTGAGAACAAAGGGCAACATAGCTATCAAACAATCTATAAAACCCCAAATAATAAATTGAAATCCAATAGCATTAACAAAGGAATTATCGAAAAAAAATAAAATTATTCCATTCAAAGCTGAACACAATCCCCAAATAAAAAGATTTAATGAAATTTCTTGTTCAACATTTTTGATTTTCATTAATGTATGATTAATAAAATATTATTATTTTTAAAGAATTACCCTATTGATAAAATTATATAATAATCTCTTAAAAAACTGATTTTTAAATGACTAAAAATATTATTGAAATATACACTACTTCTGATTGTTATTTCTGTAAACAGGCAAAAAATATTTTGAATAAATATTCATTAGAATTCATAGAATATAGTGTTGAATCCAAAATTAAACGTCAAATAATGAAGAAAAGAGCGAAAGGTAATTACACTGTACCTCAAATTTTCATAAACAAAAAATTGATAGGTGGTTTTGACGAACTGAATTTACTTGAAAAGCAAGGAAAACTTCAAAGTTTATTAAGTTAAAATTATGCAAAAAATTCACTAATAATGTTAATGTATAAAATAATATATTTACCAAAAAAAGGAAAAATTTATGCCTAGTTATGAATGTGGAGATTGTGGAATGGGGATTCAAACTTTAAATTGCTCTTGTGGAGCAGTATTAGTTCACGAATCTATAGTGACAGGAGAAGATGAAACTGTCCAAGTTTCACAATGTCCTAGTGGACATGGAAAAATTAAATCTCCTACTTGTTGTGGGATAGATATTGAATCCGTCAACTTAAAACCCTTTTTAAATTTAATAAATTTATGAAATATGATGCTATCGTAATTGGCTCTGGTTCAGCTGGATCAATTATTGCAACTCGATTAAGCGAGCAAAAAGACAAATCTATTCTTTTAATTGAAGCTGGTCCAGACTATGAAAACATAGAAAAATTACCTAATGAAATAAAATATGGCTATGCCACTGGGAATGATCAAAATCAACCCAACCAAGATCATGATTGGAAATATGTAGGAAGAGCAACAAAATATACTCCTGAAATGTCAGTTCCTAGAGGGAAAGTCACCGGTGGATCTAGCTCAATAAACGGTCAAATATTTTTTAGAGGAATCCCGGAAGATTATGATGAATGGGTTTCTCAAGGAAATGAAGAATGGAGTTATGAAAAATTACTCCCCTATTTTAGGAAATTAGAAACTGATTTAGATTTTCAAGATGATTTCCATGGTACTAAAGGGCCAATAATGGTAAGAAGAAATTTTCGAGAAAACTTATCACCTCAATCTGATGCTTTTTATCAAGCATGTTTGGATAACAATTATGGAGAAAGTAAAGACTTAAATCATCCTGACTCAACCGGAGTAAGCCCTACTCCTATTAATAATATAAAAGGAATAAGATGGAGTACTGCAATAGGATACCTAGATTTATCCAGGCACAGATTAAATCTGAATATAAAGTCAAATTGCTTTGTCAAAAAAATCTTATTCAACAAAGAAAAAGCTGTTGGAGTACAAGTAGAAAGTAAGGGAGAAATTTTTGAAGTATACGGGGAAAAAATTATTCTTTCAGCTGGAGCAATTGGTTCTCCACACTTATTATTGCTATCGGGATTAGGGCCAAAAAGTCAACTTCAAAAACATAATATTCCAATTATCAAAGATTTGCCAGGTGTAGGAAAAAATTTAAATGATCATCCTATAGTATGGATAACCTATAAAACAAAAAAGAGTTTTAAGCTAAATCCATTCACTTATAATATGCAAGTTTTATGTCGTTATACTGGAAAAAAATCAAAATTTAGAAACGACATGTTATTAGTAATGTGTAATTATACTCAACATAATCACGATAATAAATATAAATATCCTGCTCATCCAAAAAATTTCTATTCTCAACTCGGAAAAGGAAGAAAATCTTTAGGAATAAGAATAATAGTAGGACTTTGGCTAGCAGAAAGTAGAGGAGAATTGTCTTTAATATCTAGTAACCCAAAAACACATCCTTCATTAAATTTCAACTACTTAGATACTGAATTTGATAAAATGAGAATGAGAGAGGGAATACACAAAGCGATAGAATTAGGAGAACATCCCTCTTTTAAAAATATTATTGAAAAAAGGATTGAACCCACTGATAAAAATTTAGAATCTGAACTTTCTTTAAATAAATGGCTTATGCAAAATTCTATGACAGGTCAGCATATATCTGGAACTTGTAAAATGGGACCATCCTCAGACAATATGTCAGTCGTAAATCAGTACGGAAAAGTTCACTCTGTAGAAAATTTATTTCTAGCAGATTCTTCAATAATGCCACATTGTATTAGAGCTAATACCAATGTAACTACAATGATGATTGGTGAAAGAATGTCTGATTTTTTCAAGGAAATTATTTAAATAAGAATTAGTTATCTAAATAATTGAAAGAAAGAATTACATTAATTTCAGAACTAATACTTTTTGAAACAGGACAATTCTTAGCGGAAGTCTCTAAAATTCTCTTATCTTCAGAAGACAACTCTTTAGTAAAAAATACACTAACATGAATTTCTGAAATCCTTCGAGGAGCAGAACTCATAATCTTCGTTATTTCAGCAGAAGCACCATCAATATCTATTCCATACTGTTGTGCAGTAATGCCCATAGTAGTCAATTTACAACTACCTAATGAAGTAACAAAGAGATCTGTAGGAGAAAAAGCTTCTCCTTTTCCTTTATTATCAGTAGGAGCATCAGTAATAATTTCATCACTAGACTGTAAATGAACAGAATTCGTCCTTAAATCACCTAAATATTTTATTTCAATCTGGTTAGCCATAATATTTAAATTATTATTTTAATTAAAATATCATTATAGAATAAAAACATGCTCATAAAAAATATTCCTGAGGAAATCCAAATTTTTAGCCATGGGTCTCCTTATGATGCAACAAAAACTGACCTTACAGTAATCATTTTGTTTCTACATATTCCTTTAGTAATTGCAACTAGATTAAGTAGAAAATCAATGGTTTTGAAAAAATTATTGTTTTCGTTTTATGTAATTAGTATGATAGTTTTCTGTTGTCTAGTTTTATTATTTTAATCCTTGATATATGCACATCACATCTTCGACTTATAAAAACATTATTTTTTTAAACCATTCAGGCTCCTCAAATCAAACTATGGAGTCATTTTGGGATTTTATAAATAAATGGAATTTCCTAAATATCACAAATACTAGTGGAATAATAAGTTTGATATTGCTAATTTTAATTATTGGAATATATCTCGTGGGATTACTTAGATTAATAAAAAAATCCAATCTAAAAAAAACGAGGATTATTTCTATAACTACTGCTCTTTTTCTAGTTTTTTTCGTATTAGAAGGACCTATAGATTATTTTGCAGAACAAATGTTTTTTATTCATATGATCCAACATCTAACACTAATGGTAATAGTTGCCCCTATACTTCTTTTCTCTAATCCAATGCCTATGTTCATCTGGGGAACTCCAAAATTTTTAAGGAAAATAATTTCAAAGCCTTTTTCTGGTAATAGTTTTCTGAAAAAAACTATAACAAAAATTACAAAACCAAAATATTCTTTATCAATTTACATAACAGTTTTATACTTCTGGCATATACCTTTTTTCTATAATGCAGCTCTTAATAATAATGGCATCCACTATTTTAATCATCTTCTATTTTTCTTTGCCTCAATAATTTATTGGTGGCCAATTATTGGACCTGCTCCAGTAAAAAGTTCTTTATCTGTAATTCAGAAAATCATTTATATTTTAATTGCAATAACTCCCTCAGCTGCATTGGCAGCATTTATAACTTTTTCTCCTACTGCGTTATATGACTATACTTCCACTCCACTACACTGGAATATCGTAAGTCATGTAGAAGATCAAAGATGGGGAGGCATAATAATGTGGCTTCCAGGTAATTTCCTGTTTTTTGGATTTTTAATTGGATTATTTTTTTTATGGGCTAAAGAAGAAGAAAAAGATGCCCTTCCAAGAGCAAATTAATAGTGGAAGTATATTTTCTTACTTAGTATAGTTACCAAATGCCTACTTTATATGTATTAATTACATTTTCAATATGTTGGATATTTATTGAATCTACATTTTTAATTTCAAATAAATTAGTAATAGAAAATCACTCAAATTATTCAAACGATACTTTTTTAAATTCTTTTAGATTATTAGCATTATTTTTATTAATAGGAACAATAATTTTCATGTCGAACCTTCAAAGTGAATTCGATTTTCAGAAATATTATTTCGTCTGTCCCCTATAAAATTTAAAATGAGAATATTAAACAAAAATAATTTTATTCCCCTAATGGTTTTAATTGGAGGTAGCGGTTGTTTATTTATCTCTTTTGGAATAAGACACTCTTTCGGAATGTATCTTATACCAGTATCCAATTATTTAGAGGTTGGAAGAGAAACATTTGGTCTTGCTATGGCTATTCAAGTATTACTTATAGGAATGGGGTCTCCTATATTTGGTGCCTTATCAGACAAATATGGGTCAGGTAAAGCTGCATTACTTGGAGTGATTCTAGTTATGTTAGGTTTAACTTGGATGTCAAACATAAATAATTCTTTTGATCTAATAGGTTCCCTGGCCTTAATGGGTATTGGAGGTGCAGGATGTGGCACTGCAGTTGTCTTAGGTGCTGTGGGCAGATCAGTCAAAAAAGAAAATAGAACATTATTCTTAGGGGTAGTAATGGCAGCAGGTTCATTAGGACAATTCGTAATGGTTCCTGTAGTTACATATTTAATTCAAATCTCAAGTTGGGCAGACTCACTTGTTAATTTAATAATTATTGCATCTATAATGTTAGTATTTTCTTTCATATTAAGTTTTTCAGGCAAATCAGAATCTTCAAAAGAAGGAACAGATCAAAGTATAAAAGAATCTATTAAGGAAGCATTTAGTTCTAAAAGCTATAATCTGTTGACCATAGGTTTTTTTGTATGTGGTTTTCATGTGACATTTGTAGCCACACATCTTCCCGCTTTCTTAGAAGATCAAAGCTTACCATCATGGCTAGGAGGATGGTCATTAGCATTAGTAGGATTGTTTAATATTATTGGAACTTTATTATTTGGCAGATTAGGAGATAGACTTTCAAAAAAAAATTTATTAGCTGTTTTATACTCTTTAAGATCAGTTCTGTTTCTTCTTTTCATAATTCTACCTAAGAATGAATTAAGCGTTTTATTATTCGCAAGTTTTCTAGGAATTCTTTGGCTTTCAACAGTTCCATTAACTAGTGGAATCATTTCAGATGTTTTCGGTTCTTATTACATGTCAACACTATATGGAATAACATTTTTTTCACATCAAATAGGATCTTTCTTAGGATCATGGCTAGGAGGAAGGATATTTGATTTTTATGGATCATATAATGCTATGTGGTGGATATGTGTAGCATTAGGATTCATATCTGCTATGTTCCATATTGCTATAATAGAAAAACCAGTTGAAAGACTCTCTAAAAAAGAATTAAGTTATCAAAATGAGTAAAACTTTATATTTTGCGTATGGTAGCAATCTTCATTTGGCGCAAATGAAAGATAGATGCCCTGATTCGAAAGTTTTCATGTCTTTCATTTTAAAGAATTTCAAACTTGTCTTTAGAACAGTAGCAGATATAGAAAAAAATGTTGGCTCTGAAGTAAATGGAGTGATTTTCAAAATTTCTCAAAAAGATGAAAAGTCTCTCGATAGATATGAAGGAGTTCCAACACTATATAAGAAAGAATACTTTGAAATAGACATTGAAGAAAAACAAAATAAAGTTTTGTACTACAAAATGACATCTTCATATAATGGATATGGGGAGCCTTCTTTAAAATATTATAATGTTATAGAAAAAGGATATGAACAAAATTCGTTAAACAAACAAAGTTTAATAGATGCTAGAGAATTCTCTATAAAAAACTCTAAACCATCTACTTTTACTTCTCAAAGATGGAAAGATTAAATATCATTAACAAATCAACCAGAAAAAAAGGGAGAGAAGATATGGAAGAAAAGAAATTAGAATATTCATGTGGAAAATGTAAAAATCAAACTTACGAAGAAGGGAAAATCAGCACCACTGGTTCAGGTTTAAGTAAATTCCTCAATATGCAAAGCAATAATTTTACTACTATTTCCTGTACTAAATGTGGCTATACTGAAATTTTCAAAGGTAAAAAAAGTGGAGCATTATCAAGTATATTTGATGTTTTAACAAATTAACGAAATAATAAAAAATCATGACAACTCTAAGAAATCTAAATCTAAATCTTGGCAGCAAAAGAAAATATCTATTAGTTACTCTTAATATTGCATTATTAGTATTTATAGTTTTAGAGATCAGGATTTTCCAAGAACGCTCTAATATAATGTCTGTAGAAGAATTTCGCCAACATAGATTAGAACTATGTAATGATGGACATCTTAGTAGTAGACAATGTGCTAGAGTTGGTAGTTGAATTTAGCCAATTATCAATAAATGAAACCAATAATTAAAAATAAAGACTCTTATATTAATCCAATCTTAAATAGTAAAGATGGAGTACTAACTGTAGTTTCCTTATATCATGATCATAAACCAGGGGAATCTAGTAAACATCATTCCCATGATTGGGAACATCAAGTTTATATCACTCGTGGATCAGGAATTCTTTGGGTAGATGAAATTGAATATCCTATTACTGAAGGTGACTTCATTCTTGTGCCTCCCAATTGCACTCATCATTTTAAAAATACTGGTAATAATATTTTGAGCAGAATCACGTTCAACCCAATAAGAAGTGAGAACGAATTATGACCATCCAAAGACCTAAATAGCTACACTTAACACCTTTTCATTTGTAGTTCAAATTTGTATTAAAATACTCAAATTCTGTATGATGAATTTATGAAAAGGATATCAATTACAATTCTATGTTTTATTGCTTTGCTGAGTTGTTCTCAAGATGAAATTGTGGAAGAAACAGGAACAATAGAAAAAATCACATCTTCAGATGTTGTGTTAGATTATGATTCATTAAATGCAGTAGGGTTTAAAAAAGCAAGAAAGTATAAGGTAAAAGATTTACCCAAAGCAAATAGTGCCTATATGGGGTTTTTGAAAGAAGATCCTGAGACAGACTATGAAATTAGATTTTACGATTCTCATCAAGATGCTATAGATCATGGTACTAGTTATGCAGAAGAGCGAACGGGTGAAGATGCAGTAGTTAAGAAAGAAAAAGCTAGATGGAAAGAAGGAGTGAAAGATGCAAGAACTTGTGCAGGAGACACACATAGTGGAAAGACATCTTATTTGTCAGCTCATGGTGCTGCAACATGCACAACTCCTAAATATTTTGATTACATAATATATGGAAACATGGTTCTTTTGTGTCAAGGTGCAGATTCATCAGAATCAATCTTGAAATGTTCAAACATAATAAATAAATTAACTTCCACTGACTAAATCAAAATTTCTTACTTACTAGTTAATAATTTGAATTTTTATAGATCCTAAATAATAAATAAGAATAAATGGTAACCAATTTAAAGTTTGTCATTACAATAATATTAGATATGTATAAAAATTTAACCTCATTAAATACCTACCTAACAAAAAAAAGAACCTATTTGTTACTATTGTTGAATATTCTTTTAATCATTTTTGTTAGTTTGGAAATTTCAATACTTTACACTATTAAAGGTGGATTTCAAGGAGTTCAAAGTGAAAAAATGAGAGACATTTGTGTTGGAGATTTATGTTAACTGTTGAAATAAATGTGTTTAACGCTATGTGTAATATGAGAGGTTAAAAAATTAGGATAAACTCAAAATAAGGAGATGTAATTAAACAATGACAGAGAAAAACAACCAAGAAGAAAAACAAGAAGAAAAACAAGAACCAATAGACTATTCATCAGCAAAACAGGGTAAATTTTTTATAAATTTACTAATAGCATTAATATTATTGATTCCTATAATGTACATCATGAATATGTGTCAAGGTTAAAGTGAAATCTATTTTAAAACTTGGCATCACTATAGGCTTAATACTTTTCTGTGTTGGTTATCTTTATACAATAATAATTGGGTTCAGAATAGGTTTCGTATGGGGATTAATATCTTTTCCATTTGGAATATTATTTTGCATAGCAGAAGGTTTGTTTTGGGGTAAGTGGGTACCATCTATTCAACTTGGTACCGGATTAGTATTGTTAATAGTTTGTACTTATTTTTATAGAAAAAATTATAGGGAAGGTATTTAATTATTAGCATATTATTAGATTATTAAAAATAAATACATAATTTTAAGAAAATGATATTCCAGGAACAAAATATTAAAGGTGTCTACCTTGTCACTCCTGAACCATTCTCAGATGAACGGGGTTCTTTTATGAGAAATTATTGTCAAAAAGAATTCAGCAATAATGGGCTAGATAAAGACATAAAGCAAGCAAATCTCTCTTACAATAAATCGGCATATACATTGAGAGGATTTCACTATCAACTTGAACCATTCCAAGAAGCTAAAACTATGACTTGTGTTGATGGAGAAATATATGATGTGGTACTAGATTTAAGGAAAGAATCTGATACATATAAAAAATGGTTTGCCGCTACTTTGAACACTCAAAACAGATTAAGTATTCATGTGCCCAAAGGATGTGCAAATGCCTTCTTAACAATGAAAAACAACACTTTAGTACACTATTACTCTTCACAAATATATTCTCCAGAACACGAAAGAGGAGTGAACTTTAAAGATCCTAGCTTTAATTTTGAATGGCCAACTGAACCTCTAATTATTTCTGAAAAAGATAATAACCACCCTTTTATAAAAATATAATCATGAAATTATTAGTAACTGGGATAACAGGATTTTTAGGAAAAAATCTCTTCAAAGCAACTCCAGAAAATTGCAACCTATTATCTATTGCAAATTCTAAATCAGTCCAAAAGACAGATATCTTTAATAATTTAAGATATCTAAATTGCGACTTTGAAAATTTCTCCAAATATTCCAATGAAATCATTCAATTTGACCCCGAAATAGTGCTTAATCTAGCGTGGAAAGGAATTCCAGATTTTTCTTTATCTAATTGCAAATATAATTTGGAAAAATCTATAAAATTTTTTGAGTTCATATTAGAAGAAACAAAATGCTCAAAGTTTATTTCAATGGGAAGTTGTGCAGAATATTTCAACCCTATAGGAAAAACTGATGAAACAAATGAAAAGCAACCAAAAGATGATTTCACCTGGGCAAAAATTTCTCTGGATAAAATTTTTAAAGAAAAATGTAAATTAAATAACATAAATTATATTAACTTGAAACTTTTTTACGTCTATGGGCAATATCAACGAGACAATTCGCTTATCCCATACTTAATAACAGCTTTGAAAAACAATCAAATCCCAGTGATTAATAATCCCTGGGATTCTCATGATTTTATACATGTAGATGATGTGACATCAGCAATATGGGGAATTATTAAAAATAATGTCCCTGGAGGAGCATATAATCTAGGCTATGGTGCATCCATATCTAATCATAAAATTCAAGAAATAATTAAATCTGAAATGAAGATTTCTGATAATTCTAAATTAAATGAAGTTTTAGATAAAAAAAATACCATAAATTTTTATGCTAACAATAATAAATTGATCAAAGAAATTGACTGGATGCCTAAAGTAGATATCACAGAAGGTATCAGACGGTGTATTCTCGATAAAAACTAATATAAGCTATCTCATATTCGTTAAAATTAGAATATTGTTCTATAAAAAAAATAATATAATATATAATCGAAATTCATAGGAAATTACTTTATCCATCATATTACTTCAAAATGGAAAATACTGATTTAAATCAAATTGTAAAAAATAATTTAACGGCACTACAAAATATAGATATAAAATCCGTTGAAAGAATAGCATTAGAAATTCTAGCACTTAAAAATAATGGAGGGACTTTATATTTGGCTGGAAATGGTGGAAGTTCTTCAACTGCATCTCATTTTGTTAATGACATAACAAAAGCTACAAGTAAAGAAACAAGTAGACCTAGTATCAAAGTTACATGTCTCACTGATAACATCTCATTGATAACAGCAATCTCAAATGACATTTCTTATGATGAAATCTTTCGATTTCAAATAGATGGAAATATCACAGACAAAGACTTATTGATCGTAATTTCAGCAAGTGGAAATTCTGAAAATCTTGTAAAAGCAGTTGATTATTGTAAATCCAATGGAGTGAAAACAATTGGGTTTTTAGGATTTGATGGTGGAATTCTTCTAAAAAAAATTGACGATTATTTACTAATTAAATCAAATATTGGAGATTATGGACTGGTAGAAAATATTCATTTAACTGTCTGTCATATGATATCCGAATTTCTTTCATGAAGAGTAATTTTAATCTTTCACAATCAGTAATATTAGCTGGAGGTTTGGGTGAGAGAATGATGCCATTGACTAAAGAAACTCCAAAACCTCTCATCCCTATTAACAAAACTCCATTCTTATTTCATTTACTTAAAATGTTAAAAAATAATAATTTCACAGATGTGTTGATATTAGGAGGATATAAATCTCACTTAATAGAAAAAAGTATAAATAATTCAAAAGATATAGGCTTAAATATTACTTTTTCTAATTTAGATAGTTCAGCAGAAACTGCTAAAAGGTTATATCACGCAAAAGATCTACTAAAAGATTTATTTTTATTGATGTACTGTGATAATTATTGGCCATTGAATTCAGAAAAGATGTTAAAAAAATTCAATTCAAGTAAAAAAATGGCCCAAGTTACTGTATATGATAATAAATTCGATTATACAAAAAATAATCTCTATTACTCAAAAAACAACATTTTAAATTATGATTCTTCTAGGAAATCATCAGGACTCAATGGCGTTAATATTGGCTTTATAATCATGAATAAATCTTGTTTATCTAGTCTTAATGGTCAGAATACAGATTTTGAATCAATTATCTTTTCCGAACTGATTAAAAATTCTCAATTAGGCTTTTATGAAACAAAACATAAATACTATAGCATTGGAAGTTTTGAGCGTTTACCAACAACAGAAAAGTATTTTTCTGATCAAAATTTTATTCTCCTGGATAGAGACGGAGTATTAAATGAGAAAATGCCTAAAGCTGAATATGTCATTTCATGGGAGAAATGGAAGTGGAAATCTGGAGCTCTTGAAGGTCTAAAATTACTCAAGAAAAAAAATATTAAAGTGATCCTCATTACAAATCAAGCAGGAGTATCAAGAGGAAAAATGACAGAGGCAAATTTAGAAGAAATCCACTCTAAAATGTTAGAAGAGATAAGATCATTCGGTGGAGACATTGAAAAAATATATGTTTGTACATGTAACTGGGATGATAATTGTGATTGTAGAAAACCGAAACCAGGAATGCTTTTTCATGCCCAATTTGATTTTGATTTTATAATGGAGAAAACCTATTTCATTGGAGACGATGAAAGAGATAAATTAGCCGCAGAAAAAGCAGGTTGTAAACCAATTTTAATTAAGGGAAATGATAGATTAGACAATATAGTAAAACAACTCTTTTAAAGGTGAAAAAATGAGGTATTTGGTAACAGGCCATAAAGGATATATTGGTTCTGACCTAACAAGAAAACTTTTAAAATTAGGTCATGAAGTAATAGGGATAGACAACGGTTATTTTGAAGATTGTAAATTTGACAATTATCCTTTAAATCCACCTTTTAAATCTATCAAAAAGGACCTAAGGGATATTGAAAAGAAAGATTTAAAGGGAATAGATACTGTTTTTCATCTAGCTGCTCTGAGTAATGATCCAATTGGAAATTTAAATACAAAATGGACTGATGATATTAACAATTCAGCTTCTTTACAATTAGCTAGATTCTCAAAGTCTATAGGAGTATCTAAATTTATATTTTCTTCGAGTTGCATAATGTATGGAGAATCTGATTTAGAAGTGGTTGATGAAACTTCTCCTGTAGATCCCAAAACAGACTATGCAAAAAGTAAAGTGGTAGCAGAAAAAGAAATACTAAAACTAGCTGATTCTAAATTCGCACCAGTTTCATTAAGAAATGGGACAGTATATGGTTTATCGGAATTTATGAGATTTGACACTGTAACAAACGATTTTGTAGGTTCAGCAATGTGCACAGGAAAAATAATTATTAAAGGAAATGGTGAACCTTGGAGACCAGTAGTATATGTTGGCGATATTAGTAGATCTTTTATAGAAGTATCCAAAGCTCCTTTAAATCTAATAAGTGGAGAAATTTTCAATAATGGAACTGAAGAACTTAATATTCAAATCTTTAAACTTGCTGAAGTAGTTGGAAAAATTATTAAAGGTACAAAAGTAGAAATCTTAGAAAAAAATAATGAAGATCAAAGGACATACAAGGCTTCTTTTAAGAAAATGAAAACTCACTTTCCTGATTTTAAATTTGAATTCGATCCTTATAATGGTGTGAAAAAACTTTATGAAGAATTTCAAAAGATAGGTCTTACCAAAGATGATTATCTGTCAGGAAAATTTATTAGGTTAAAAAATTTAACTAGATTGGTTGAAGATGGTCTTTTAGACAATAATTTATCTTGGAAAAAATAAATCAATATGACAACAAAAAATCAAAGAAAAATAGTCGTAACTTCTACTCCATTAAGAATATCATTTGTGGGAGGAGGTACTGATTTTCAAAAATTTTACACTCAACATGGCGGATCCTTTATCAGTGCTACAATCGACAAAGAAATCATAGTAACAGTAAAGCGTCATAGCTCAATTTTCGAAGAAAAATACAGAATAAATTATTCATCTTCTGAAATTACCAATGAATTAAAAGATATACGAAACGATATAGCTAGAGAGTGTATAAAATTAACTGGAACTAAGCCTCCAATATTTATAAGTACTATTGGAGATTTGCCTGAAAAATCTGGATTAGGTTCCTCCAGTTCATTTTGCGTTGGATTATTAAATGCCCTCTTCGAATTAAATAACAAGAGTATTAGTAGGGAAGATTTAGTTAAAGCAGCAATTGAAGTTGAAATTAATTCTTTGGGAAAACCTATTGGCATACAAGATCATTATGCTGCAACTTATGGTGGATTAAATTTTTTCAAAGTTTCCACTTCTGGAGAAGTTTCTGTCGAACCAATAGCCTTAAATGAAATGGAAATAAAAAAAATACTATTTAACAATTTCTTGTTATTCTGGACAAAAATACAAAGAGATTCATCAGATATATTAAGTGATCAAAATCAAAATATACAAGAAAATATTCCTGAATTACTTTTTATGAAAAATCAATGCCCTGTCTTCTGGAATACAATCAATAATAATTTTGAATTAAAAGAAATTGGCACATTAATTAAAAAAGGATGGGAGAAAAAAATGAATCTTTCATCGAAAATAACTAATAAGAAAATCACTTCCTGGTATGAAAAAGCTATCGACAATGGAGCTTTAGGAGGCAAATTACTTGGTGCAGGTGGTGGTGGGTTCTTACTCATAATAAGTGACAAAAAATCGAAAAACCAGATTAAAAAAGCCTTATTTGACTTACCTGAAATTAAAGTAAATTATAATCCAAATGGATCAAGGGTTTTACTAGTTGAATAAAAAAAATATGGAGCAGAAAAATAATGAAGATAATTGAAAAATCGTTGATTCCAAACGATCTTAGTAAAATAGAAGAGATATTAGATTTAGGAATGTCACCTTTAGCTAATGGCCTTGTGTCGGGTAAAGATTTAGATAACGTACCTACTTTTCCCTTAAAACTAGGTAGATGCCATATTTCAGGTCATGTTCAACTAACAACTTTTGTGGAACCTGAAGAGATGTTTACAGACTATCTATATATGTCATCAGTATCATCAACTCTGAAAAAACACTTGGAAGAAATATCAGATTTCATTTCAAATTTTATAGATATAGACTCAAAAGATTTATGTGTAGATATAGGCTCTAACGATGGTACCCTTTTATCAGGATTTTTAAATAAAGGAAATAAAGTATTAGGCGTTGATCCTGCTAGTAATTTAGCCAAATTAGCTAAAGATAAAGGTGTAGACACTATCTCTACTTATTTCGGATATGAAACAGCGAATAAAATAGTTCGTTCTCATGGGAAAGCAAAGGTAATTACTCTAACTAACACCTTTCCTCATTTACAAAAACTTGATGATTTCATTAGAGGAATAGATTCTCTCTTAGATAAAGATGGAGTGGTGTTCATTGAGACACATTATTTAGCAGATATTTATGACCAAGTAGCTTTCGATACAATTTACCATGAACATGTTTCATATTGGCATCTTGCTCCTATAAAGAAAATGTTTGAAGATTTTGGATTTGAAGTTTCATTTATAGAAAGAATCCCTTTACATCATGGTCAACTTAGAATATTAATTTCTAGAAAAGGAGTTAGGGACTCAGATACTTCAGTAGGAAATCTTATTCAGTGGGAACAAGATAACCATATAGGAAAAAAATCTAAGTGTGAAAGTTTCGCCAAGAATTCTCTAGATATTAAAAAAAATCTCAATGAATTATTAACTAATCTAAAAAAAGAAGGAAAATCTGTTGCTGGTTACGGAGCGCCTGCAAAAGCTACTACACTATTAAACTTTTTAGGATTAGATAATAATAAAATAGAATATGCAATTGATAGAAGTCCGTTAAAACAAGGATTATTTATTCCTGGAACAGGAATTGAAATTAAATCTCCTCAAATATTGAATGAAACAAATCCGGATTATCTAATACTTTTTGCTTGGAATTTCAAAGAAGAAATATTGAATCAATTGTCTTCATACACTGAGAAAGGAGGCAAATTCATCATTCCACTTCCTAACCTAGAAATTATTTAATTAATTATTGTATCGACACAATTTCCAAAACAGTTTTTTATCAAAAAACTTGAACACTTAACACTAAAAAATTGAAAATTTATTTTCATGTATGATAGTTTTATCAAAAAAAAACTCATTGTATCTAAAAAATGAAAGGCTCAAAATTTATCTCCAAATTCTTTGAATCTTACGATGTCACACATTTATTTTTTGTGCCTGTAATCTTACCTTATACTTTCGCTGAAATAGATAAAAATACAAATATTAAAAGGATAATGACTCACAGTGAAAAATCTGCAGTATATATGGCTGATGGTTATGCTCGAGCTAGTAAAAAACCTGGAATTTGTCTGGCTCAAAAAGTAGGGGCAGCAAATATAGCAGCAGGATTAAAAGATCCTTTTCTAGCTTGTTCTCCAGTAATATCAATAACTGGAGGACCAAACACTAATTCTAAAAATAGAAATACGTATCAAGAGATTGATGATTTTGCAATGTTCAAAAGCGTAACGAAATCCAGTGTGCAAATAGGAGATCCTGAACAAATGCCTGAAAGTCTTCGACAAGCATTCAGAGCTTCTACTTCTGGAAAACCAGGTCCTTCACATATAGAAATTGCTGGAGCTACTGGAGAAGAAATAGAACTTGCAGAAATAAATAAAAAATTAATAATTGAAAAAGAATTCACTAAACTCCCTGCTTATAGGATCACTCCTGAAAAGAAATTAATAGAGAAAGCAGCATATATTCTTGAAAAATCTAAACTTCCTGTAATTATTGCAGGCGGAGGGGTTAGAGCTTCTAGTGCTTCTAAAGAATTATTAGAATTATCAAAGAATTTAAATATTCCTGTAGCAACTTCGTTAAATGGAAAAGATTCAATTCCTGGGAATAATGATTTAAATGTTGGTGTCCCTGGCCTTTACTCTGCTACATCTGCTAATAAAGCAGTTTTAGAATCTGACCTTGTTTTCTTTATAGGAAGTCAAACTGGAAGCCAATTAACTTTAGATTGGGAAATTCCTAAGAAAGACACTAAAGTAATACAACTTGATATAGATCCTGAAGAGATAGGCAAACATTATCCAGTAGAAATTGGTTTAGTAGGAGATGCAAAGGCTACTTTAAAAATTCTTTTAGGAATAATAGATAAAAAATCTTCAAAAAATAGAAAAAAATGGATAGAAAAAATTCAAAAATTCAAATTTGAATGGGAACAAGAAATTCAATCTTCGATGCTTTCAAAAAATATACCCATCAGACCAGAAAAAGTATGTAAAGACCTTTCTAAAATTTTACCTGATAACACTCTCTTAGTTTCTGACACTGGTCACTCTGGAATATGGAGTGGAACAATGATTGATTTGAATAATCCTCAACAAGAATTTATTAGAGCTGCAGGTTCTTTGGGATGGGGATTCCCAGCAGCTTTAGGGGCTAAAGCTGCGTTACCTAAAAGACCTGTACTTGCATTTACTGGTGATGGTGGCTTCTGGTATCACCTAAGCGAAATAGAAACAGCAGTACGCTGGAATTTAAATGCTGTAATTTTAGTAAATAACAATAGTTCTCTTAATCAAGAAATAGGTGTGAATACTAGGGCTTATGGAGGAAAACTTGAAAAAAATCATGGAGATCTATGGAAATTCACAGAAGTGAATTTTAAAAATGTAGCTGAAAGTTTAGGCGCTAAAGGCATAAGACTTGAAAACCCGAATGATTTGCCAGCAGCATTTGACGAAGCATTTAACTCTAACAAACTATGCATTTTGGATGTAGTTACTGATCAATATGCATTCCCTCCAAAGCCATGGACATCTTAAATTTGAAATTCAATAAAGTTATCAAAAGAAAATGACTGGAAGACTAAAAAATAAAATTGCAATCGTAACTGGATCTGGTACTAGAGGAAAGATTCCAGGTACTGGTCAGGCATCTTCTATCTTAATGGCTAGAGAAGGAGCTAAAGTTCTTCTTGTAGATAGGAATTTAAAAAGAGTTGAATCTACTCAAAAAACAATAGAGAAAGAAGGTGGAGAATCATCAATTTTTGTTGCAGATGTTTCAAAAGAAGAAGATTGTAAATCTATGATCGAGAAATGTATCAAATCTTACGGAAAAATAGATATTTTGCTTAATAATGTTGGAGGTTCTGGTAGAGGTTCTGTAGTAGAAATTGAAGAAAAAGATTGGTATAAGTCAACAGATTTGAATTTAAAGAGTGTAATAATGTCTTCAAAACATGCTATACCTTATATTTCTAAAACAGGAGGAGGATCAATCATCAACATTTCTTCAATTGATGGAATAAGAGCAGGAGGTTGGCTAAATGTTCCATATTCTGTATCCAAAGCTGGTGTAGCTCATCTTACTAGAATCATGGCTGTTCATCATGGTAGAGAAAATATAAGAGTAAATTGTATAGCACCAGGGCATATTTGGGGTTCTTTCCCTAATGCAAAAGAGAAGATATCCAAAGAACTTAGAGAATTAAGAAGAAAAGTGGGTCCTTTAGGTACAGAAGGAACAGCTTGGGATATAGCTTGGGCTGTTGTGTTTTTAGCTAGTGATGAATCTAAATGGATTTCTGGCATAGTGATGCCTATTGATGCAGGAGTACATGCTGCATCACCTTTATCAGTATGGGATAATATGAACGAGAAATAATTTCATATTCTTCTCTCCATCTTCATTATTATTTCAACTAATTACTAAAATAAACTAGAGTTAATTAAATTATGAAAACACTAGAAAACACAAAATGCGATAATCCAAACTGCAATTGTAATCCTTGTGAATGTGACCCCTGCAATTGTTAGTTATCTAGTATATGACTAATTAAATGATTCTTATTTGAAATTATCTAGAATCTTTTATATATCCTTAAGGTCTCAATATTATATTCTTAAATTTAAATATCTCAATTCGAAATATGGAAATTTTATGATTATACTTAAGTCAAAGACAAAAGGATCTCATGGCAGAATATATTTTCGAAGCTTCAAATGTAAAGTTAAATTATTTTAGTAACGATGTTCAATCAGATACAACAATAGTTTTTATTCATGGATGGACCGGAGGATGGGAAGTATGGAAACCCGTAATAAACGAATTTAATTCCAATAAGATATATGCAGTTGATTTACCCGGTCACAATAAAAGTGACCACTTGGAAATTTATAATATCAATACTTATTATCCACCAATTCTAGAATTCGTTAATTCTTTAAATCAAAAAAGAATTATACTTGTTGGTCATTCTCTAGGCTCTGCTACATCTTTATATTTAGCTTCAAAATTAGGAAATAAAATCACTCATATGTTTCTAGAAGATCCTCCTTGGTTTATTGAAGATAAAAATCAAATGCCTGAACATGTAAAAAAAGAAACTTTTTTTCTTGAACAAAAACCAAAATGGAAAACTGTATTAGATGCAATATTTGATTATCAACAATATGATCCCGAAATATTCAAAACTAACCCTTATTGGGGAACGATAAGAGCCTCGTATGCTTTTCATCATGATATAAAAATTTGGGATGTTGAACCTGATTGGATATGGCAAGATGCTCCTAAACTATCTGAAACAGTAAAAGCAAAGACAATTCTTCTAGGAGGAAATACTCAGAAAGGTGGGCTAATGAATAAATCAATAGCAGAAAAAGTCAAAAGTAATATTTCAAATTGCGAAATATTATACTGGGACACTGGTCATGGTGTAAGATCTGAAAAACATAAAGAATATACCCAACTTCTAAAAAATTTCATTAAAAAACTTTAGATTCCCAAATACCTATATTTTCTAGAGGTTTAAAGTCAGTACTCAACAAAAAAGAAATAACTTATCTTTTAAAGCTGCTAGCTTAAATGTTTTGCTGTCAATATTTTGGGGTGGACATCCTACTGCGTTAAAAGTTGCTATGCCCTATGCACCTCCAATAAGACAAGGCTGGATGCGTTTTTTAGTAAGTGGAATTGTAATATTTATTTGGGCTAGATATAAGAAAATTTCACTAATGCCTAAAAAAAATGAATACAAACCTTTATTTCAACTAGGTATTCTATTTTCAGCACAATTGCTTTTTCTAAACATTGGAGTAAGTAAAACTTCCGCTTCTTCAAGCATAATATTAAATAGTACATACCCCATATGGGTAATTATTTTAAGCCATTTTTTTATAAAAGAAGATAAAATGACTCTTTTAAAATTTTTTGGAGTGATAATTGCATATTTTGGAATAATAGTTACTTATTTTGATTCAATAGGAAATTCTTCATATTTAATGGGAAATTCTTTATGTCTAATATCAGGATTTTTACTTGGAGTAAGAACAATTTTTCTTGCAAAGAATAGCGAATCTATTTCTCCATTAAAATTATTAATGTCTCAGGCACTATTTGGGACTATAGTTTTCATATTATTAAGTACAATTTTTGAATCTGATCCTTACATAATTTCTGTTATTTTAATATTGTCTATTCTTTATCAGGGCGCTGTAGTAGCTGGATTTAACTTTATAGCTAACATATGGCTACTAAAAAATTACAAACCTTCAGAAGTTACAGTAATCCGTTTATCAGAACCCCTATTCGGAATTTTAATTGGATGGGTTATTTTAAGAGAAGAAATAGGCCTATTAGTTTTAGCTGGGGCCTTAATGGTAATTTTAGGATCAATAATAGTTAGAAAAAATTCTAGCCAAATATAATATTCCACAAAAACTGCTATTTACAATAATATGTATAACTATGAAAAAGCATTTTCTAATAATTTTATTAACTATGGTATTTTTATCATGTAATTCCGAAATATCCCCTACTGCTATTCCAGAACCTGTTATAGAAGAAGAGGTTTTAAAACAAGTATTTGATGAGAAAAAAGTATATTCTTCTAAAGATTTTTTTGACTCAGGGTTTCAAGAATATAAAGAATATAACGTGTCAAAATTGACTGGTGCTAAAGAAGCATGGTACGGATATTGGGGTCCTGATGAAGATAGTGTTAGGTATTATGAATTAAGATTTTACCCTGATCATTCCACTGCACTATCAGATGGAACACCTTTTGCAGAAGATGCTACAGGAGTAGATGCTAATCTTAATAGGAAAAATAGTATGTGGAGAGTAGGTCTAACCGACAGAAAATTATCCCAAACTAAAATGGTGTATGGTGGTGAAACAAAAGTGCACGTTACTGGTGATGGAACAATTCCTAAATATCAAGAATATGTGATCTACAACAATTTAATTTTGCTATGTGAAGGTGTTGACCCAAAAGATTCAATTAAAGCTTGTTGGGATTTAATTAATATATTAAATAAATAACCTAAAGTTAATGAAAAGAACATTAATTATATCAATATCTCTTTTATTTATTATAGGAGCATGCG
>CAYSUW010000014.1:0-38936 GCA_964434385.1 uncultured Dehalococcoidales bacterium | reverse complement strand
TAGCAAATTCTGAACATCCATTTGTTAAAGGATTGGGTGATGGTTCTCTGTCATTAGATAAATTTCAATATTACTTAAAACAAGATTACATTTTCTTATTTGATTATTGTAAAGTGCTAGCAATAGCCGCTTCAAAATCTGATAGTGAAAATATGATGAGTAAATGGGTAACATTATTAGATGAAACTCTGAATTCTGAGATGGATTTGCATAGAAGTTTTTGTAAAGATTTTGGAATTTCTGAAGAAGAATTAGAGAATACAAATGCTGTTTCTTCTACTAGAGATTATACAAATTTTCTTTTGGAAAATGCTGAAAACAATTCTATTGAGTCTATTGCTATTTCATTACTGCCGTGTCAGTGGGGTTATAGTGAGATTGGTAAGGAGTTATCTGGAAATTCATCATTAAATACAGATTCTTTTCATTATAAATGGATAGAATCTTATAATTCTAAAGAGTATCAAGAAGTTACTGATTGGTTAAAAACATTTGTAAATTCAATTGGAAAAAATATTGATAAAGAAAACATTGAAAAATTTTCTCAACTCTTTAAACGTGGAATAGAATTTGAAATTGATTTTTGGGAATCTGCGTGGTTGTTAAAGTAAAAGTTAAATCTGCTTTTTAATTATCATTACAGCACAAGGCCATTCAAATTTGAAATTCTGATTATCTTTTTCTCTTATTTTGAAATATTTTTTCGTTTTACTATCAGAATTAACCCATATTTTTCTTAATTTTTTTTGAATATCTGGAGGAGTGCCAGATGTAGTCATCCAATCATCTAAAGTCAATTTAACTGAAGTTAGAATGATTTTTGTCACTTCAAATTTTAAGTTATTAAATAATTCTTTCCAAGATTCGATAGAGTAATTTGATTGATGGCTAGGGTCTCTCATGATTTCAACTTTTTGATGCCATGATGATAAGTCATTATCTTGTGATGTGATTGTGTCTGAAATTATCAATGTGCCATTATCTTTTAAAGTTCTATGCATTTCTTTTAAAGATTTTTCGAAATTTTCAAAATGATGAGTACCTGTTCTACAGGTAATTAAATCAAAATAACTGTTTTTGTAAGGTAGATTATCAGCTGAAGCTATTACAAACTGAATATTATTTATACTTTTTTCTTTTGCAAGTGTTTTAGCTTGATTGATCATTTCTATAGCTATATCTAGAGCTAATACTTTTTTTGAAACTTTTGAGGATTCAAAAGCAGTAAATCCTGTTCCAGTAGCTATATCTAGAGATAGATCAAATCTTTTGTTTTCAAGATAATCAGAAATAATTTCTAAATTTTGTCCTGAAGAATGGACTTTGCTATTAGCATAGAATTCAGCTTGTGCATTAAATTGATCTTTGGGGTCTTTGCTCATAATTTTATAATATAACAGAAAATAATTGAGATAATAGATTAATGTATTGATTATAAGTTTAATAGAAAGGGAGAGATTTATGGAAAAAATAATTTTGGTATTTGCTTTTGGAGGCGTAGGTTCTTTGATGCGATTTGGTGTTTCAAGTTATACAAAAACTATTGTAGGAACTACTTTTCCTGTAGGCACTTTAATAGTAAACTGTTTGGGTTCTTTTTTATTTGGATTGATTTGGTCTCTTGCATCTGAAAAAGCAGTATTAAGTCCACAGTTGAGTAGCGTTATTTTAATTGGTTTTGCAGGAGCATTAACTACTTTTTCTACTTTTTCTTTTGACACTATTCAATTATTTAAAAATCAACATATAGGCTTAGCAATTACTAATGTATTGTTAAATAATATTTTATGCTTAGGTTTTCTCCTAGCTGGAACTATGTTAGTAAAAAATGCTTAGGTGATTTTAAAATGGCTCCCGAGGTAGGAATCGAACCTACGACCAATCGGTTAACAGCCGATCGCTCTACCGCTGAGCTACTCGGGATAATATGACTAGAGATTATTATAAGGATCTTCTTCCAAGTTGGAAATAATATATTATAATTTATTTTTAAAAGGAATTAAAAATGCAAGAAAAAAAATCAAATAATAATTTTGAGAAGTTAAAAAATATTGCATCTGACCATTTGTTTATGCATGGTGTACAGATTAATGATTGGAAAAATGAAGGCCCCAAAATATTTGTTAATGGTGAAGGAAGCTGGGTTACTGATATAGAGGGTAATAAATATTTAGATATGATGGGAGGGCTATGGTATAAGTCTGCAGGTTATGGAAGAAAAAAAATTGCTGATGCAGTTTATAAACAAATGACAGAAATATCTTCACCTCCAGCAAACTCTACAACTGAATCTACTATTTTATTATCGGGTAAAATATCTGAAATTTATAGTGATAAAAATTGCAGAACTTTTTTTGTGTCGGGAGGTTCAGAAGCTGTTGAAACTGCGGTTAAGATGGCAAAGAAATATCAGATAAATTCTGGAAAACCAAGAGCTTATAAAGTTATTTCTAGACGTAATTCATATCATGGTTCTACTGCTATGGCAGTTAGTTTGGGTAGAACTTTTACTGCTGATCCTATGGGACCTGAAATGATAGGGAATATTCATGTGGCAAATTATAATGCTTATAGGCCACCTATACCTGGAAAACCAACTCCAGAAGATATATCAGAATGGCTTATTAATGAATTGGAACATGTGATTATTCAAAATGATCCTGATACAGTTGCTGCAATAATAGCTGAACCTGTGTCAGCAGCTAATGGAATTCATGTTCCTCCAAAAAGTTATTGGGAAGGTTTAAGGCGTATTGCAGATGAATATCAAGTTGTTTTAATTTCTGATGAAGTTATAAATGGTTTTGGAAGATTAGGTGAATGGTTTGGAGCACAGTGCTTTGGAGTTCAACCTGATATCACGACTGTTGCAAAAGGAATAACTAGTGGGTATGCACCACTAGGCGCAGTTATAGCAACGAAAAAAATTGCTGATTCATTTTTAGGTGGACAGAAAGAAATGTTTTATCATTTAATTACTTTTGGTGGGCATCCAATATCTACAGCTGCAGCTAATGCAAATATAGAGATTATTGAGGAAGAAAACTTGGTTGAAAATTCTAAGTTGATGGGTAACTATTTATTTGAAAAACTTCAAGAATTATTGAAATATTCTATTGTAGGTGATGTAAGAGGAGGTTTAGGTTTATTAGCAGCGGTAGAAATTGTTAAAGATAAAGAAAGTAAAGAAAAATTTCCCATTGAAATGCAATTGATGAAAAAAATCACTAATAATCTTTTTAGTAATGGAATTGTAAGTTTCCGGGCAGGTGACGTTATATCAATATGCCCACCTTTATCTATAAATAAGTCTGAAATTAATTTTATGGTTGAAGGAATAAATGCATCTATAAAGACATTTTCCGATTCACTATAATTTTTTGTTAAATTTTATTTTTCATTATGATATACTTTTTTAATCTTCAATCAATTGAAATTTTATAGTTTTGTTAGGTAGGAAATGGCAACAAAAAAGAAAGTTTCCAAAAATAAAAAAAATTCAAAAGAATATATAGATGATTTTGGTCCCTCTACAGTAAAAGATGAAGTCATACTTTCTGTAAAGAATTTAAAAACAAATTTTACTACAAAATGGGGTACTGTAAAAGCAGTAGATGGAGTAAGTTTTGACTTGAAAAGAGGAGAGACTTTGGGGATAGTAGGAGAATCTGGATCAGGTAAATCTGTTACATCCTTATCTATTATGAGATTAATTCCAAACCCTCCAGGAACTATTGAAGACGGAGAAATATTTATTAATGGTAGAGATATCTTGAAATTGAGTGAAAATGAAATGACTGAAGTCAGAGGTGGGGAAGTTTCCTTGATATTACAAGATCCTATGACAGCTTTGAATCCTGTATTTAATGTTTCTAGTCAAGTAGGGGAAGCTATATCAATTCATCAAGGATTAAAAGGGAATTCATTATGGGAAAAAATTGTTGAATCATTGAGATCTGTAAGGATTCCTGCTGCAGAAGTTAGAGCTAAAGACTTCCCTCATCAACTTTCAGGTGGAATGAGGCAAAGAGTGGTAGGAGCCATAGGAATTTCATCTGCTCCAACTGTTTTAATAGCTGATGAACCTACTACATCATTGGACGTAACTATTCAAGCTGCATATTTAAGGTTATTAAAGCAAATTCAAGCAGATTCTGATGTAGGAATAATCTTTATTACACATGATTTTGGAATTGTTGCAAAAATGTGTGATAGAGTCGCAGTGATGTATGCAGGTAGAATTGTAGAATCTGCGGATGTTAGGACAATTTTCAATAATCCTTTACATGAATATACTAAAGCTCTCATCTCTTCTGTGCCTAAATTAGAAGAAAAGTCAGGTAGATTAACACAAATAGAAGGACAACCTCCAATGTTATGGGATTTGCCTGAAGGAGATGCTTTTGCGCCTCGCTCGCCATTAAAATTCAAACCTGAAGATGCTCTAATCAGACCTGAATTAGTTGAAGTTTCTCCAGATCATTGGGTTCAATTATCTAGAGCATCAGTAGAAGATTTTGATAAATACGCACATTTAGTAAATTATTAGTATTTCAATAGGAAAACTCATTGGCAAAGACAATTACAAACTCTTCAATTCCTGAAGCACCAGGATGTTCTTCTGATTCTCAGGATAGTATTATTCAAGTAAGAAATTTGAGGAAATGGTTTAATGTAAGAAGTGCTTTCAGGCTTGCAGGTAAAGATGTTTTTGGAAAGACCAGTTGGCTTAAAGCTGTTGATGATGTTAGCTTTGATATTAAGTATGGGAAAACTTTTGGCTTAGTTGGTGAATCTGGATGTGGTAAAACCACTACAGGGAAATTAATATTACAGTTGGAAAAATTATCTACTGATGGTTCTGTAGAACCTGGGCAAATATTTTTTAAAGGTGAGGATTTAACGACTCTTTCTGATGTAGCAAAGCAGGAATATCGTACTTCAATTCAAGCAGTTTTCCAAGATCCCTGGGCTTCATTAAATCCTAGAATGAAAGTAAGAGATGTTGTTGGAGAACCATTGAAGATTGCCACAAAAATGACTAAGGCTCAAATAAATACTAAAGTTGGTGAATTATTAGAAGAAGTTGGACTTCATTCTTATCAAACGAATTTATTTCCTCATGAATTTTCTGGAGGACAGAGACAAAGAATTGGTATCGCAAGAGCTTTAGCATTAAATCCAGAATTGATTATTTTAGATGAACCTGTTTCTGCTCTTGATGTTTCTATTAGAGCGCAAATAATGAATTTATTAGTAGATCTTCAAAAAGAACATAATTTAGCTTATATTTTGATAGCTCATAATTTGGCTACTGTTAGATATATGTGTCATGAAATGGCTGTAATGTATTTAGGAGTAATCCAGGAAATGGGAGATACTGAAGCTATTTTTAATAATCCTTTGCATATTTACACTAATGCTTTAATGTCTGCTGCCTTGCCATCTCATCCAGATATCGAAAGAGAGGAAATTATTCTTCCAGGAGAGGTTGTTTCTCCTATAGATCCTCCTAGTGGAGATGTTTTTATGACTAGAACTCCTTTGGAAGTTGATGAAACTCATGAATACTTTACTTCAAGACCAAACTTAATTGAAAAGAATAAAAATCATTGGGTTGTTGAGACTCCTTGGAGTTTAGCTACTGAAGAAAATAAAGTTCAGATGGCTGCTTCTCAACAAGATTAATAGTCAAGATTTTTTATCAATTTTTTACAATTTTCTATTGGATCTGATGCTCCTACTACACCTTCTGATTTTTCACTAGGGCATAAAATTATTAGGTTTCCCCAAATAAGATAATCTAAATATTTTGGATAGTTTTTGCTTGAACCGAATGGTCCAACAAATCTTCTATCTTTTACTCCTTCTTTCCATGTGGCATCAGATTTTTTTATTATTGCATCTTGACCACTCGCTTCTTCAGCAAAACTAATCCCTTCAGATCTTGCTTTTTTGTTTGAAGGATAAATTCTTATTTCATATTCTCTTCTTTCATATTGTTTTAATCCCCAAAATCCATAAAAAGCACTTGTTGCTCCAGGTAATTCTGAAACGTCATATTTTTTTGATATCTTAAAACCAATTTTTTCGAAATCTTTTATAGAATAATTTAACGAGTTATATTTGGGATCATAAATGTCTATATCTAAAATAGTGTTTATGGAATTCGCTTGATTAAAACAAGAAATAAATAAAACAAAAATTAGAGATAAAATCAGTAATGTTGATTTCATAGTAAATAGTCTATATCAATTATTTGAAAAATATTATTCATAGCTTCATTAAATATTAACTTTATAATGTATATGAAAGATTGTTTTTATGAATATGATTGATAATCAATTTGGAAAAAGTTTATGACATTAAAAGAATATAATTTAGAAAAATTACGAAATAAAGTTGTGATTGTTACTGGATCTAATTGTGGAATAGGATTTGAGGCAGCAAAAATATTTGCAAATCATGGAGCGAAAGTAGTACTAGCTTGTAGAGATGATGAAAGAGGAAAGAATGCAGAAAAAATGATTGGGAATGGATCTAAGTATATTAATCTTGATCTTAGAAATTTTAAGAATATAGATAAGTTTTCTAAAACCATAAAATCCCAATTTGGTTCTATAGATATTCTGTTGAATAATGCCGGAGTGATGTTTCCTCCATTTACAAAAACTGAAGAAGGACTTGAGCTTACATTTGCAGTAAATTATATTGGATATTTTTATCTCAGCTTGAAGCTATTAAATTTAATAAAAAATGTTAAAGATTCTCGGATAGTAAATGTTTCAAGTATTGCTCATTATTCAGCTAAGGAAATTGATTTTGAAAACCTTAACTCAGAACAAAATTATGATAAAGCATCGACATATAATTTGGTAAATCTATTGCGAGTAATGTTTACTATGGAACTTGAGAAGAAACTTAGAGAAAAAGATATGGAAACAATTGCGGTTGCTTGTCATCCTGGAGTTGCTAAGACTAATTTAACTAGATATTTACCAGGGTTTCTAAAGAAAGGTTTTTTACTAAACATTGTATTTTCGACATTTTTTATGTCTGCTTATGAAGGAGCATTACCATTGGTAATAGCTGCTGCTGGTACTAATGTCAAAGGCGGAGATTTTGTAGGTATTGATAGTAAAAGGCAAATGAAGGGTGACCCAAAAATTACTCAGCCTAACGATCTTGTTTTTGATGATAATCTGAGAATTAAACTTTGGCAGAAGACACAGGAAATTACTGGTTTATATTTTTAATGGTTCCCCAGCTTGGATTCGAACCAAGGTTCTAGGATTCAAAGTCCTATGTCCTACCGCTAGACGACCGGGGATAATGTTTTTATAAGTCTAAATATTGTATATATACTTAAAATCCTAGGCAATGATAATCTAACGATTAGTGTAGAACAATTATTTCAAATCAAAATCATGAAAGAAGAAAAGTGGAAACGAAGAGAAAGAAAAGAAAGAAAACAAAAAGACTTTGTTCCAGATAATCGAAAATCTATATCTTTAATTTCCAGATTAGCTTTATTACCAGGTAAATTAAAAAAAATAAGACGAAAGAATCTAAGGTGAAAAATGTCCTATAAATTTGAAACTGGAAAAATCTATAGAATGCCAACTCATTTTGGACCTGCTCTTGGTCCACGCCAAGGTCCAAACGGTAGAAAATTTGAATGTAAAGATTTTCCTAAGTCTACTTCATACTCTGTAAGTTTCTTGACGAATCCTCAACAGCTTGAAAAATTATTACCCCCAGGATTTTTCTTGGACAAAGAACCATTGATTACTGTGACTGCTAGTTACATTAAAGAAATAGAATGGTTAGCAGGTCGAGGTTACAATACATTAGGAGTCAGTTTTCCAGCAATTTTTCAAGGCGGAAAAGACTATGCATCTGGAAATTTTCTTACTGTCTTATGGGAAAACTTGACTGATCCTATTCTTACAGGAAGAGAAGAATTAGGCTTTTCAAAGATATTTTGTGATCTTCCAGAACCTAAAATCCATAATGGTGAAATTAATTGTGAGGCTAGTTGGATGGGATTTAAATTTATGGATTTAATAGTAAAAGATATGGTTAAGATTGAATCTAGTGAATTTTCAGAACCTGATAATTTGAGTGATGATAAATCATTAACAGGAATTCTTCATTACAAATATATTCCCGAAACCGGAGGTTTTCCTGGCTCTTGGGGAGAAAAAGATATCGCTTATGCTGTTCTGACTCCTTCCTCAAACAGCAATCAAGTTATTCAAAAGATATGGAAAGGTGAAGGAGAAGTTAATTTTCACAGAGCTAGATGGGAAGATCTTCCCACTCAATACACGATAGTAAATACTTTCAATCAATTGGAGATTATTGAAATTACAGGTTCAACTATTACGAAGACAGTGGGCGCCAAGGATATTAGCGATCAAAGAATTCTTTTATAGGAGTGTTTTTATCTTGATGGATGATTTAAAAGGTAAGGTAGCGATAGTTACAGGTGCAGGTGGAAGAAGAGGAATAGGAAAAGCAATTGCTACTCGTCTTGCTCAGGAAGGCGTAAAGGTAGTAGTGAGTGATGTTGTAGAAATTCCTTATTTGGATGGAGATTGGAAAGGTGTAAATTCGGTAGTTGAAGAGATAAAAATTTCTGGAGGTGAAGCTATTAGCAAAGTAGCAGATGTTAGAGATTCTGGAAGTGTTGAAAGTTTAATAGACTTTACTATTGAAAGTTTTGGTAATATAGACATTTTGGTAAATAATGCTGGTGCAATTGCAGGGAAAGATCGAGTTCCAGTTGTAGATCTTAAGGAAGAGGATTGGGATTTAATCCAAACAGTTAATTTAAAAGGGGTTTTTTTATGTTCTAGAGCTGTAGCAAGGAGGCTAATTTTTCAAGGAAATGGGGGAAGAATAATTAATATCTCTTCAGTTGCAGGTAAAAGGGGAGTGGAAAAATTTAGTGCCTATTGTTCGGCAAAAGCCGGAGTTATTAGTTTTACAGAATCACTAGCTTTAGAACTTGCTCATCATAAAATTAATGTAAATGCTGTTTGTCCAGGGTGGATAGATACTGAAAGAGTAGACCATTTCTCTTCTACTTGTATAAAAGGTAATTATTCAAATTTAGAGAAAAGACAAATACATATCTCAAACGTTCAAAATTCTGTTCCTTTAGGAAGAATTGGTCGAGTTGAGGAAGTTGCTGGGGTTGTATCATATTTGGCTTCTAAGGATGCAGATTACATCACAGGATCCTCTATAAACGTGTCTGGAGGAAGATCTGGTTAAAAATCTATGGTAAAGGAAAACCCTCAATATAATATGTCGCCTCTGTGGACTCCAGATGAAAAAAGAATTTCTAACTCATTGATGACTAAATTTATGAGTTTGCTAAAAAAAACTTCTGGTAACAATTTCTCTGATTATTTTTCTCTTTGGAAGTGGTCTGTGGATTTCCCTGAAGACTTTTGGAGATTATTTTGGGATTTTTCTGGGATTATCGGAGATTTAAATGGTTCAGAAGTTTTAAAAAATCAAGATAATTCAACTAATTCTAATTTTTTTCCTGATAGCAGAGTTAGTTTTGTTCAAAATGTTCTAAGGGAAAGAGATAGGGATGAAGCTATAATTTTTTGGGCTGAAAATAAATTTAGAAGAGAACTTGGTTTGAAAGAAGTTATTAGTCAAGTTAATAGTATTTCTAATTATTTGTCTTCTCAAGGTGTTAAAGAAGGTGATAGAGTTGTAGGATATTTCCCTAATATACCTGAAGCTGTAATCGCAGCGTTAGCAACAGCAAAATTAGGAGCAATATGGTCTAGCTGTTCTGTGGATTTTGGAATTCAAGGGGTCGTTGATCGTTTTCGTCAGGTATCTCCCAAAATCTTGTTTACCTGTGATGCATATTTAAATGATGGAAATTTTCATAGTTTAAATGAGAAAGTTAATGAAGTGATTTCTTTTATTCCGTCAATTAACAAAGTAATTGTTTCTACTTACAACCCTGGAAATCCTATGGAAATTGAAAAATTCAACGAGGCTGTTTATTGGGATGATTTATTAGTAAAAGATTTTAATGAAAAATTTGAAAAAACTGAATGGCCTAAATTTAATTTCAATCATCCTCTCTACATTCTGTTTTCAAGTGGAACTATTGGTCTTCCCAAATCTATAGTTCATGGTGCTGGAGGTTCTTTAATCGAACATTTGAAGGAGCATCAGTTACACTGTGATATTCATCCAGGAGATAAAGTTATTTTTAATACTTCAACAGGTTGGATGATGTGGAATTGGTTAATTACTTGCTTGGCTTCAAAAGCATCAATTGTTCTTTTGGATGGCTCTTTATTTAATCCTAAACCAAGATATATATTTGATCTAATTGATTCAGAGAAGATAACTTTCTGGGGAACAAGTGCAAAATATATTGAAGTTATAGAGAAACTTAAATTGGAGCCTAAGAAAACTCATTCTTTAAAATCTTTAAAAACAATAGCATCTACAGGTTCTCCTCTTTCAGATGAAAGTTTTAATTATATTTACAATTTGGTTAAGGAAGATGTTCATCTTACCTCTATTAGTGGAGGCACAGATATTATAGGTTGCTTCGTACAAGGTAATCCTAATTTACCTGTATGGCCTGGAGAGATCCAAGTCAAAGGATTAGGGATGGATGTAGATATATTCAATGAATCAGGTGATTCTGTAAAAAAAGAGAAAGGAGAAATGGTTTGCAAGAATAATTTTCCAAGTAAGCCAGTAAAATTTTGGAATGATGAAAACAATGAAGTTTATCATTCAACCTATTATTCAAAATATAAAAATGTGTGGCATCATGGGGATTTTGCAGAAGAAACTGGAAAATCTGGAATAAGGATTTTTGGTCGTTCAGATACTACTTTGAATCCCAGAGGTATTCGCATAGGTACAAGTGAAATTTATAGACAAGTTCAGAAATTTGATCAAGTTATTGATAGTATAGTTGTTGCTCAAGAGTTGAATAATGATGTTCGGGTAATTTTATTCGTGAAATTAATAGATGGATTATCTTTGGAATCTGATTTAAAGAAAGAATTGAAGAATCAGATCAAAATAAGCACATCTGCATATCATGTTCCTAAATTAATTATTCAGGCTCCTGATATTCCTAGAACTAAAAGTGGGAAGTTAAGTGAGATTTCTGTTAAAAATGCGATTAATGGAAAAGAAATTACTAATATTCAGTCTTTGACAAATCCGAATTCTCTGAAATTTTTCTCTTCAATAAAACTATAATTTGTTAAAATTTAAGGTTTAATTATCAAATGAAACATCAGGGAAAGGTGTAGAACTCCAGTCTTCTCTAGAAATACCTTCTTTATCCCACACTACTTCTCCACTTTTAATAGTCATATAAGGATTAATCCTTTTATTTGTTTTGTATGTTCTATTTCCTGAAGAACCATTGTCAGTTAAACCAAAGTCCCCTTCTGTTATTTTTAAAATAGCTACATCTGCTTGAGATCCTTCACGTAGATTACCAAGTTCTGGATGTCCTAGTTGTAAAGCAGGATCTATAGTTGATTTTTTTATAGTATCTTCTAGAGACATTCCAAGTGCTAACATTTTTGTCATACATTCTGGCATATTTGCATGACATTTAAGCAAACTTGATCTATGGTGATCAGTACTTATTGTATCTGGTTGGAAACCTTGAGACATTGCAGGTTCAGCCATTTTGAATGAAAAGCTGCCCGCACCATGGCCAAGATCAAATTTTATTCCTTTCTCTCTTGCTTTAATGTATGAATCTCTTACTTTTCCGTCTTTATTCAATATTGGCTTACCATATCCATAAACATGAGTAAGAACATCTCCTTTTTTCATATAATCAGTTAGCATTTGGTCTATCGTTCTATTATGAATGGGGTTTTGATCAATCATCATAAAAGTTTTAGACAAATCGGCAGCTTTCCGTCCTCTAGATACAGCTTCCCAACTTGTGGCCATAAAATGAGCCACTTTCACTCCTACACACACATCTCTTCTTTCCAGAATTTTTTCAGCTGTTTTTTCAGGATCCATATCTGATACATTTTGCTCATGATCTTCTATCATTCCTCCACCTACAATGTTTAACAATGCAAACACTCTAGTAATACTGGTATTAATTACTGTATCTTTGAATTCATCAAATGTTTTCCATCCTGATCCTCCTGCATCTAACATTGTGGTAGTACAGAATGGAAGACATAATTCATCTGGGTAGACTGATGCTTGATAACCAAAACAATGTGCATGTAAATCTATTAAACCAGGTGTGATAAGTAAACCTGACACATCGATAACTTTATTCGATCTATCAGCTGATATGTCTTTTTCTACTAAACCTATTATTCCTCCAGAAATAGCTAAATCCATTGAAGAATTTATCCCACTTGAAGGATCTATCATGTGTCCACCTTTTAATATTAGATCAAATTTAGTCTTCATGCTCCTCCTATTTTATTCCGTTAACTAATTCATCACATACTTCTATTTGTACTTGGCAAAGCATTATGACGTTTCCAGTAACTGCATAAGCTCCATAACTTGATTTCGCAAAAGTTCCTGCGCCTTTTACAGCTCCACCTGCTTCAGAGGGGATGGATATAGTTTTCTCTGCTACAGGAACTCCAAACTCTAGTGCATCTTGATGGTTTTTATAGAATCTTAATTCAATATCTTTTGGTCCCATTGTGCTTTTATAAAAACCTATGTGAGCTTCTATAGCTTCAGGTGTAATTCTTTCTCCAGTTTTCTTATCAACTGCATCTGCTTTAAGAGATTTTGGTTTTTTTAATCCTGCAGCTTCAAAATCTGCTATAGTGTAAGTTTTTTCAGGATAGCAAATCTTGGATGTAATTATTTCATCATCATTTTTTGAAGATTCTTCACATGGTCCTGAAGCTTCTGAATTTGAAGAACAAGCAAGAAAGAATAAAGTAGATAAAATTATCAATAATGGTAAAAATTTATTTTTAAATGGCATTTCTGTACCCCCGTTAATAATTTATCATTCTCAATTGAATTTTTCTATCTTACTCTCCTAGAATTCTTTTTTCAGATTCTTGATTTTCAAAGAATCCAAAGTCTGGATCATATTCTTCAATGGGTTCATATTCTTTAGATTTGATTATTTTTTCTGGTTTTTGAATTGAGTGAAATTTTGGTGGTGGAGAAAGTTCATTTGATTTTTTAGGCTTAATATTTTTATTGGATAATTCTGTAGACAAATTGTGGTAAGCTCTATAAGATTTTGCTCTTGTTTGACAATTAGAACTACAATAATTACGGTTAGACCTTGTAGTAAAGTATAGTTTTTTACATAACAAGTAAGAGCAATCTTTTATATATTTTTTTGAGATTATTATATTTGCTATTTGAAACCAAATAGCTGCTTTTAAAGATTTTGGATTGACAGTTAAATTATAAGATTTACTAGAATTTCGTGTTTCAATTTGATGAATACAGGGCTCATTTTCCAGATTTTCTTGGATTTTATTTATCATCCATTTGTTTAGTGCATCTTCTTTTTCATTTTTTTGCTCATATAAGCCAGTTATTCTATTGAGAAGTAAAGAAATATTAGGTGATTTATCTTTGTTGTTTAATTTAATTATTGAGATTATATTTGATGTAGTTTTAGCTTCTTCTATGAAAGAATTCATGGATATCTCTTGATTGATGCTGAAATCATTAATATAAGAGAACTTATTTAAAAATTGTTGTGTTTTTTCTTTTAAAATTTCAATTTCTTTAGGTTCTTCCCAGTACAGAGACCCTATTTCTGAAAATCTTAAAAATACATTAGGTGTTTCTGACAAAGGTTTATAAATTCTTCTATTGTTGGTATTTAAGATTTTTAGAGTTCCATTCAAGTGACTTTTAGATAAAGATAAATTTACATCCCATTCATCCCCTCTGAAAATTTTATAATCATTCATATTTCTTTAAAAAGATTTTTTTTAATCATACAATTATTATTACTATATTTATATAAAAAAATAGTTAGAAAATCTTGATAATCAGATTTTGTAGTAATAATTTGTGATTATTACCTATAAAATATCTAATGGTTCAAAAATTTCTTATAGAGTTATAAAATACTTCTTTATCAAATTAAAAAATTTTAAATGTCTGAATTAAATCAAATACCTAGAAGAATTATTTTAGGACCTGGGCCAAGTTCTGCCCATCCTAGAGTTCTTAAGGCTTTGTCATCTCCAGTAATGGGTTATTTAGATCCTGATTATTTTTCTATTATTGAGGAAGTAGAAGACCTTTTAAAAAAGACTTTTAAAACTTCTCAAAGAGCTTTTTCGGTGGCAGGATCTGGATCTGCAGGAATGGAAGCTGGATTTTCTAGTTTAGTAGAACAGGGTGACAAAATTTTAATATGTGAGAATGGGCATTTTTGTGAACGAATGATTTTAATGGCTGAAAGACTTAAATTAAATGTTGTTACTTTGAAAGTAAAATGGGGAACAGCAGTCGAACCTGATCAATTAAGAAAAATTTTAAAAGAGCATAGCGATGTAAAATTAGTTGCAGCTATTCATGCTGAAACATCTACAGGAGTTATGAATCCTATTAAAGAATTGTCTGCAGTAGCTCATGAAAACAATGCTCTTTTTATGGCTGATTGTGTCACATCTCTAGGAGGTTCTGAACTTAGATTTGATGATTGGGACATAGATTATGCATATAGTGGAAGTCAAAAATGTTTAGCTGCACCTCCGGGCTTGAGTCCTGTTGCTGTAAGTTATAGAGCTCTTTCTACAATTGAGAAGAGGGAAACTTTACCAAGTTCGTGGTATTTAGATCTTTCTTTAATTGCAGATTATTGGTCAAGTAACCATAGAGCTCATCATACTGCTCCAGTAAATATGATTTATGGGTTAAGAGAATCTTTGAAATTAGTCTTTGAAGAAGGATTAGAAATAAGATGGCAGAGACACAATAAATTTTCTAAGGCTTTAAAGTCTGGATTAAAAACTATGGGATTAAAATTACCAATAAATCCGAAAATTGCTTTGGATCAATTAACTGTGATAGAAATTCCTGATGGAATTAATGATGAACAATTTAGAAGCAACCTTCTAAGAAGATATTTGATTGAAATTGGAAAAGGTTTGGGTCAATTCCAGGGAAAAATTTGGAGAGTAGGATTAATGGGAGAATCTTGTGTTTCTGCGAACGTTTTTGCTTTACTTCAAGCATTTGAACAATTACTTTCTGAATCCGGATTCGAACTGAAGAATGGTGAATCTCTTGGAGAAGCAGCAAGAGTTTTGTCTGAAACACCTCCTTTACCTTACTAGAAGTGATGCATTTATCTATTTTAATTCCATCATTTGAAAAAGGTGGTATAGAAAGATCGATTCTAAGAATCTCTAAAGAGATGTGTAATTTAGGATGGAAGATTGACTTACTGGTCGTTGATATTAATCCAGATATGAAGAATTTAATTGAAGGGCCAGAGATAATTTATTTATCTAAAAGGAACTTTTTTAGATTGTTTCGATTTCTCTTCCCTAGATCAATCTATTTTAATATTGCATCTTTTTGGGGACTAATTAGATATTTAAAAAAAGAACAACCAAATTCCTTGATGACTGCTAGAAATGCACCATTAGGAGTACTTGTAAAATTTTTTCTGAAAATAAGAACCCAGATAATTATAAGGGAACCTTTGCATATATCTTCTATGTTGAAAAATAAGTCTATGTTGATTAGAAGTTTTAATTTTATGATTAAAAAGTTTGTTTACAAGTATTCAGATAAAGTAATTGCAATTTCAGATGGTGTAGCTCAAGATTTGATAAAAAATTTTAACTTGTCACCTAATAAAGTAAGAGTTATTTATAATCCTTCAGCAGATCCCGAGATAAAAAACCTTTCAAATGAAAATGTTACTCATCCTTGGTTTCAGATAGATATTCCTGTAATTATTGGAATAGGTCGTTTAACTCACCAAAAAGATTTTTCTACTTTGATCAAAGCATTTTCAATTCTTAGAAAAGAGAAAGATTGGACGTTGATAATTATTGGCGAGGGATCGGAACGAAGTAAAATAGAAAGTTTGATTTCTAAAGAAAACCTTAAAGATGATATAGAATTAATGGGTTTCCAAGTAAATCCATGGAAATACTTATCGAAATCAAATCTATTTGTTTTATCTTCATTATGGGAAGGTTTTGGAAATGTGATAGTTGAATCAATGTATTTAGGAACTCCTGTTATTTCAACAGATTGTCCTAGTGGTCCAAGAGAAATTCTGAAGAATGGAGATTTAGGAAATTTGGTTCCTCCTGCAGATCCTGAATTATTGTCTACTGAAATTCTCAATTTCTTGAATTTTCCTAGTGAAAATTTAGAGAAAGCTTTTAAAGCAGAAAATTCGAGTTTGGAATATTTGCCTTCTCGAATTGCACAAAATTATTCAAAAGAATTATCATAATTTTTGTTATTTATCATCATTAATCACATAGTTTATTTCGTCGAAAATACTTACACCGTGTTGATTAGTAACAATAAATTTTACTGGAAAAATTCCAGCTTTTGTGTATGTATGTTTTGCCGTAATAGATCCATCATCTTTAACAGTAATATTTTTCATTGAAGTTCCGTCTCCCCATAAAATATCGACAGTTAAACCATCATCTGTTCTTGATGAAAATGCTGTTGCATCATTTATAGTTATTTGAGTTCCTGACTGAGAGACAATGGTTGAACCTGTATAAAGAGTGATTATTGAGGGAATTAATGTGGGTGTAGGTGTTAAAGTTGGTTCAGGAGTTAATGTAGGTGTAGGAGTATAGGTACTTGTTGGCAAAGGTGTTAGCGTGGGTGTCAGAGAAAGAATTGAATTTAATACAGAAACTGCTGTCGCTTTCACATCAGGTATTTGTTGTTGAGGTGGACTATTTTCAATCAACTGAGGTGTTGGAAGTTTAGCTATTACAGTCTCTACAATTTTATTTATGTCTACTGTAGCTACAACTATTTTTGTAGTTTCTATGATGTTTTGATTATTTTGTTGTTGAGGTATGGTTTTTTGAGGAATAGGTACCTTTGTTGGTTCAATATTAGTTTCATTTTCAGAAGAACATCCTGCAAAAAATATAATTAGACTACAAAAAAGAATCAATCTTAAATTCCTTTCAGTATTTTTAATTTTATTCTGGAATTTTAAAGACATAATTATATATTTATATTTTAGTTTTGATAATGTCTAAAACTAAAAATCCAAAAAATGTTTAACTAATCAATATTGATCATTGAGTTGTTGGTAAAGGACATGATGCAATAGATGATTCTAATTCAGTTAATCTATCACTTGTAGTCAGAGATGATACATCATCAAGAGTAGGATATTTTTCTGCAAAGTTTTCAATACCACAACTACAGTATTTTTTCGCTTCACTTTCTCCCATTAGTGTAGCTGATTCTTGAACACAAGTATTGGATGCTAGCATTAATGGAGTTAGAGGATTATCAGGAGTTAAAACACCCATTAATTCCATTTGGTTCATTTTCATTAGATCATTAATAGATTCAAGCGTACTTTTAGGTTTGGTAGTCTCTTCAGGTTCATCGTTTGTTGAATTTTCTGTATTTGTTTCTTCAGGTTTTTCTTTTGGTGTAGCATCAGATTGTCCTGGAGAGAAATACTGGAAACAACCAGCAGCTAAACCTTGTATTTTTTGTTCTAGAGAACCATCCGCTATCATGCTTGATATTTCTTCATCAGAGTAGTTGTTAACTAATTGTTCTAAAGAACATTCACAGAATTTGGTTCCTGCTTGAGGAATACATTGTTCTACTATTGGTAATAATGCAGGTCCGTTTGGAGAATCACCTAATATGTTATTTATTATTTCTTCAGGTGTTTTTTCTTCCACTTCTTCTCCAGATTCGGTATCAGCAGAATCTGGTAATTGAATATATTGCATACAAGGAGTTAAAATTCCTATAAATTCAGGGGGTAAGATTTTCATTAGGTCACCACCTATTTCTCCACTATTAGGATCTAATGCAGTAAGCCCAAGTTTCATGAAATCTTCTAGAAGTATATTCTGCTCTATTTGAGAAATTCCACATTCACAAAATTCATTACTTTGAAGCTCTGAACAGAAATCAGTAAATAATTGTCTTACTAGATCTGGATATGGTTGTGGTCCCGTAGGCGTAGGTGTAGGAGGGATTGGAGTAGGGCTAGGAATTGGAGTAGGAGTTGGTAGGATTTTTTCCAACATTCCGCAACTAACTGTCATTAATGTAAATACTAGAGAAAAAATTAATAATATATTTAATCCTTTCAATTTAATCCCCCTGATATTGAAATATTGATTAGTTGATTCGACTCTACTACATTTAACTTAAAGAAGTAAATGGAACCAGAAAATTTATTCATAGAAATTTAATAATTTTCAATGTGAAATTATTGGGAGAATTATAATATCTAAAGTATGAAAATATCTATTATAGGCGGAGCAGGTTATGTAGGTTTAATAACTGGATTGGGTTTAGCACAACTAGGCCATAAGGTTACGAATATTGATATAGCTGAAGAAAAAATAAAAACATTACTGAATGGTAAATCTCCAATTTATGAAGAACATATTGAATCAGTATTAGAAAACTGTTTAAGTTCTGGGAACATTAATTTTACTACTGATCCTTCAGATTCTATATCTGACTCTGACATAATAATCATTGCCGTAGGTACGCCATCAAATAAAGGTGGAGATATTGACTTGACTCAAATCAAATCAGCTATTGAGCAGATTAAATCTAATTTTAAAACTTATAAAGTAGTTGTTATGAAAAGTACAGTACCTCTAGATGCTGTTGAATTAATGAGACAAGAATTTTCAAAACAGCATCAAGAAGGAAAAGATTTCGATATAGTTTCAAATCCTGAATTTTTAAGGGAAGGGAAAGCCGTCTTTGATTTTTTTAATCCTGAGAGAATAGTTATTGGAACAAATTCAGAAAAAGCATTTAAATTGATTGAAGAAATGTATCGTGATCTTATTGATAGAAAAAAAGGATTAGATGAGATAAGTCAGGAGAATAAAAAAATTCCTGTACTTAAAACTAGCTTAGCATCTGCACAAATGATCAAGTATGGATCCAATGCTTTTTTAGCTACTAGAATTTCTTTTATTAATGAATTGGCAGAGTTATGTGAATATGTTGGTGCAGATATTAATGAAGTTTCTAAAGGTATGGGGTTAGATTCTAGAATTGGAGAATCTTATTTGCAACCTGGTCCCGGTTTTGGAGGACCTTGTTTGGAAAAAGATTTGAATGCATTAAATGCTTTAGCAAAAAATAGAGGTTTATTTTTGAAAATTTTCAAAGAAGTTCTTGAAAGAAACAATGTTCAAATAGATGAAATAATCAGGAAAATTAAAAAAAGTGTGAGTATAAATGAATCATTGATAACAATTTGGGGTTTATCTTTTAAAGCGGGGACTGATGATATTAGAAATTCATCTTCTGTAAGACTGATAGAGAATCTTTCTACACTGAATGCTAAGATTAAAGTTTTTGATCCTGTCGCAACTTTTAATTCTCCTATATCTAAAGATTTGGAAATTTTTGAAGATCCATATTTATCTGTTGAAGATTCAGATATATTAGTAATTATGACTGAGTGGCCAGATTTCTTGGAATATGATTATTCTAGAATATTTCAATCTATGAGAGGAAAAAATATTGTGGATGCAAGGAACATTTTAAATTCTTCTTTTATAAAAGCTCTTGGTTTTTCTTACTCTGGAATAGGTGTAATTTAGTTTTTAATTTCTTTTAACAAACATGAAGGTTCTTCCATAGGATAAGTTTTTTCAATTGATTGTATTCTTTGTTTAGTGATTTCTAAAGATTTTTCACTGTTGTCTACCCCAATCCATTTTCTGCCCAGAGATTGTGCTGCATGTAAGGTAGTTCCAGAACCACAGAAAAAATCTCCTACTATATCTCCTGGGTCTGTTGAAGCAGAAATGATTCTTTTTAGAAGTTTCAAGGGTTTTTGAGTTGGGTATCCTGTGGATTCTTTCATTATAGGCGAATTAGCATTCATAGATGTGCAGTCATCCCAAACTGATCCGATTATTTTCCCTTCATCCGCATAGTACTTATATTCTTTTCCATTAATTTCTCTGATTCTATAATTTCTGCCTTCGTTATCTTTCTTTGTAAAATGAGTTTTCAAACTAGTCTTTGAAAATGGTTTTCTTAAAAGAGGGGATTCAAAATTTATACCTAAGTTTTTCCCTTTGGAATAACATAAAATATCATTATGTTGATTGCTCCAGTTTTTTCTGCCTTTAGCTCCGTTATTTAAGACCCAAATAATATATCCTATTAGATTTTCAGTTCCAAAAATTTCATCAAGGATTAATTTGATTGCGCTACTAGTTCTATAGTCTACATGTACATATATATAGCCTCCATCTCTTAAGATTTTATTGATTAAGAAAAGTTGTGTGTACAATGTAGAAAGGTAATTTTCAATTGAATTGTTCCATTTATCTTCGTAGGCTATTTCTCCATCTTTAGTGATTTGTTTGTTTTTAGAAATTGATTTGTTTATTAATCTGTTTTGGCCTGTGAAAAATGGAGGATCTATGTAAGCAAGTTTTAGACCTCCAAATTTTTCTATAATTGATTTGTATGGATGCTCTAAAAGAGAAGATATTACATTTATGTTGTTGCCTTTCACAAGAAGATTAGTCCATTTATTAGACTTTAATTGTTCTGAATCTCCCACATTTTTTGAAGATAAGAATTCTACAAGTTTTAGTTTTGAAGGTTTAAAGATTATTTCTTGAGGTTTTCCATTCCATTCAAGTTTGAGACTATTTTTAACTTCTTTTATTTGAGTCATATTGTAATTATATATATCTTTAGTTTTATATAATATGGTTAAATATTATGTAACCTAGTATTCTGAAACAGGAGAATATGGATTTTTTAAGAGTTGAAAATATAATGAGTTTTCCTGTATTGACTATAGAGGAATCGAATACTGTAGGTGAAGCTGCATCAAAAATGATAGATAATAAAATAGGATGCCTTCCAGTTGTTTCTTCAGGATCTCTTGTTGGAATGGTATCAGAGCGTCTTTTTATGCCAAAAACTATGAGTATTCCATTTATGCGAGGAGACACTTTAGAGCTTTTAGGTCATGTTTTAGGTACTACTGAGAGACTTGCTGAAATTGCAGATTCTATAAAAGATATTTTTGTTTCAGAAGTTATGAGAACAAATATTCCTGAAATTGCTCCAAAAACAAAAGTTTCTGAAGCTGCAAAATTAATGCTTGATCACGGACTTGATCATTTACCAGTTTTAAAGAATCAAGAGATAGTTGGTGTAATTTCAAGGCATGATTTGTTAAAAGTTTTTTCTAATATTTAATTAGATTAGAAAAATGCTTTAATTCTTGCTTTTAATTTTAATTATTATATGAAGAATAGTTTTAAAAAATGGATCACTTTTTCTGTGATTGCATTGGGTCTTTTTAGTACTGTAATGGAAGGCAGTATGATAGGAATTGCTTTGCCTTCAATAGCTTCAGATCTTTTTTTAAGCCTTCCAATGGTTGCTTGGTTACCCTTAATAAGTACTATTACGATAGTAGCTTGTCTTCTTCCAGTAGGAAATATTTCAGATAGGTTGGGTAGGAAAAATATTTATCTTATTGGAGCTTTAATAATGGGAATTGGCTCATTGTGGAGCGCTTTGTCTTTGGATTTTTCCTCATTGATTGGAGGAAGAATTATTGTAGGTATAGGTTCAGCAATGAGGATGGCAACTGGAATGGCTATGATTGTTTTGATTTTCCCTCCTAATGAAAGAGGAAAAGGACTTGGTGCGAATGCTACCACTGTGGGTCTTGCTGCTATAACAGGACCTATATTAGGAGGCATTTTAGTACAGTATGGAGGTTGGCAATCTATTTTTTGGATTCAGGTTTTTGCTTCTATTTTAGTAATTATTTTAGGTATTCTGATGATTCCTTCCGAAATAGTAGAAAAAGGAAGAAAAGTAAAATCAGGAAAATTTGATTTCATTGGATCTTTTGCTTCTGCTTTAGGATTTTCATTATTGATCTTGATATTGAATCAAAACTTAGGGACAGGTTTTTTCTCTACGGTGAACACTTTAATGATATTTTTAATTTTTCTTTCTTTTGGTTTCTTTGTGATTTGGGAGTTAAGATTTAGAGATCCTATTTTTGATTTGAGACTTTTTAAAAATTTACAGTTTTCTAATATTATTCTTACTAGGCTGTTGGCTTTTTCAGTAGGTGGATCTTTATTTTTCCTAATGCCATTCTATTTTCAGTTGGTAAAGAATTATGAACCAGCGAATATAGGATTAGTTTTATTTCCTGGTGCTCTAGGAATGGCTTTAGTGTCCAGCTTAAGTGGAAGAATGTCTGATAAGTTTGGAATAAAAAAGTTCGTTGTTATAGGAATTGCTATAAATGTAGTTTGTTTATTTTTGATATCTAATTTTGATCAAAACACTAATATTTTCTTTTTCATGCCTATATTGCTAATTAATGGTTGTGGAATGGGTTTATGGGCAACTCCTAATAATACTGCTGCAATGAATTCTGTTAAACAGACATCATTTAGTTCAGTATCAGCAATGTTGAATTTAATTAGGACAGTTGGAATGGGTTCTTCTTTAGCATTATCATCAGCAATTGTAGCTTCAACTATGATTGCTAATGGTGTAGAACCAGATTTTTCTAGAGGAATGTTTTCTTCTGATCAAATGACTGTTTTTCTTAAAGGGTTCCGTTATTCTTTCATTACATTCTCAATTATTGGATTGATTCCATTAATATTAAGTCTAGTAAGCAGAGAAACAATTAGGAAATCTTGATTAAAGACTTCAAAGTTTTCTTATCATGATTATAATAGAAATATTAATTATTTTAATTATCTGAATTCTGAGGAGAAAATAATGAAAATGTATTTGGGAGGCCAATGGGTTTCCAGAGATTCTGTGCAAGAAGTTTTTAATCCTTTCGATGGTTCTGTTCTGGACACTGTTCCTAAGGGAAGTACTAATGATGTTGAAGATGGAGTTAAGAGTGCTGAAAGAGGTTTCATAGAGATGAAAAAACTTACAGCTTTTGATAGATATACTTTGTTGATGAAGGCAGTAGGTTTGATTGAGGAGAGAAAAGAAGATCTTGCAAAAACAATAACTTTGGAAGAAGGAAAAGTTATTTCAGAAGGAAGGTTAGAAGTAGAGAGGTGTATTCAGACTATTACGACATCTGCAGAAGAAGCTAAAAGACTTAATGCTGAAGTAATCCCTTTAGATGCTGCTCCTGGAAATGCTACTAAATTTGGTTTTACATTAAGAGTTCCAGTTGGAATTGTGGCTGCAATAACACCTTTTAATTTTCCATTGAATTTGGTCGCTCATAAAATTGGCCCAGCATTAGCGGCTGGAAATTCAGTAATTATCAAACCCGCCTCAGATACTCCACTTTCAGCTCTAAAATTAACTGAAGTCATGGTTGATGCTGGATTCCCTCCTGAATCATTACAATGTATTACAGGATCAGGTGGAACTATTGGTGATGCAATAGTTTCTCATCCTGGAATCAGGAAAGTGACTTTTACAGGTAGTCAAGAAGTTGGAGAACATATCTGTAGAACTGCAGGATTGAAAAAAGTGACAATGGAATTGGGTTCAAATAGTCCATTGATTGTTCTTCCTGACGCTGATCTTCAAAAGGTAGCTGAAGCTACTACTCAGAGTGGTTTTTCTAATGCTGGACAAGTTTGTATTTCTACTCAAAGAGTAATTGTAGATCAGTCTGTCTACTCAGATTATCTTGATGTTCTAGTACCAGTAGTAGAATCACTCAAAATAGGAAATCCTATTGAAGATCCAGTTAAAATAGGCCCTATGGTTAGAGAGTCTGATGCAGAAAGAGTTTCTGATTGGATTGGAGAAGCTGTATCAGATGGTGCTAGGCTTTTAACTGGTGGTGACAGAGATAGATCTATAGTAACCCCTGCTGTTATAGCAGATGCAAAACCAGATATGAAAGTATGTAGAGAAGAATTATTTGGTCCCGCTGTTACAGTTACTCCTGCTTCAGATATTGATCAGGCTATTGAACTTGCAAACGATAGTAGGTTTGGTCTTAGTGCTGCTGTGTTTACTGAGAATATAAATAATGCTTTAAAGTTTGCCTTGGAAGTTGATTCAGGAAATTTGAATATTAATAGTGGAACTCAATTCCGTGCAGATTTAATGCCTTATGGTGGATTAAAAGATAGTGGAATGGGTAAGGAAGGACCTAAATATGCAATCGAAGAAATGACTGAGTTAAAGATGGTTGTAATACATAGATAAAATAATCTTGAGAATAAAAATTGAATAGATTTTACAATACTTTATGGTGCTCAGATAATTATTTGGTATCAAATTTTAGAGTACTTTCTAAATTATATATATTTTTAATTTTAATATTCTTAATTTTATTCACTTCTTGTACTTCCATTGAATCAGAGGAAGAATCTGAAACTCTAGTTCAAGAAAATCTCATAGAAGACACTCTTTCAGAAGAAAGTGATCCATTTGAGAATCTTCCATGTGTAATTAGATGTAATTTGACACCTACTCCTTTAGATGAGAGGAATGTGTCAGTGGAATTACAATGTAATGATTGCGATATCATCAATGTTCTTAGAGTGATAGATGGAGATACTGTTGAAACTGAGGATGGAGTTGTTCGTTTTTATGGTATTGATACTCCTGAAAATGGAGAAAAATGTTTTTATGAATCTACTGAAAAAACAAAAAATCTAATTTTTAGAGATATGGAAGAACCTTTCATAGGATCTTTAAGAGTAGAAAAAAGTGTTAGGCTTAAAGATAATTTTGGAAGATTGCTTTTTTATGTATATACACTTGATGGTGATAGTATAGGAGAGATATTAATTAAAGAAGGTTTAGCAAAAGCATGGACTAAAGATGGTCATCACTTAGAACATTTTCTTGAATTACAATCACTTTACTCAATCCAAGATTCGATATGTTTTTAAAAGAAAGAAAGGTAATATTTTTTTTAATTTCTTTTGTGGGGATTTTTTCTATTCACTGTCAGTCAATTGCTACTGATGAAGAGTTTTTTTACGAATTCGAAGATTTCAGTTTAATTGGATGGAAGCAAAAGGGAGAATTTGAAACTGTATTTCCAAAATCTTTGCATGCTAAATGGGGCTATATTAAAGGCAGTGAGGTGGGGATAATTTTTTATGAAAACTCTGAATTAGCTAACATAGAAGGAAAGAATGCAGGTTCAGAACAGACAGAATTTTTAACTGAAAGTTCTGTTTCTACTCAAAATAAAGGAGATACTGGTTCATTTTTTGGTCCTAAAGTCGAAAAAACTGATTGTAGAGGTTTTGATCAGAAGACATTATTTAGAGGTGAATGCCCAAGGAGAGAACCTTTATATACAGTTTATAAAGTAGATGGAAACATCGTAATTTTATTGGAGCCTCTTAGAGAGGAAAATTTAGATGATACAAAAAATAGGTTAGAGGAATTATTATCTGAATTGAAAAGCAGAAAACTTGAAGCCAAATAAAAAGAGGCATTGAAGCCTCTTTTTAATATTTATTTTATCTGCATCAGATATATAAAACTTAGATTATCAGGTTTCTTTTGATTCTTAGTTTTTATTGGATTTTCATCTAAAACTACTGAAGGTAAATCTTCATAATTAATTCTTTTTTTTGATTTTGACATTTTTAGTAAGTTCATTTTTCTCCTACGAATATCGTTAATGTTATTGGTTTATTAATTCAATATTCATAATACAGAAACGAAATAGTTATTGAATGTATAAATGTAACATATTTGTTAAAAAATATTACGAATGTAGTTAAAAACGATAAATATTTATTGGAGGAATTTTATCTGCAGGATGGAATCCGAAAATTGATCCATAAAAAAGTAGTTCGGATTCTAATGATCGAATTATATTTTCAGTTTTTCTGAATCCGTGTTGTTCTCCCTTGTATAATTGATATGTATAGGGGATTTTTTTCTTATCTAAAGCTTTTACCATTTCTTCAGCTTGAGATTTTGGTACTATCATATCTTCTTCGCCCTGAAAAATTATTACTGGACATTTAATATTATCTACGTAATTAATAGGAGATCTTTCTTCATATAATCTTTTTTCTTGAGGATATGGAGCTATTAAACTATCTAGATACCTAGATTCAAATTTATGAGTATCTTTTGCTAATGCTCCAGCATCTGCGACTCCGTAATAACTTGCTCCCGCAGAAAAATAATTATGAAATGAGAGAGCACATAAGGTAGTATAACCTCCTGCACTTCCTCCTCTAATAGCTATTTTTTTCTCATCTACAAGCTTTTTTTCTACTAAATATTTTGCTGCAGCAATACAATCTTCTGTATCGTAAATTCCCCAATTTCCTTTCAATGAGTCTCTATATTTTTTCCCAAACCCACTAGATCCTCTATAGTTCACATCTACTACAGAAATTCCCCTCGAAGTCCAGTATTGGATTGCTAAAGATAATGTTGAAGAAGAACCTGAAGTTGGTCCGCCATGTGAGATAACTATTAATGGAGGCAAATCGTTTTCAGGTCCTTTGAATTCTGGGTTATGAGCAGGATAAAACCATGCATAGGAAACACTATTGTTAGTTGTAGGAAATGTAATGTTCTGAGGTGTTGAGATAAGACTTTTAGGTATAGAAAAACCTGCTAATTTTTTAATTATTTCAAAGTTATCAAAATTAGATAAAGTTTTAGTAACTGTTTCTGGAGAAGTTGTAGTTCCAGAAATAAAGCAGGTAAATTTTTCGTTGGAGGTAATATATTTTATTCCAGAATATGGAACAGTTTTTCTTATTTCTGAATTATCTTCTAAGTTTAAGAGTACAATCTCTCTTTTAGATTCATTAATTAAACTGGTAATAAGTATTTTTTTTGAAATTGAATAATTTGATAACCCAAAAACCCAAGGCGCTTCTGCGATGTCAGCATTATCATTAATAATTACTTCGGAACGGTTATTTTCATATTTATTTATTTTCCACCATCCTGTTTTATCACTGATAAAAAAAAGTTGATTTCCATTCCATTTAGGTTGCATTACGCTTTCATCATTACCTCCTCCTATTTTTTTATGGTTTTTTATACCATTTGATGAAAAGTCAGCAATATATAATTCAGTAGAATCAAATGGCATATTGGGGTGTTGCCAGCATATCCATGCAATTTTTGTGCCATTTTCATTTAATCTGGGAGAAGAATAAAAATCGCATCCTTTTAATAGAGATTTTGGTGCTGAAGTACCATCTGTTGGAATGATAACAATTTCATTTTCTACTAAATTTTCGTGATGCGTTTCCATAATACAGATCAAACTTTTTCCATCAGGAGAAATATTTAGATCAGCAAAGCGAATAGATTTATTGGGTTTTGACTCTGGGGTGATAGGTTTTATCTTGTTATCTTGAATTTTATAAATTCTTTGATCATCCCAGTTAGTAAAATATATGATTCCGTTTTTTACGCTATAAACACCGCCTCCATACTCATGAACACTATTTCTAGCATTGAATTCTTTAGGAAGAATATCTTTAGGAGAATCATCGTTTTCTTTCATTACAATTACATTTCTACCATTTTCTTTGGGCCTTGATTCGATCCAATATATTATATTTTTATCTATTAAGATTTCAGAGAGTGGGTTTCTCGGAGTGCCTTCAGCAATAAGAGATGCTTTTACAGGAGATTCCCATGAACCATATTTTTTAGTTTTAATTTTTTTTAACATTTGAAAATAGGAAATTAAATTTATTTCGAGAATTTATATTATACATCAGAGATAGAAATGAGAATAAGTTATTTTGTATTTTTTATCCTTGAACGTTAATAAAAAATCAATGATAATTGCACAATGAAAAATAAAATAAGAAGAGGGTGAAAATGAAAAAATTAAAGTTAGTATTCATTCCAAATGAAGATAGGGAAAAGACACTTCCTCATGGAGAATTGATTTTAGAATGGGCTTCTCGTCTACAAGACTCAGAAAATTATTTGGATATTAAGACTCCAGAATCATTAATTGATGCAAAAAATGAATTGCAGGATGCTGATGCAGCCTTTGGAACCTTTACACCTGATCTTCTTAGTGTGTGTAAAAACTTGAAATGGATTCAATGTCCTGCAGCAGCTCCTCCTACGGGCTATTATTTTCCAGAATTAGTTGATCATCCTGCACAAGTAACCAATATGAGAGAAATATATAATGATCATATTTCTTTTCATATTATGAGTATGCTTTTAGCTTTTTCAAAGAGTCTACATATTTATATGAGAAAGCAATTTGAAGGCAAATGGATTGGTCATTCTTTAAAAAATTCTACAAGGCATTTACCTGAATGCACAGCATTGATTGTAGGAGTAGGAGGAATAGGAGCAGAGACCGGAAAATATTGTGCTGATTTTGGTATGAGAGTGTTAGGTGTTGATGCTCGGAGAGAGGATGTTCCAGAAGGTGTTGAAAAAATTTTTAAACCTGACTATCTTGATCAACTTATTCCTGAGGCTGACTTCATTATTTCAACTATTCCTCATAATCCTGTTACTGAAGGTTTATTTAACATTGAAAAATTCAAATTAATGAAGAAGTCAGCATACTTTATTAACATTGGAAGAGGAATGACTACTAAATTAGATGATTTAGTAACTGCTTTGGAAAATGGTGAAATTAGCGGAGCAGGATTAGATGTTTATGAAATAGAGCCTTTACCTGACGATCATCCTTTATGGTTAAGAGAAGATGTAATTTTAACTCCACATGTTGCTACATGGGATGTTCCTTATTTGGATGAAAGAAGATATCAAATTGTCTTAGATAATTGTCGATCTTTAAACGAAGGAAAAGATCTAAGAAATGTAGTAGATAAAAAACTTTGGTTTTAAATTTTTTAGGAGGAATTTATGGATATGAAAGCAGCAGTACTTAGAGAAACTAAAGGGAAATTATCTGTTGAAAATGTTTTTTTAGAAAGTCCTAAACAGGGAGAAGTATTAGTAAAGATTGTTGCTAGTGGTCTATGTCATACAGATTGGGAAACTATGCATGGATTTCAACCTCAAGTTTTACCTGCAATTTTGGGTCATGAAGGTGCAGGTATAGTTGAAGAAATAGGTCCTGGAGTAGATAGAGTAAAAGTAGGTGATCATGTAGTTTGCTCTTGGAATCCTAATTGTGGAATTTGTTTTTATTGTGATAGTGGCCAACCGATATTATGCGAAATTCAAAGTAAAACTAGATCTAAAGGAGTAATGTTTGAAGGCTCATCAAGAATGAAATCTGTTGAAGGAGAACCAGTTTTTCACTACAGTTTAGTTTCTTCACATGCTGAATATACTATTATTCCTGAGGCAGGAGCAGTTCCTGTGAGGAAAGATTTTCCATTAGATAGAGCAGCGCTTTTAGGTTGTGCAGTTATGACTGGTTATGGTGGAGCTGTTTATGCTGGATACGTAAGACCAGAAAATAGTGTAATTGTTATAGGATGTGGAGCAGTTGGTTTAAGTGCTATTCAAGGAGCAAGAATTGCTGGAGCATCTATTATTATCGGTGTTGATATAAACTCTAAAAAACTTGATTGGGCTAAAAGTGTCGGAGCTACTCATGTTGTTAACTCTAAAGATAATGATCCTGTGAAAATAGCTAGAGATCTTACACAAGGAAGAGGAGTTGATTGTGCTATTGAATCTGCAGGGCAAAATGAGAGTATAAGACAAACTCTAGAATCTTCAAGGCCTGGAGGACGAGTAGTATTTCTAGGTAAGACACCTTATGGTGTTGAAGTTAATTTACCTTTTTACACTTTGATGGGAGATAGAGAAATCATAAGAACTTCTTATGGAAGCAGTCGTCCTAGAAGAGATTTTCCTAAATTGGCAAATTTATATATGGATGGGAAGTTGTTATTAGATGAGATGATTTCAAAAAGAATGTCAATCGATGATATTAACAAGGGATTTGATGATTTGGAAAAAGGGAAATTATCAAGAGGATTAATTGTATTTTAAAAAACAAATATTATTTCTTTTAATACTTTTTATATTTTCTTGCTCAGATTCTGTAGACCCAGAAGTTTCTAATGAAATAACTTGTGAAAATGATTTATTTAAAACTGAAATAGTTAAAATGGTTGAATCAGAAATACCTGTATTAGTTGGGCGAATTTTAGCTCTCGAAAGTATCTCTGAAGTTCTGAATGATCAAAATTTTATTGCTTGTAAAGGAGAGTTGTTTTTTGATGATTTTTCATTGTTGAGTATAAGATTTTTTTTCAATAAAAAAGATCTTACTTATACTTTTGAGTTGAATAGATAGAGATGAAAATATTAATTATCTGATAATTGTAATACTGTAATATTGAAATTAAATTTTTATAGGAGATAAAATGATTGATATTCCTGATATAGAAAGACCTTCTAAAGAAATAATTGAACAATTAAAAAAAATTGGAAGTGCTACTGCTTCAGGTGAATTAAGTCGTATGGGAATCAAAGATCCTTTTATTCAAGGCCCAGTAACATGGACACCCGGAAAAACTATTGCTGGTCCTGCCATTACTTTACAGTTTATGCCTATAAGAGAGGATGTTTATCATGATGATGAATATTCAGACCCAGAAGTCCAGTTACATAGACATGCTTTATATATGGCAAAACATGGAGATATTGTAGTAGTAGATGCAAGGGCTGAGATGACTAGTGGTGTTTTTGGTGAAATGATGCTTACTTTCTTTCAGGGACAAGGAGGTGCTGGTGTTGTGATTGATGGTTGTATAAGAGATTATACTCATGCAAAAGATTTGGAAATAGGAATGTGGTTACGTGGAGTTACTCCAAATTATCATACTCAGACAACACAATTTCCTAGTGCTGTTAATATTCCAATATCTTGTGGAGGAACATTAGTATTACCTGGAGATATTATTATTGCTGATGATGATGGTGCAGTAGTGGTTCCAGCAAAAATGGCCTCAGAATTGGCAAATACTGGAGGAAGCCACTCTGACTGGGAAGTTTGGGTAAGGATGAAGTTAGCTGAAGGTGGTCATTTAAGAGATTATTACGGAAGAAAAGCATGGTCAAAAGAAACTGATGATGAGTATAAGAAATGGCGTAATGAAAATAATATTGAGTATCATCCTCTAGACGAATAATAGTTAAACTTATCTACTGTTACTTGGATTTGTAGTTGGAACTATACTTTTGAATTTTTTTTAGATCTTCTTCTTTTATAGGGTATAGGTGTTCTTCTGCAGGAAATGACAAACTTTCCACATCATTTTTATATTCTTTAAAAGCATTAGTTATTGATTCTGATAGGTTAAGGTATTTTTTTACGAATTTAGGATCTACTTCACCTACGAAAAGACCTAGCATGTCATGAGAAATTACTAATTGCCCATCAACATGTTTTCCAGCTCCTATACCATACAGAGGAACCTTGATGTGTTTATATAATTCCCCAGATACGTCCTCGGGTATAGCTTCAATAAGAACTGAAAATGCACCTGCTGATTCTACAGCTAAAGTATCTTCTAGTAATTTCTTGAATGATGATAAATTTTTTCCTTGAACTCTATAACCACCCATTTGGGAAAGACTTTGAGGAGTTAATCCAAGATGTGCCATTACAGGAATTCCAGCATTATCTATAGCAGAAATTCTTTCACATACTTCAGTTCCTCCTTCTAGTTTTACTGCATCACAACCTATAGCGATTAATTTTCCAGCATTTCTAATAGCATCTTCATTAGAAGCTTGATATGACATAAAAGGCATATCTCCAACATTGAAAGTAGATTTAGCTCCTCTTACTACTGATTTTGCCATCATTAACATTTCATCCATTGTTACAGAAATAGTAGATTCTTGACCCATCATTGTCATTCCACCTGAATCTCCAATTAGAAGCATATCTATTTCAGCTTGATCAGCAAAATGGGCAGTAGGAAAATCATAAGCAGTCAAATAAGTCACTTTTTCATTTCGTCTTTTTTTCAAACGTAAAGTATTGATATTTATTTTTCTTCTTGCCATAACTTTTGTCCTACCTTTAATATTTTATCTTAAAATAGATAATATATTAGATATTAAATTCTTGAGAACCACATTTCAAGAAAATTTTTATTTTGGGAAATAAGATTTATGAGAATAGCAAAATATATTGCACATGCAGGTTATTGTTCTAGGAGACAAGCAGAAGAATTGATATATCAAAAAAAAGTGATGATTAATGGTTATCTTTGTATATCTCCTGCTACAAATGTCTTAGAATCTGATGTTATTCAAGTAGACTATAAAGAAATAAATATTCAAAATGAAATAAAATTATGGAAATTTCATAAACCTGCTGGAATAATTACAACTACAAATGATCCCAAAAACAGGAAAACAGTTTTTGATTTGATACCTAAAAATTTACCTAGATTGATGACTATTGGTCGTTTGGACAGGAAAAGTGAAGGCTTGCTACTTTTAACAAATAATGGAGAATTTTCAAGATATTTTGAACTGCCAAGAAACAAAATCATTAGAATTTACAGAGTAAGAGTTAAGGGTATAGTTCAAGAAAATCAATTGAACGTTTTAAGAAAAGGGATAGAAATTGATAGAATTAAATATGCTCCAATGAAAGTAAAGTTGATATCTTCTAATATTTCAAGTACTTGGTTGGAAATGGAGTTAATTGAGGGTAAAAATAGAGAAATTAGAAAAATATGTTTTGAATTGGGATGGGATGTACATAGATTAATAAGAACAAATTACGGAGAATTTTCATTGGGAAGATTAGAAAAAGGGAAAATTGAAGATTTGAGTAATAATAAATATTTCAAAAAAATCAAAAAATTAATTAAATAGGTATTTACTTGCATATCGAAAAAAGAAGATTAGTGGATCTAGTATTATCAAATATTGTTGTTGGTTTAACTCTTGTGATACTTGTGCCTATTATAAGTACTTATCTGATAATTATTAGGATCCTTTCTGTATTTTTCAGAATGAGGAAGTGAAGTTTAATTATAGTATTTTATTTATTCAGAATTCTTCAAATAAGGGATACAAGCAGAAAAGTAATTTATTGCTGAATAAAGTCCCAATAATACTCCAACTGATATAAAGATCATTGAAATTTCATAAAAATAAAAAGTTGTTATTCCACGCGAGATAATTAATATAAATATTCCTGCCATTTGAAATACTACTTTTAATTTTGCTATTAAAGTGACTTCAACATAGGTATCCTTGCCAATTTTTGCCATCCATTCTCTTAAAGAAATGATAATTATTTCCCTAGAAATAATGATTGTGGCAAGTATTGCCAAGTAGAAAGAATCTAATATATATACTAAAGATATCAAAACTATAGATACCATCAGTTTGTCTGCCACAGGATCTAAGAAAGTTCCAAATTTTGTAACTTGAGATCTTTTTCTAGCTATTTTCCCATCTAGAAAATCAGTGATGCTTCCTATTGCAAAAAGTGCACTAGCAACGATTGGAGCAAATACAAAATTTATATAAATTATAATTGCAATTATTGGTCCAATAATTATACGAATATTTGTTAATGTAGTTGAAGCGTTCATTATTACTTAGAAATTTATTTAGGAAATTATATATGACTTTTGAAAATTATTTAAGTTACTATAAGTAACTGTTAATTATATTAGTTGATTCTTAGAAATGAAAAAACATTTAATAAAATTCATTGTAATACTTTATATTATGTTGATGGTTACCTTAATCGCCTCAGACTATTCAAGTGAATCTGCATACAATCAAGACGAATTTAATAATTCTCGTTTTCCAGAGACAATGAAAATAAAATTGACTGACGAAGATGGTAGAAATACAAGTGAGTAAGTTTGTAAGTTATGAAAATTGAATTGCAAAAAGAGATAAATAATCATGTTCTAGAGATAATTAAATTGGGAGATCAATATCTTGAATCACTATATCCTCCTGAAAGTAACCATCTTGTAAGAGTATCGGATTTAATTTCTGATTGGTTTGAGTTTTATTTAATGAAAGATGAAAATAAAATTATTGGTTCAATTGGAATTAGCTTTAAGCATATTAATCCTGAGATAAAAAGGATGTTCATAAGAACTGAATTTAGAGGAATGGGATATTCTCATAAATTATTGAATTTTATTGTGAACAGATGCGATAAACTTGGCTACAAAAAAATTCAATTAGAAACTGGAATTAGTCAACCTGAGGCAATTAGTGTTTATGAGAAGCATGGATTTAGAAGGATTAGACCGTTTAATGATTACAAAGAAGATCCTTTATCTATATTTTTTGAGTTAAATATATAGTTTTTAGTATTATTTTAGAGTTCTACAAAAATAATTAGTATGAGTTTTATATAAAAAGAAACCTGATTTGCTTAAAATATTTACTGTTACAGATTCAAAATTACTTCGGGAATCATTAAAAATAAGGATGAATGTTTTTGTCTTAGAGCAAGGTTGTCCTGAAGATGAAGAATTTGATGGTTATGATTTCCAACCTTGGCTTAATAGTACATCAACTCATTTTGTAGCTAAATTGAATGATCTCTATATAGGAACAGCTAGAATTATTTTTTCTCAAACTAAAGATTCTTCTTCATCTCCATTGATTCAACGAGTTGCTATTTTAAAAGAATTTAGGGGAAATAATTATGGATATTATATTATGCAAAAAATACATGATTTTTTAATTGAAAGAGAATTTAAAACTGCAGAGTTATCTGCACAAGTATATGCTATAAAATTTTATGAAAAACTTGGGTATAAATCTTATGGAGATATTTATTATGATGCTGGAATTGAACATAAGACAATGAAAATAAAATTTTGATTAAAAATTTATTATTATTTTCAGATAATTAATATCAATGTTGCATTAAAAGATACGAGAGTTTATATTCAAATAACTTCCAACATTAAATTTAGAGAAAATTATGAAATTAGGATTATTTGCAATGCCTTTGCATCCTCCAGGTGCAAATCTATCAGAAACTCTTGAGCATGACTTAAACCAAATCATTAAACTTGATGAATTAGGCTTTCAAGAGGCATGGATAGGAGAACATTTTACAGGTGAATGGGAGAATATACCTGCTCCTGATTTATTTATTGCTCACGCACTAGCTAAGACTAAGAATATAATTTTGGGAACAGGAGTTTCTTGCTTACCGAACCATAACCCATTTGTTTTAGCTCACAGAATTGCTCAACTAGATCAAATGGCTAAAGGTAGATTTCAGTGGGGAATAGGTGCTGGAGGGTTTCCTGGAGATTTGACAGCATTTGGTTACGGTGATTCTAGAAATAATATTAAAGGAAGAGATAATAGGAAGATGGCTCAAGAATCAGTAAAAGCAATTTTAGAAATTTGGAATAATCCAGAGCCTGGAATTAGAAAAAATGAGTTTTGGGAATATACTATTCCTGAGCCAGATCCGGATATTTCTTTGAATGTTCATGTTAAGCCTTACCAATTACCACATCCTCCTATTGGAGTTGCAGGAGTTTCTGAATCTTCAAAAACTATTTCCCTTGCTGGTGAGAAAGGATGGATACCTTTAAGTATAAATTTAGTTCCAACAAGAATTTTAAAGACTCATTGGAAAGCAGTAGAAGAAGGTGCTGAAAAAGGAAAGAAGATTCCTGATAGATCTACTTGGAGAATTGCTAGAGATATTTTTGTTGCTGATACAAAAGAGGAAGCTTTTTCTGAGTCAATTTCTGGAGTTCTTTCAAGAGATTTTTATGGATATATTCATCCATTGTTAGATAAAACTAATATGTTTTCTGCAGCTAAGATAGATGAAAATATTTCTAATGATGAAGTTAATGCAGAATACATGATTAATAATATTTGGCTTGTAGGTGATCCTCAAAGTGTTGCAGATAAAATAGTGAAAATTTATAAAGAAGTGGGAGGTTTTGGTTTTTTGTTAGCTATGGCACATGATTGGGATCCTTGGGACAAATGGGAGAATTCTTTTAAACTGTTGAAGAATGAAGTATTACCAATAGTCGAAAAAGAAATTTCTGATTTTTAGTAGTTTTTAAATTTGGGATGGTGCCGAAGGTGAGAGTCGAACTCACACGGGAGTAATTCCCAATGGTGTTTGAGACCATCGCGTCTGCCATTCCGCCACTTCGGCTTTTAATTTATAATTTTAACTTTAGGATTATTTAGTGTAAATTTTCCGATTAATTATTATAAATTAGAATTGTAATTATTTTGTTTTTAATAAGTTATTCATAGTAAACTTATTAGCAAGTTCTCTAGCTCTTGACAATCTTATTTCTGATTCTTTCTGGGTATCTGAAATATTTAGACTAGATTTAATAATTGAACTAGGCTCATGATAGCTTAAAATTTCACCGATTGTTTGGTTTGCTAGAATTTGATATGCTCTTTTTTTATTTAGAGTAACTTCATCAAACATAAGCTCACCATCACATGGAGCTATACATCTTTCCATAGAAAATTCTTCGATATAATCTTCTACTTGAATTATAGATTTTTCTAAGTCTATTAATGCTTTATCGTACTCTTCTTTTATTTTGAATATTTCACCTCTTACCCAATAAGCTTGAGGAATAGGTTTAGGGTTTTCAGAATTTTTATTTAAATCTATAGCTTTGTTAGTTGTCTCTAGAGCTTTATCGAATGCTCCTATTGAAAGGAAGATATTAGCAGAAACTTTTAATACATCTGTATAATTTGGCATTAATTGAGTTAGATAAATATATCGATTTAGTACTTCAATTTTGAAATCTGGATTCCTAAGAAAAAGATCTAATGAAGTTCTAGCTAGAAACATCTCTACATTGTATGAATAAGGGTTCAATTTTTCGTAATCCATTAATCTGGAATATGAATGAAGGTGCATTTTCGTTTTTCCTTCTTCATCCATTCCTAAACCAGATGTTAATGCAGATTTTCTGATAAGTTTGAAACTTTCTATAGTATATGTTTCAGAAAAAGGTTTAAGGATTCTTGCTTCTTCTATTAGTTTTAATCCTTCTGATGCTTTTTCTTGATTGATCATTTCTAATCCCTTTGTTAGATTCCTGGATGCTTTTATGGAATTAATTTCTTCAGTAAAAACAAATATCAAAATCATTAATACTGGAATATTGAATAATAAAAATAAGTAAGAAAATCTATTAGGTTGATTTAGTGGAGTGATTTTTTGTCGATTTGAATATTCAGGTTTCTTATTTATGGCTAAAACAAATACTAGACTGATCAATACCCAGAATAATAAGGAATCTGAAGTAACACCTAATCCTGTCATTTGTTCTACTAAATGAGATAATAATCCTGTAAAAACTGCAATGATCAGTAGTGATTTGAAAGAGTAAGAATATTTTGTTTCTTTTAAAAGCTCTAGGATTATAAGAAAAGTTATTATTATTATTGAAGAAAATGTTATAAATCCTAGTAACCCTAACTCGATCAAGATCTGTAGGATCAAATTATGTGGATGACTGGAAAGTACTATTTCCCTTTGAGGACTTATAGTTTGTGGATAAAGATAAATATAAGTATCTGGTCCATAACCAATCAATGGTCTTAAATTTTTTAAATTAAGTTCGAGTCCATTTGGACTAGGCCATTTTTTTATTAATTCTAGTCCTCCTTGCCACATTTCTATTCTTCCAGAAAAACCTGAGCCACTTACATTTATTCCAGTTTTATTGTCTAATGACAATTCTAAATTTTCAGATATGCTTCCTATTCTTTCAATTATTTTATCTGTCCTTTGCTCTTCTTGGGTTTTTCCAGGAATATAATTTATTAATATTGCTATGATAAAACCAGAAAAAATTATTGTGATAAATCTAATGTACGATGTAGGGAATTTTCTAGAAAAAATAATCCAATATCCAATAACACAAATCACGCCTGCCAAGAGTCCTGACCAAGGTCCTCTGCTTAGTGTAAATACTAGTACAGATAATTGTAATCCTATGAATAAAGAAGAAATTAAGATGGAAAGTCTAGGGGTAATTTTTTCAGAAAGTTGATTTAATATGACTATCGATAATGGGATTGTCATAATTAGGAATGCTCCTAGATATATGGGGTTTCCGAGTGTTGAATAAACTCTTCCTCTATTCATCCATGTGTACCAAGTAATAGTTTCATAAAAGAAATGTTGTGCTAGACCATATAAACAAACTAATGAACTGCTTGAAAGTACTACAATTAAAATTCTTTTAATTTGAGTATCTTCTCTCACTATAATTATTATCGAAGAGAAAATTCCTAAATAACTTATTAACGAAACCAATGTGTTTCCTGCCATTCCACTTTCTCTTCCCCAAAAACTAGCGTATGGGACTATAGATAACCAACTAGATAAAAAATTAGAGATGAAAAATAATAAAATTGAAATTAGGAGCCAGAAAACTTTTTTATTATTTGAAATTAACTCTAGAAAATCAGATTTTTTATTAATTGTTAATTCAAGAGAAAATTTTATTGTGATTAATAGGATACAAGTGAAACCTGCAAAATGGAGTAAAGATTCCTTTGGTTGTTGATAAAAAGCTAGAAATGAATCAGGAGCAAATACTAAAGGGATAGAAAAAATTGCAAGAAGGTACACAATCTCTAATGCTAAATTGACAAAATTAATTATTTTCATATTGCTGGATATGTTGTTCCAAAATAAATCCAGATTACTCAATATTTATGATAGCTCATGTTTTGTTTTGTTTTGATAATTTTGAGTAAAAGAACATCGAAGCAAGACAATGGTAAAA
>CAYSUW010000013.1:0-39862 GCA_964434385.1 uncultured Dehalococcoidales bacterium | reverse complement strand
CATATATATTTACTATAGTCCCCCAATGCCTATCGGCGACCTAACCCATCAATTACTACTAAGTAAATATAGGGAGCGAGGCACTTGCCACGAAATGCCACGTTTTTTAGGTCATAAGGGGACAAATAGGGGGGTCATGGGTCATTTACAAAAAGAAAAACCCTTAGAATTTAAGGGTTTCTCAGTTCAAAACTACTGGTCGGGGCGAGAGGATTCGAACCTCTGACCTCCTGCTCCCAAAGCAGGCGCGCTGCCAAGCTGCGCCACGCCCCGATGAAATTAAATAATAATCAACGATCCTATTATTTGTCTATTTTCTTAAGTCTTGAACAATTTTTTCACAAGCTTGCATATATACTGTTGCATCAGTATTTATAGATAAATATTGAACCCCAATATCAATTAACCATTTCCCCATTTCAACATCTTTTGCATAAGAACCAACATATCTGCCTAATGCTCTAGCTTTATCTGTAGCATCTCTTATAGCTTTTTCTACTTTTGGATCAGTAACCTGCCCGGGTATTCCAAGGCTTTGGGAAATGTCGTAAGGTCCTAAAAATAAAATATCTATACCATCTACTGACATTATTTCATCCAAATTATTAAGCCCTCTTTGTCCTTCAATATGAACTATCACAAGAGTATTTTCGTTTTGATTATCAGTATGATTTTTACCTTGGTGTTTAAAATATTCTCCTGATCTAGTAAAAATAGATAATCCTCTATGTCCAATAGGAGAATATTTTGCAGATTTCACTACATCTTCAGCATCAGATTTTTGATTGATTTGTGGCACTTGAACACCTGCAGACCCTATATCCAAAGCTCTTAAGATTAATCTTTCATTATTTTCACCAACTCTAACAATTGGAGATACTCCGGTTCCATCTGCAGCTATACATAAATCTGTGATTGTCTGTACATCCATAGGTCCATGTTCAGTATCAAGAATACAAAAATCCATTCCTGAGTAACCTAAAGTGTCTATCATCGTCATAGATGGAACAATGCAAAAAGGACCTATTACAGTCTCGCCTTTTTCTAGTTTCCCTTTTAGCAAATTTTCCTTAACCATTTTGCCTCCAATACTCTTAAAAAATACATTCCTAATTAGATATATAGTAATAAAATATAACTTTAACGATTCATATATCTTTAGGCAAACAAGAATTATCGTAATAAAGTATCAATATGAAAATAAAAAATAATAATAGAATAGTGTTTTTAGGAACTGGTTCCTCTGATGGGATCCCCAGAGTAAGTTGTCTTACTAAAACAGATAATATTTGTGAAACCTGTTTTTCATCAATAGAAAATAATTCACCCAACAGAAGACGTAATACTTCTTTATTAGTTCAAACAAATTATAAAAACCGATTACATAATACTGTTATTGATATAGGAAAAACTTTCTGGGAAGGAGCAATTCACTGGTTTCCAAAATATAAAGTAAGAGAATTAGATGGAGTAATAATCACACATTCTCATGCTGATGCAGTAGGCGGATTAGATCATCTTAGGGATTGGACTAATTGGGTACAAGATCAAGTGAAAATTCATATCAGAGCAGAAGATTTAGAAAGAGTTAAAAAAATGTTCTTTTACCTATTTGATAATAATCCTCCCTCTAAATATGCAATACCACAATTAGACTTCAAACTAATAGATAAAAATGAATTTTCTCTAAATAATATTCTTTTTAAACCTATACCAGTTTTCCATGGTAAGGATTACATTACATTTGGATATAAATTTTTGAATATTGCCTACCTCCCAGATATTTCCGGGATACCTGAAGATTCTGAAAAATTATTTGAAAATTTAGACATTTTAATTATTGATGCCTTAAGGCCCGAGGGCTTTCATAGATCCCATTTCACACTAGAACAATCATTAAAAATAGTAAGAAAATATAAACCAAAAAAGACTTTTTTTACTGATATTACTTGCAACATTGAACATAAAAAAGTGACAGAAAAACTCAAAAACCTAGATGAAGATGTTGAACTTGCTTATGATGGATTATCTATAGAAATATAAAGTTACTTTGTTCTTCTAAATTCTTCAAAAGTATTTTCATCAGGAGGATAATATTTTCCTGGAGATAAATTTTCTTCTGAAAGTTTATTCTTAATCCAGCTTTCTAATTGAGTGTACTCTAAAGCTTGTTCAGCGATTAAAGGAGCTATACTTCTAGGAATAACAACTACACCATCATCATCTGCTACTATATAATCTCCTGGCCTAACTAGTACACCATCAATCCTTACAGGTTCATTGGTAGAATAAGGAGTTCCTACTCTTGTACCTAAATTAGAAGTTCTTCCATATCCCCAAATTCTTATTCCATATTTACTGACTGATTTCATATCCCTAACCCCACCATCACAAATTAAACCATCAATTTCTCTCTGCTTTAACCTAAGAAATTTTATATCTCCTCCAATACTCATTAATTTTGTGCTCATAGATTCCATAACTATTACATCTCCAGGGCCAGCTACTTCAAAGGCAGCATATTCTGGAGATTTTTCACCAGTAGGTTTTTCTAAATCAGCATCTGGGCGAGAGGGAAGATATCTTACTGTTATTGCTCTAGCAACCAATCTTTCACCTTCATTCAATGGAAAAATATTATCCATCAAAACATGTCTCGCATCATAACCATTTCTTGCAAGCACATCTACAAAAGCTGAAGTATTTACTTTTTTTAATTTTTTTCGAATATCTGTACTTAAAACATGTTTAGGTGATTCAAAAAATATCTGTTTTTCCATTATTCCTCATTTTCTTCAAATTTAATTTAGTGTTTATGAGTCATTTGGTCTTCCTGCTAGGCTATCAGTAGCAATCATTCCACCATCTACTAATAAAGTTTCACCATTTACATATTCACCCATTTTTGAAGAAAGGAAAACGACAGCATTAGCAATATCACTTGGCAACCCCTGTCTTCCTGAAGGAACCCATGGGGCAACAATTGAGTCAGGTTCAACTTGCTCATCAGTAGGGATTGTATTATTAATCCAACCTGGAGCGATACAATTAGAGTTTATACCAGTATCAATTAAGTCGGCAGCCAATCCTTTAACCATCCTCCTTAAACCCATTTTAGCTATACCATAAGGAGTCCAATTTTCTGATGCTCTATAAGAATGAACACTAGATATACAAATTATTGAACCTGCAGTTTTCCTTTTAACCATCTCCTTTGAAGCTTTTTGTGCAGCAAAAAAATATCCTTTCAGAGACAAGTCCATCATATAGTCCCACCATTCTTCATCAATTTCAAAAAAAGGTTTATGCTGAGGTTGCATTATTGCGTTATTTACTAACACATTAATTGAACCATGTTGATCAATGAAATCATCAATCATCTTGTCTATATTTTCTTTTTTACTAACATCTTGAATATGAATAGAACATTTTCTTCCCAAAGACTCTACTAAGCTAACAGTTTTTCGAGTCTCTTCATCGTCTATATAATCATTAATCCCTATGTCTGCTCCCTGTTCAGCTAATTTATAAGCTATACCTCTACCTATACCTTTCCTTGCACCAGTAATCAAAGCTTTTTTACCATTTAATAATTTCATTTTTTCTCCTTATAAATTTTAGCCTGCTCCATAGGGACATATACTCCAAAAAGAACACCACTTTTCAGAACAGTACCAAGAACCTTCAGGTGCAGGTAAAAAAACATTCTTCTTAATCCCATTTCTTACTAACTTTATCCTTTCACGAACAAGACTCTTTGAATCATCTGAGATCTGAGCCGTATAAATTTCAGCTTTTGGTGTCTTATTATCAGTTACTAAAGCAATCCCAACTTTACTAAAATTAGCTACATCAGCATAGGTTACAAGTTGAATGTCTTTAGTTAAATCATTTACCCTATTTTGTTTTCTAACTTTATTATCTATGACAACTCTATCTTTTGTAATTAAATCTGCAAAACCTAAAACGGGAATATCTAAACCAATATCACCATTAATTTTTAATTGAACAGATCCTTTAGATAAAGGAGTTAACTTTTGGGCATGAGTAGTATGATATTTTTTTGATATCTCTGCTAACCTATCTCTACTAGTTTGTTTAGTGATATCCATTTCTGCATTTTCTGCACTAAAATCGTGCTCACTTACTGCAAGATCTACGAAATCATTTCTTTTTAAACCTATTCCATTATCTGCCTTTACATCAAAATGATCGTTCGCAGCCTTGTCTACAGAGGAACCACGTATCATAGGACCTGTAGGAGAAGTTTCAATTTTTTCAAAATATCTAAAATAATACTTCATCCCACACATAAGATACGTTCTTACCTGAGAAACTGAAATATATGGAGGTGGTTTTTTATCTTCTTTCTTCTTCATGTTCCAAAGTAAAGATAACATAATTTTAATTATTTAGAATAAATAATTCTTGAAAATTAAAAGATTACCTTAAACCAGATTTACCAGATTTGAAAGCTGGAGAGAGTAGAATAGGAGCTATAACAGTTGTAATGATTGTCATAATAACAGCAACTCCAAAAACCTGATTATCAATTACTCCAGACACGAGTCCAATTCCCGCTATTATAAGAGCTACTTCTCCTCTAGGAAGCATTCCTACAGCTATTCTCCATGCTCCAAGTCTATTAAATCCAAATAATAAAGCTGGTATTCCACAACCTATAAACTTACTAAATATTGCAAATAAAGTAAGAATTACTACAAAAGAAATAGTTAAAAACAAGCTAGCATTTCCAGCAAATATGGCACCTAGATCTACTTGCATGCCTATCACACAGAAAAAGACAGGAACCAAGAAAAAATTGATTTTTTGTAAAGATTCTTCAATTTCTTCCTTTATTTGAGTAGGAGACATAGCCAAACCTAAAGAATATGATCCAATTATCATAGCTAAACCAAAATAGAGTTCTGCTACTCCAGCAGCTACAAAAGCCAATGATAAGCTTAAGCACACTCTTACTCCAGCCCCTTTAAATTTATTAAAGAAATTAGAGATCCAAGGTGCAACAAGACCACCTAAAAATGTTAAAACAAACCAAAAAGATATCGCCTTTACAGCAATTAAAGTTGTTCCACCTACTGAAACTACCCCTGTAGTTTCAATCGCTACAATAATTGCAAGAATTAAAATTCCTAACACATCATCAACAACTGCGCCTGCTAATATTGTAACTCCTTCTTCAGAATCAAGTTTACCCATATCTCCTAGTACTCTAGCAGTTATTCCTACTGATGTAGCAGTCATTATTGAACCTATAAATAAAGCAGGAAGAAGTTCCATTAAGGAATTGAAACTCGCAAAACCTGTCAGAACAGTAGCAAAAACACCCAACACAAATGGCAATACAACTCCTCCAATTGCAACTGCACTCGCAGGTTTAAGATATTTGAGAAATTGTTTTTTATTTGTTTCTAAGCCAGCTTCAAATAATAATATCACTGCTCCAAGCTGAGCTAGAAAATATAAGGAATAATCAACAGGAATAATAGAATCATTTCCTGTATGTGAATCGAGAGGTATTTTAAAGAGAGGTCCAAATCCTCCTATTATTATTCCACCTAATGCAAATGGTCCAATAATTATTCCAGCTATTAATTCACCAAGCACAGGTGGCATCTTTAAAATTCTTTCAAAAAACTCGCCTCCTAATTTCGCACAAATTAATATTATTGAAAGCGATAAAATTATATTGGCAACTAAATGTAATGGTGAATCATGCATTAGAACATTTTAAATAATTATTTAACATTAATATAAATAAACACCTTTTATATATTCAAGCTTATTCAGTGTCATTCCTGAATGATTTAAGAAATTCTATTAAATAATCTTTCTCAGAATTAGATAATTTTTTAAAATTTTTCTTTGCATCTTCTGCTTCACCTGAATGCATTAAAATAGCTTCAGATAAAAGTGTAGATCTTCCATGATGAAGGAAAGGAGGTTCATCATAGAAACCCCAAAGTTTTTTCGTTATCCAAATATCAGTAGGAATTCCTCTCTGTTTTAATCTTTCGTTATCTAACTCTGACCCCATATTATGTCTTCTCAGGTCAGAATATAGTGGAATTAAATATTGTCCATTATCATTCTTTTCTAACTTTCCAACATAATCTAAAAGATCAAGAGTTAAAACTTTGTCTGTTTCTGATAATTTCATGGTATTTTCAGGATTAAAAGGTCCAGGTTCATAAAAAACTGTACTTTCCAAAGGCAAACTTGGAATATGACAACTAGAACATCCAATAGAATTAAAAATCAGGTCTCCTTGATTGATTGCAGATTTCAGAGTTTTATTTTTAGGAATAACCCTTTTGGGAATAGGTAAAGTAGCTTGAAAAACAGTTAGCGCTGTAATGTCTCCAGAAGTAAGCTCATTAACCACACCATCTTTATCAAAATCAGAATTTTCTCCGAAAAGTTCGTCAGATTGAATACCATGATGATGATTAAGAGCGGTATTAGAAAATTCTCTTAAAGAAACAATTATCCCTTTTTGAATGAATGGTTTAATAATAAAATCTGTATCAACTCCTTCTACTTGTGAAACATCAAGAAACTCATCAGATTTTACAGTGATGCTACCAAATTCAATTCCTTTAGATTGAAGAAAAGAAGTTACATCTTTGCCAGTTTTATTAGCTTCAATCTTTGTTTCTTTTACTATTTCTAGTAAATCTTGTGATATTTCTCTTGATAACAACTCTACTAATCCTGCTCCAAACATCCCTAATGTATTTCTTTCATTTGTAACATCAATTAAACTTGGTTCATTTTCTTGACTACCAACATTACCTTCAAGTGTTGCAAAAGAAATATCTGTTACAAGTCCAAAAACATTTGCAGCATTATCTCCACCTCCACCTATAGCTGGAAGATTATGACATCCAGAACATGCATTTGCATCTGGTCCAGAAATACGATTAAAATTATGGGGAGTTTCTCTCCTTAACCTTTTTTTGTTTGAACCAGTAGCCTCAGGTCTTCCAGCACCGTCTAAGGTATTAAATGAAACCACAAAAAGTTCTCTTCCATGTTTAATAATTTCTTCTAAAGAAACATCACCTTCATTAATAGAAGACTGATCCAAATGTTTACTTACAGCTGGTAATTCTCCTATTTTTTGTGATTGAGACGAATCACATCCTACTAAAATAGAAAATAGTATTAAAAGAGTAAAAAATTGTTTATTAAAAATTATCTTAGATTTCATGAAAAACTTTTTCTGGTTTCAAAAATTCACCATCTTCTGTAATTTTTAGAATAGCAATAAATCTTGATTGGGAATCATAGGCTTTAATCAATTTTGACTTTTTATAAGAAAGAGATTCAGAATCAAATTTAACTTTTTTCAATAAAATTTGAACCCCATTCTTCACTTGTTCACTTTCCTTAAATGTCAAATCTATTCTTGGAAAATTCTTTAAAACATAGTCTATAGAAATAATATGGGATTCCAATTGGTTATTTTTAACTAAACCATCTAATTCATTCAATTTGACAGACTTAGTTAAATGAAAATCTCCTACAGAAGTCCTATTTAATTCTATCATATGAGCAGGACAATCTAATAACTCTCCTAAATCATTAATAAGAGATCTAACATAAAAACCACTAGAAACTCTAATGTCTAGTTGAAATTCAGGAAAATCATATTTTTGCAAACGAATCTTGAAAATCTCCACTCTCCTTTTAGGAGGAATATAATTTCCTCCTTTTCTTGCAATATTGTAAAGCCGTTCCCCTTTGTGTTTAAGTGCACTAAATAATGGTGGTCTTTGCTCTATAGATCCACTGAATTGTTTTAAAGCTTCGCAGAATTTTTTTCTACTAATATTTTTATCTGATTTCTTTATAATTTTTCCAGTAGAATCATAAGTATCAGTAGAAGAACCAAATTTCCCTGTCACTCTGTAACTTTTTTGTGTTAAAAGAAAAAATTCACTCAACCTTGTAGCTTGACCAACACAAATTGGAAGAACACCAGAAGCAATAGGATCTAAAGTCCCACAATGACCCACTTTATTATTTGCATTAATTAATCTCTTAACATTGGATACAACAAATGATGATGTGGGACCAGAATCTTTATTTATATTTATATAACCATGAAAGTTTCTTTTTATAGTCATTGTTTGTGATTTTTAGACTTATTCTGGAGTTATTTCAATCTGATCAAACAACTTATTCATTTTTTCTACCTTATCTAAAGTATCATCAAGATAAAAATTTAATTTTGGCACTTTTTTCAAATAAATATTTTCAGATAACTCTTTTCTTAAAATCTTCGAATTATTTTTCAAAGATTCTAAAGTAAATTTTACCGAATCCGAATCTCCCATTATTGAAACAAATACTTTAGCAATTGCAAAATCAGGGCTTACCTTCACTTGAGTAACTGAAATTATAGTTGAATAGTCACTTCCCTGAATTTTCAAGTTAATTAGGGAACCTAATATACGTTGAATATTTACATTTACTTTTTCAAGCCTTCTATTAGTCATAACAAAACCTGATAGGAAGTTTTATGCTCTCTTTAACTCGTAGCAATAAATGACATCATTTTCTTGGAAATCTTTAAAGTTTTCCAAGGTCACTCCTCCTTCCATTCCATTTCTAATTTCTCGTACATTCTCTTTAAAATGTCTCAATGATCCAACTTGACCATTATATAATTCTTTTCCATCTCTGAGAATCTTCATATAACCATTCCTTCTTAAAACTCCTGAATTAACCCTAAAACCTGCAGCTTTTCCTTTTTTATCTATTTCAAAGACAGCTAATATTAATGCTTCACCTAATTTATTTTCAACAATTTTTTCTTCTCCGAATTCAGAAACAAAGTCCTCTACTTCTTCAATCATTTCATAAACAATATCATATCTCTTTACTAGAATATTATTAGCCTGAGCCTGTTTCAATGCACCTGGCTCAACATCAGCCTGAAATCCAATTATTGTTGAGTATGAGGCAACAGCAAGCATCACATCAGATTCATTAACAGTACCAATGTCTGAATGTATGATTTTAATAGCTTTATTATCAATGGAAATGTTTTCCAGTACTTTTTTAACTGGCTCCATAGTACCTTGAGAACCTGTCTTAACAATCAAATGATAAAATTCATTTTCATCAGAACTATTCTTTAAAGAATTTAAATCATTATTGCTTTTTGATTGAAGTTTCTTCTTCTTCCCTAAAAACTGTTTAGAATCTTTCTCTTTTTCAAAAACTCTAAAAATTTCTCCCGGCCTAGGCACAGGATTAATACCCAAAATTTGTCCTGGAGCACCTGGTTCAATAAATTTCACTGGATTCCCAAAACCATCTATCATTGATTTTATTCTCCCAGAAGATTCTCCAGCAACCAAATAATTTCCTAAAAAAACTTTTCCATTTTGAACTAAAATAGTAGCCAGATTACCTCTTAATTTATCAGTCTCTCCTTCCAGAATTACTCCAGTACCATTTTCATCAGGATTGGATTTTAATTCTGAAATTTCTGCTACTAGAGAGATAGATTCAAGTAAATCTTCAATGCCTTCTTTTTTAGTTGCAGAAACATTAACACATAAAATATCACCACCAAGTTCTTCTGGAATTACTTCATGTTCTACTAATTGAGCTTTTAACTTATTCAGATCTACGCCCGGGATATCAACCTTATTAATAGCAACAATCATTGGCACTCCAGCTGCTTTAATATGATTTATTGCTTCAATTGTTTGCCTCATAACCCCATCATCTGCAGCTACTACTAAAATAGCTATATCTGTAACTTGAGCGCCTCTAGCTCTCATATTCGTAAAGGCCTCATGTCCTGGAGTATCAATAAAAGTAATTAAATTATCTTGATGACTGACCTGATAAGCACCAATTCCTTGAGTTATTCCTCCATGTTCAGAGTCAACCACCTTTGTTCCTCTGATTGCATCTAGTAGAGTCGTTTTACCGTGATCTACATGACCTAATATCGTTACTATGGGAGGTCTAGAAGCAACTTTAGATTCTGAAAGAGTAACAACAGGTTTTGCAATTGTATCAACTTGGTTTTCTTTTGGTTTCAAAACAGGAATCCCAAAAGTTGTTGTTATCAAAGCTGCCATTTCAAAGTTAATAGATTCATTAATATTCGCCATTACACCTCTTCTCATTAATTCTTTTATGATTTCTGAGGGGCTCACATCAATAATTTGAGACAAATCACCTACGGTAATTGAAGGTGGCAAATTAATTGCTTGCGTAACTTTTTCTGAATTTTCAATTTTTTCATTAACCATGATTATAGAAAATTTTAGTAATTAAAATATTAAAAATCCCAATTTCCAATAATATATCTCAATATCATCTAGATCTATTAGAACTGTTTTTACGATTCTTAGCTTTGGTTCTTTCTTTTTTTCCCTTTTTCCCTGATTCATTACTACTTCTAATACCTTCAATATCTTCAGCAAATCTTAATGTTTGAGAGTTATTTGAAGTTTTAGTTTTAGATATCTTTCCTATATTCCAAATATCATCAGCAGGAACAGTTTCTTCAATAGTTTCTTCAACAGTTTCAAGATTTCTTTCTTGAGTTTTCTCTAAAATTTCTAATTCTAATATTTCTTCTTCTACATCAATATCTTCTATAGATTGTTCATCTTCTACTTCTTTTACTTCTTCTACTATTTCTTTTTCAGTAACCGAAGACACGTTATCATCTTCAATTTTTGAATCTTTCTTATCCTGTAAAGCAGTTGATTCAGAAGAGTCTAAATAAGATTTAAGAATAGCATTTACTTCCTCTAAAGATTTAGGACCAAAACCTTTAACATTCAATAACTCTTCTTTCTTTAAAGATAATTCTCTTAAAGTATTAATTTTTTCAGAAATTATTAACTTTTCAGTTCTAGAAGCAAACCCTAGATCCTTTATAAGAGTGGAACTTTGCAATCTTAACTCAACAAAATCTTGATCATCAGAGATAGAACCTGGATGTTGAATATCTAATTTCCATTCAGTTAATTTTGCAGCTAATCTTACATTTTGCCCATCCTTACCAATAGCTAAAGATAATTGATCTTCAGGAACTATGACTAAAGACGAAGCAGTAATTTGATTTAAAACAACTTTCTGAACTTGAGCAGGACTCAAAGCTTTTTTTATAAACTCAGAATCATCTTCATTCCATTCAACAACATCAATCTTTTCTCCCAAAAGTTCATTTACAACATTCTGAATCCTAAGACCTCTCAAACCAACACAAGCACCAACAGCATCAACTCTATCTTGTGTAGAAAATACTGCTATCTTACTTCTAGAACCAGCCTCTCTAGACATAGCTTTAATTTCAATTACACCATTAAATATCTCAGGAACTTCTGTCTTAAATAATTCTCTAAGTAATCCTGGATCGTTTCTTGATAAAACTATTTCAGGGCCTCTAATAGAATTTTCAACTCTTACAAGTAAAAACTTCAATTGCTGGCCCACTCTATATCTTTCTCCAGTAACTTGTTCAGTAATAGGCAAAATCCCTTCTCCTTTACCTAATGAAACAACAATATGTTTAGGATCTATTCTTTGTATAGTTCCATTCAAAAGTTCTCCACGTTTGTCAGAAAACTCTTTAAAAACTAATTCTCTTTCAGCTTCTCTCAATTTTTGTATAACAATTTGTTTTGCAGTTTGAGCAGCAATACGACCTGGGTTATGTTCTATAAACCCTGTAGTGATTTCATCTCCAACTTTAACTTCTTCAAATTGTTTCTGTGCTTCAGAAAGAGCTATTTCTTCATTAATATTTTCTACAATCTCTACAACTCTTTTGATAGTTCTTACAACAGTTTCCCCAGTAGTTGGATTTAAATCTACTTTTATATCTTGACCTTTGGCCAATTCATCTCTTTTATAAGCATTTTCAAGTGCTGATTTGATAGCTGAAACAACTACAGAATGAGATAAATTCCTCTCAGCAGCTAATTGAGTCACAGCTAATAACATTTCATTTTTCATTCTTAATCCTTCCACTAATTAAACACAAGAAAAAAAGTGGGCACTGCCCACTTCTCCCTTACACTGTTGCCAGGTTTATATATTAATATTCTAACATTTTAGAAATTAACTATCAATCAGATTATAGAACTCCTTAACTTCATCAAAAATTTCATCTAAAGAGATTAATTTTGATTCAGTAGAATTCCTTGATTTGAATTCTATTGAATTCTCTTTCACAGTACGCTTACTCACCAACAATCTCAATGGAATACCAAGTAAATCAGAGTCATTTAATTTTACTCCAGGAGTTTCTGAACGATCATCAAATATCACATCAAAATTTAGCTTTTTCAATTTTTCATATAAAGAATTTGAAAAGTCTACAACTTCTTTAGCCTCATTATTTAAAATGATTAAATAAATCTGAAAAGGAGCAATAGACTTAGGAAACATAATTCCTTTTTGGTCGTGCTTTGACTCTATTACAGCAGCTAATAGCCTTCCTACACCAATCCCATAACATCCCATAATAGATGGCAATACATTACCTTCTTGATCTGAAAAGGTTGCACCTAATTTTTCACTATATCCTGTACCCAATTTAAAAACATGACCCACCTCAATTCCCTTATTTTCTTCAAGGGAACCCTTACATTTCATACAATCAAACCCTTCTTGTGCCAAAGCAACTTCAACAATTTCATCATATTTTAAATCTCTTTCTGGAATAATATTTTTCAAATGATAATTTTCTTTGTTTGCTCCAGTAACATATGAAGATTTAATATTTATAGAATCATCTATAATGCTTGGAATATTTATATCTTTTATTGAGAGGTAACCTTCTTCTAAGCCAGCAGATTTTAAATCTTCCTGAGATGCAGCAACTGGATCCTGATTTAAATAATTTCTTAGTTTAGTTTCATTGATTTCTAAGTCTCCTCTTATAGATACACTTAATAATCCTCTACTAGTTCTATAAATTACTGTTTTTATTATTTGATCTTTTCTAATATTTAAAAACTTTGATAAATCTTCAATACTTTTAGTATTAGGAGTTTCAATTTCTTCTACTATTTGATTTACTTTCGATTCAGATAAATCTGGTTTAGAAAATTCTGCTTTTTCTGAATTGGCAGCATAATTGCATAGATCGCAAGAAAAAATTGTATCTTCCCCGCTTGAAGCTATAGAAATAAACTCAGATGAATCTTTTCCTCCTATAGGTCCACTATCAGCTTGAACTTGAATAACATCTAATCCACATCTCTTGAAAATATTCTCATAAGTCTTAATCATTAAATTATAACTGGTATCCAATCCTTCATAATCTTTATCGAAACTGTAAGCATCTTTCATCTCAAATTCTCTAACTCTCAATAAACCTGCTCTTGGTCGAGTTTCATCTCTAAATTTTGTTTGGATATGATAAATAATAAAAGGCAAATCTCTATAACTATCTAGATATGAAGCTGCTAAAGAAGTGGCAGTTTCTTCATGAGTAGGAGCAATAACCATTTTATTCCCTCTTCTATCTTCAAAAGAAGCAAGAGGTGGAATAAAGGTTTCAGCCCTACCACTTTTCTCCCATAATTCAATGGGTTGATTAACAGGCAAGTTTACTTCGAATGCTCCGGAAGAATCCATTTCTTCTCTAATAATATTTTTTATCTTAGTTATAGATCTCCAACCCATAGGAGTGTAATTAAAAATCCCAGACGTAATCTGCTGAATAAATCCAGCTTTTAATAATAGCTTATGGCTATCCATTTCAGCATCTGAAGAAATGTCTCTAAAAGTTTTCCAAAAATATTTACTTAAACGCATATAATATTATTAACTTTGAAGTTAACTCCCCCATCTTTTTTCTACATAATTATCTACTAGCTTAATAAAATCTTGTGCAATAGTATTCCCTTTCAGAAATGAAAATCTTTGTCCATCAATAAATACTGGAGCTTTTGGAGATTCTCCAGAACCTGGTAAAGATATTCCAATATCAGCATACTTAGATTCGCCAGGACCATTCACTACACAACCCATCACTGCAACTTTCAGTTCAGAAGAACCAGGATATTTCTGATTCCATTCTTTAGAATATTTTTCTAGATAAATTTCTATTTCTTCACTTAATTCTCTAAAAAATGAAGAAGTAGTTCTTCCACAGCCCGGACAAGAAGTAACTGAAGGCCTAAAACTCCTTAAACCTAAAGATTGAAGTACATCCTGACATAATTTTACTTCTTTAGCTCTATCACCTTTAGGTTCTGGAGTTAAACTTGCTCTAATAGTATCTCCAATTCCTTGAGATAATAATAATCCTAAGGCTATTGAAGTTGAAGTCGAAGCCATAGATCCCATTCCAGCTTCAGTTAAACCTAAATGTAAAGGAAAATCACATAAAGAAGAAAGCTTCTTATAAGATTCTACCATTTGTGAAAGGCGAGAAACTTTACAGGAAATAACAATTTTATTTTCAGACAAACCTATTTTTAAAGCACGATCTGCACTTAAAAGAGCACTATCTACCAACGCTTCTCTTTCAACCAATTCTGAATCAAGTGGATTAGTCAATCTAGCATTATTATCCATCTTTAACTGCATTAACTCAGGGTCTAAGCTTCCTGAATTCACACCTATTCTGATTGGTTTATCTAAGTCTTTTGCAACTCTGATAAATGTGTCAAAGTTTTCATCTCTTCTTGAACCTTTTCCAACATTTCCTGGATTAATTCTATATTTATCAAGAGATGCTGCACAATCTGGATATTTAGTTAATAATCTATGCCCTATAAAATGAAAATCTCCAACTATTGGGACATCAATCCCTTTCTCTAATAATCGTTTCTTTATTTGGGGCACTGATTTAGCTGCTAAATCATTATTCACAGTAACTCTAACTATTTCACTACCTGCTGATGCCAAATGTTCAATTTGTGAAACAGTTGATTCTACATCAGTAGTATCAGTATCTGTCATTGATTGGACTACTATCGGATTAAAATCTCCAATAGTTAAATTTCCTATATCAACTCCTAAAGTTTTATTTCTCATATTTCATGTCCATAATGTGATTATATTTAATCAAATATAGAAGTTCCATCAAAAATCCTAGCAATGTCAAAAAAAGAAATAAATATGGCTAGAGATAGTAGGAATAGAAATCCTGCTGCATGAACTAAACTTTCTTTCTGAGGAGAAATTTTCTTACCATTTCTAATAATTTCTATTAATACAAAAAATATTCTTCCCCCATCAAGTGCTGGAATCGGCAAAATATTTATTATCGCTAAACTAAGACTTAATATACTAGCTAAATTAATAAATGTAATAATTTTATCTGAAAGACCTACTTTAGCAGTTGCTATAGAGCCAGTGATTTGTCCTATCCCTATAGGACCAATAGTTAAAGGACCTTGAAATTGTGGGTGAGTACTTCCAGAAAAATATCCAACAAATGCATTCTTACTGATGATTAAAGTCTGCCATAAATACTCGAAAGATCTTATAAAAGAAGACCTAAAGTCAACTTTATTTTCGACTAATCTATTGTTAGTTATAGAAACTATGATACCTACAGCTCCTTCAGTGAATATAGTATGAGTACCTGAAAAAGCATTAAAACCTCTAGCTTGATCTAAGGTAATTTCACTTTTTGGATTATTAACTCTCCGAACAACTCTCAATTTATCACCTAAGGAAATTCCAGGGTAAAATTGTTGGATGTCTTGCAATTCGATTTCATCATCCTTAAGAATCGTACCTACTACTTCCAATTCATCATAAATCCCTATACTAGGATCATATAGCCTAGCTTTTTTTAGAGAAATCTCAGTAGGGCTAGAAGATTCTTTAACTACTTTTAAAGAAGGAGGGTTCCATCTAGGCGTCAAATTAACGCTTAATTCTTCTTTATACTGATATTTCGCCTCATTACTCTTAGAAAAAGGGTCTGGGATACCTTTTTTAATTAACCATTTAGTCTCTTCCCCTAAATTAGATGTTAACTCTTGATGGAGATCATTTATGTTCGTAATAGATTTTTTATTTATTGATACAATTTTGTCTCCAGATCTTAAACCAGAATTGTCTGCTGGAGAATTCGGCATTACAGTTTTAATTATTAAATCACTTTCCATAATCTCTTGTGGAAATGAAAACAAAATAAACAATAGAAAGATTGGGAAAATAGCATTAACTAAAGCTCCAGAAAACAATATTAACAACCTTGCAAATGGATTTTTAGAAGAAAATGACTCAGGATCATCATTATCTTGTTCTCCAAATAATCTTACAAATCCTCCTAATGGAAGTAAGTTGAAAGACCACTGCATATCTTTAATAATTATTTGATGATCTTCTATTTCTGATATTTCCCCAGTTAATATTGAATTTTCATTTTGAACTTTTTCTAATTCTTTCGAAAAATTTTGATTATTTATACTATTAGCATGAATACCTTCTATTGTTCTTTCAAAAGTCACTTCAACTATTTTGCCTTTTCTTAATACAATTTTTTTCCCTTCAGAGTATTCTGTTTTCTCATCTATGATGATTTTCGTTTTTCCAGTCCAAAAAGAATACAGTTTTGGAGGAAAGCCAAAACCAAACTCCAGAACCTTTACTTTCATAAGCCTTGCAGTAAAAAAATGTCCAAATTCATGAATAACAACTAAAGGAAAAAGTAAGGCAAGAAAAGTAATTACGCTTATAAAAAAAGAATTCATTTTAAATCTTACTTAACTTATAAACATTTTCAATTGCCCACTTTGAAGTATTTTCCATTTCCTCTAAAGAAGGATTATTAATCGAACGGTGAGAATGAATAGTTTTTTCTATTAAATAATACATATCTGAAAAGTCTATTTTTTCATTAATAAAAAGTTCTACAGCTGCTTCATCAGCTCCTATTAAGGCAGACATCAAAGTGCTATGATCATTTGCAATTGACATAGCCAAATCAAACAAAGGATATTTATCTATTGGGACTTTGCTAAATCTTAATTCACTAATTTCTGTTAAATCACATTTTGGTAAATCAATATTCGATTTTCTATCTGGATAAAACATAGCATATTGGATAGGGAATCTCATGTCAGGGAAACTCAATAGTGCTTTTAAATTTCCATCAACAAACTGAACTAAAGAATGAACTATACTTTCAGGATGAATCAATACATCAATATTATCAATTGAGATAGAAAAAAGATTGCTTGATTCAATGACTTCAAAAGCTTTATTTAATAAAGTTGCAGAATCAACTGTGATTTTTGCTCCCATATTCCAAGTAGGATGATTCAACACTATGTCGGGAGAGATATTTTTTAAATCTTTAGGTGAGTAATCCCTCAAAGCTCCACCTGAGGCAGTTAAAATTAATCTCGAAACATTTTTTTCTTCACCTATCATGCATTGCCAAATTGCTGAAGGCTCAGAGTCAACAGGTAAAATAGAAGCACCTGTCAACTTAGCTTTTTCCACAAGAAATTTTCCTGCCATTACAATAGATTCTTTGTTAGCCAATATTATTGCTTTTCCAGAATTGACTGCTTCAAACATAGGCCTTAATCCAATAGAACCTGATAATGCCATAACTACTAAATCAGCTTCAAGTAAAGAACTCATTTGTTCTAGAGAAATATTTTTTGAATTTTCTATCTTTTTCTCTGAATTTGAAATTGAATAATATTTGGGATTAAATTCTTGAATCTGATCTTTTAAAAGTTTTAAATTATTGCCAGCTGATAAACCTAAAACAGAAAAGTTATCAGGAAATCTCCTAATTATTTCAAGACATTGTGAACCAACTGATCCTGTAGAACCTAAAATTACAACTTTCTTTCTCACTATAAAAATACCAAAATCCAATAATATGAATATGCAGATAATCCTAATGAATCAATTCTATCCAAAAAACCTCCATGGCCCGGTAATGTTCCTCCTGAATCTTTGGCTCCATAAAATCTTTTTAATCCAGATTGTAAAAAATCTCCGGTTATAGCAAAAAATGGTATCAAAATAGATATAATAACTAAAGTAATCCAATCACCATTTATTTCCAATATTCTGCTCAAAATAATAGAACATACAAAACCAATTAAGAATCCTCCTAAAGTACCTTCTATTGTTTTATTAGGGCTTATTAAAGATAAAAAATTTTCTCTTCTTCTTCCAATCAATGACCCAATAAAATAAGAAAAAGTGTCCACTGAAAAAGTGATTACTAAAATATAAATTAACAATTTAAAACCTTCACTCTGGTTTCTTAGTAAAATTAGGTGAATTAAAACTAGAGAAAAATAAAGAATAGATATAAAGAAAATATAAGTTGAATTTTTTTGATATCTTAAAGATTTAATTTTTTCTTTAAGATCCCAATTATTAAATATTAAAAACATTAACAACATAAAAGAAGACAAAGTAATAAAACCTATCAACGTTTCTGTAAATTTTGAGTTAAATAAAACTGAGAAAATGAAAACGATCACTATTAATAATGAAGAAATATATATATATGATTTTTCTTTTAACTTACTCATTTGAAATATCTCGTATAAAGAAAATATCATTAGTAGAAAAATGAAAATTTTCATAAGAACAAAAGAAATCAAAACACTAAATATTAGTGGCACTCCAATTAATGATGTGATAATTCTAGACTTCACAATTCCTCTATATATTTCTTAGTTTTCCAAATCGTCTTTCTCTATTAGAAAAATTGGAAAGAGCTTTGTTAATTTCTTCTTCATCAAAATCAGGCCAATAGGTTTCGGTAGAATAAAATTCACTATATGCAGTTTGCCATAATAGAAAATTACTTATCCTAAATTCTCCACCAGTACGAATTACCAAATCAGGATCAGGAATTTCACTTGTAAAAAGAAATCTTGAGAAAGAAATTTCGTCTAATTCTTCAGATTTTATTCCAGAGAGCAAGATATTTTTAGTAGCTTCAATTATTTCTTGCCTACCACCATAATCAAAAGCAATCTGCAAAGTAATCCTATTATTATTTTGAGTTAGCTTTATTGCATTATTTATTTTAAGTTTTAAGTTTTCATCTAAATTATCTGTTTTTCCAAGGTGAAGAATCTTTACTCCTGCAGAATTCAATTTCTCTGTATGAGAAGAAATCGATTTAGCAAGAAGTTTTCCAGTAAGAAATTCTACTTCTTTTATAGGTCTTGACCAATTCTCTGTAGAAAATGCAAATAAGGTTAAGAATTTAACTTCTTTTTTAATCATTATTTCAACCACTCTAGTAATATTTTCAACACCAGATTGATGTCCTTCTACCCTAGGTTTTCTTTTACTCTCAGCCCATCTTCCATTTCCATCCATAATTATTGCAATATGTTTAGGAATCAATATAAATCCAATTAATATATTATTTTCATTAAAAGAAATGATAAAAATTAATCATTCAAAACTTCATTTTCTTTAATTAAAGATTTTTCATCAATTATTTTTATAGATTCATCAGTTATTTCTTGAATATTAGATTGAATCCTTCTACTCTCATCTTGAGATAAATCTGAATTTTTCTCCATACTTCTTATATCTTCAATAGAACTTCTTCTCACATTCCTAATAGCTATTTTCCCTTCTTCAGTTCGTTTCTTAACTAATTTTACGATTTCATTACGTCTTTCTTGGGTTAATGCAGGAACAGATAATCTTATAAAATCACCATCTACATTGGGTTGCATTCCTATATCAGAACTTGAAATGGCACGAGCAATACTTTGAGAGATAGACTTATCCCATGGTTGGATAATAAGCATTTGACCATCACTAACACTGATTTGAGCAAGCTGAGAAATTGGCATTTCCATTCCCTGATAATCAACAATAATATTTTCTACCAAACCAGTATGAGCTCTATTGGTTCTCATGGAAGACAAAGCTTTTTCTAATGATGAAATAGCTCCATTCATTCTTTTTTTCATTTCATTTAAAATGTTATCTTGATTCATATTAGCTCCTTAATTATCTACTCTACTGAGTTAGATATTAAAGTACCAACTTTATTTCCCAGCAGAACACTTTCTAAGCTTCCTTTATTAAATATATCAAAGACTATTATCGGCAAGTCATTATCCATACACAAGGATAAAGCTGTACTATCTAAAGCTTTGATTCTTTTTTCTAAAGCTTCAATGGGAGTAAGATGATCAAATTTTGTGGCATTATCATTTCTATTGGGGTCTGAATTGTAAATTCCATCAACGTTATTTTTAGACATTATTAAAACTTCTGAATTTAATTCTAATGATCTTTGTGCTGCGGCAGTATCTGTTGTCATGTAAGGATTTCCTGTTCCTCCAGCAAGTATTATAACTCTTCCTTTTTCTAAATGTCTCAATGCTCTTCTTCTAATAAAAGGTTCTGCTACGGAAGGAGTTGATAGGGCTGAAAGAGTCCTTACGGGTACATTTTTTCTTTCTAAACTGTCTTGAAGAGCTAGAGCATTTATCATTGTACCCAACATACCAGCAGAATCAGCTACAGAACGATCCATTCCCTGCTGTTCATAGTCTGCTCCTCTCCATATATTCCCACCACCTACTACAATTGAAATTTTCAATTCAAAATTAGATTTCACTTGATAAAGTTGATCGGCTAAATATTTTAATGCATTGGGATCTATTCCATATCCTATATCTCCCATCAATGCTTCTCCACTTAATTTTAAAAGCACATTTTTATATTTAGATTTTTTCATTTAACCCTTAGCTAGATAAATCAAATCTTGTAAATCTACTAATTACGATATTTTCTCCGACTTTTGATACTACTTCTTTAACTATATCCTCAACTGTTAAACTCTGATCACGAATATAAGCTTGTTCTAATAAAATTTCCTCAGAGCCAGGTTCAGTATCTAGATCATTCGGAATATTTTCTCTATCAACATAGATAGGATTCATAGCTGCTATTTGCATAGCCAAATTCGTAGAAAGTTCTATAAATTCTGTTGTTCTGGCTACAAAGTCAGTTTCACATTTCACTTCTATCAAAGCTCCAATTCTACCACCAGTATGTATATAACTTTGTACTATACCTTCACCGGTATCCCTACCAGCTTTTTTTGCTGCTAAAGCTAAACCTTGTTCCTGCAATGCTTGTTCTGCTTTAGAAAAATCACCATTAGAACTTTCTAATGCTTTCTTTGAAGCCATTATTCCAGCACCTGTTTTAAGTCTTAATTTTTTTACCATTTCTGCTGTTATTTCCACAATCACTCCAATATTAATGAAATTCTTTTTTATTTTTTTTCAGAAACAGACTCTTCAGATTCTTTTTTTTCACTTTCAGTTTTCTGATTACTTTCTATATTTGGGGTATCTGATTTTTTAGATTCACTACTAACATTTGATACAGTGGTATTTTTTACCTGATCTTTTTCTTCCTCTTCTTTATTTTTTTGATAAATTGCACTTCCCTCTATGACTGCATTAGATATTAAAGAAGTTACTAATTTTATGGATCTTAATGCGTCATCATTACCAGGAATAGGAATTTCTATTTGGGTAGGATCACTGTTAGTGTCTACCAATGCTATTACTGGTATGCCTACTATCTTAGCTTCTTTAACAACAATATTTTCCTTTTCAATGTCTATCACGAAAATAACATCTGGATATTCTGAAATATCTTTGATACCTCCAAAAAATTTCTCTAATTTGAGAATTTGAGTGGACATAACTTGCCTCTCCTTTTTAGTAAGACGAAAGTTATCAGGATCAGAAGCAGTTTTTTCTAAATTTTTTAATCTGGCTATTCTATCTTTAATTGTCTCAAAATTAGTTAGCATTCCGCCCAACCATCTTTCACTTACATACATACTGCTAGATCTTATAGCTTCCTCTTTTATACATGCTTGTGCTTGAAATTTTGTTCCTACAAACATACATTTTCCACCATTGGATACAATTTTAGTAACATATTCGCTTGCTTTAGAAAGTTGATGGAGAGTCTTTTCCAAATCTATGATATGAGTCTTAGATCTTTGACCGAAAATGAATTTTTCCATTTTAGGATTCCATTTTCTAGTAGGGTGACCATAATGAACTCCTGCTTCAAAAAGAGTTTCAATAGTCATTTTTTGATCTGTTTTATTTTCTTGAGTCAATTTTCCCTTTATTATTTTAGTCAATAGTTGATTTTCCATTTAAATAGAAAATCCGACAGTCGAGTATAGCACATTTAAGTGTATTTTTAGAATTAATTTTTAAAAATTAATAAATTCATTATCATTTATAATTAAATATATAAAAAATAAAACTACAAAAACACCCTAAATAATATCTAATTCAGAGAGAAACTAATTTTTTGAGATATTCTATAAAAAATTTCATCCCTTTAACTACTACATTAATTGTAAGTACTTTTATCTTCATAATTGTAAGATTTTTTCATGAGCCTGCCGATACTATTGTAAACTTAGGAATGACATTTTCTTCTTCTTCTTCTAATTCGATCACTACAATTTTGGATTTAATTCCTCTAAGCTTTTCTTTTGGAGCTGGAGTCCTCACAGCTGTAAATCCTTGTGGTTTTGCAATGTTACCTATTTACCTAAGTATGTATTTAAAAAGATCAGAGGGGGGGGGGATTAATTTTATTACAAAATTTAACAATTCCATTTTAATAATTACTACAATTGGAATGGGATTCATAGTTCTTTTTTTAACATTTGGATTTATAATAGGATTAGGAGGAGAATTATTGTCTCTTCTTATACCTACAATATCAATATTCTTAGGGATAATAGTTCTATATATGGGATCCACTCAATTAATTGGAGAACAATCATACATTCCATTCTTTCAACAATTGGCATCTAAAATAGGAAACCCTAATAATACTGACCTCAAGTCTTTTTTTATATTTGGAATATCTTATGGGATAGCTTCAATTGGATGTTCTCTTCCATTATTCATAGCCTTAATAACTAATTCTATAAAATCTCAAGATTTAGTCTTATTTATATTTCATTTCTTGTCATATGCATTAGGAATGATATTTATCGTAGGTTTAGTAACTGCTTTTATTTCGATATTTTCAAAACTTAGAATCCCTTTTTTGAATCAAATAAGTCGAAAGTCATCTACAATTTCAGGAATCATACTTTGCATAGTAGGAATTTATATTCTGATCTACTGGTTAACTGATTTAAAATTCCAAGGAAATTTAATATGATTTCAAAAACATATATTTGTTAGAATTCCTATGATTTCAATGGAAACATCTGTCCTCCAGGAAAAGACCTGAAGTGCCTGTAAAAATACTGTCTCAGCATTCTAGATTGAGATATTTAGTTATAAATGAAATGATTTCGTGAATATTAAAAATTATATCTTCAAATAGATTTAGTCTAGAATCAATACCAAATTTGAAAAATATAACAAGGGTGTGTTTATATGAGAAAAATGAAAACTTCTTTAGGGGTTATAAATGAAAAAAATTGCTAATTTGTCAGATATCAAAGTAGGAAAAATACAATCATTTGATTTTGATGGAGAAGAAGTAATAATAATCAACACAGGAGATGAAATTATTGCTCTATCAGGTATTTGCCCTCATGCTGATGCACCAATGGTAGAAGGATTATTAAATCAAAAGAAAACTACAATAGAATGTCCATGGCATAATAGTATTTTTGATTTAACTTCTGGAGATATTCTAGAAGGTCCTTCATATGAAGGACTAACAAAATTTGATGTAGAAATAAGAGATGAAGAAATATTTATAGGATTAAATCCATTATGAATGAAGCTATATATGCAGAAAATATTTCAAAAAGTTATGAGAACAAAATAATTTTAGATAAATTATCCCTTAAAGTAGCTTACGGAGAGGTTCTTTGTATATCAGGGGTTAACGGAAGTGGGAAATCCACATTAATAAGAATTCTAGCAGGATTAATAAAACCAGATTCAGGTAAAATTTTCATAAATGGTAATCAAATAATTACCAATAATTCATCATTTAGAAAAAACTTTGGAGTACTACTAGATTCAAAAATGATTTATGAAAATATGAGCGTTTTAGAAAATTTAAAATTCTCTTCAGTACTCTATAATATTGAAAATCCTAAGAAAGAAATAGCTTCTGTAACTAAAATTTTGGGAATCTACGACTTTTTAGACACTAGGGTAAAAAATCTCTCTAAAGGTTTTAAAAAAAGAACAGAATTGGCAAAAGTACTATTACATAAACCAAAAATAATTCTGTTAGACGAACCTGAAATAAATCTAGATAAAAATTCCATTAAAATTTTAAAAGAAATAATCCTTTCTGAAAGTAAAAAAGGTTCTGCAGTCATATTATGTACACATTCTGAGGGATTTATGAGTGAAGTAGGAAAGAGATTTATTTCAATTGATAATGGAGAATTAATCAACTCTAAAAGTAAATGAAAAATTCATTCTCAATATTCAAATATCTTCTTTGGAAAGATCTAATATTAGAATTAAGATCCAAGGATTTCATTATTTCTGTTCTGATATTCTCAATATTAACAATCACAGTATTCAGTCAGGCAATCAATTTAACGACTATGAATCCAAATGAAATAGGACCTGCAATATTATGGGTTTCTGTAGCTTTCTCAGCTGCAATAGGTATTCCAAAAATCTATGCGAAAGAAAAAGAAGAAAACACTATAGATAGTTTATTAGTGACTCCTATAAATAGAGACCTGATATTTCTAGCAAAATCAACAAGTATATTCATTCTACTGATATTCTGTGAAATTATAATTTTTTCTTTATCTATAATTCTTTTCAACATACAACTTTTTAATCCAATCATTATTTTAATTTCAGTTATAACTACTTTTGGATACAGTAGCGTAGGAGCATTATTAGGAGCAATGATGATCAGAACAAGAACAAGCGAATTCCTATTGCCAATACTTTTCTTGCCAATTATCATTCCTTTATTAATTTTTGCAATCGGATCTACAGAAATTGCATTAGAGCAAAACAATTGGGGTGAAAGTTTACCTTGGATAGGATTAGGAATAACTTATAATCTTATATTTTTCCCACTTTCAATATTTCTGTTTGAAAAGATAATTATTGAATAACAAAATAAAAAAAATTTTATATAATTTTGTAAATAATATTGAAAAACTTCATTAATAAAGCTAATAGATGAGAAAATTTTTTATACTAATTTCTGCCTTATTAACATTTATAAATATTTATCTTATCTTTCAGTGGGTACCAACTGAAATAAACCAAGGCGCTATACAAAGAATTTTATATTTACATGTTCCATTAGCGTGGGTTTCAATGTTAACTATAATCATTATTGCTATTACTAGTATCATCTATCTCATCACTAAAAATATTATCTGGGATCATATATCTGTATCATTAGCAGAAGTAGGAATAGTATCTGCAATAGGAATGTTACTATCAGGAATTATTTGGGCAAAACCAGTATGGGGAGTCTGGTGGACAGGAGAAGCTAAATTAACTACAGCTTTAATACTTTTTTTCATTTATTGTGCTTACTTAATGTTTAGAAACTATTTCCCTCCAGGACCCTTAAGAGAAAGATCTGCTGCAGTAATTGCAATTATTGGAGCAATAGATACCCCATTCATATATTATGCAGCACAAATTTGGGAACAAAATCATCCCACGATAGTAATAGGACCTCTTGCCACACAAGAATCAAATTTAGGTGGAGATTTAGCCCTAACATTACTTTTCTCAATATTAACTATAACTCTGATTTTCTTTTTAGTAGTTTTTCAACAAACACGATTTAAGATTTTAGAATTTAAATTTAATCAAATTAAGACAAAAACCTAGAGGTAAAAATGAAAATTTCCTATAAAACATTATTTTTCTCCCTATTTATTTTTATTACATTGATTTATCAGATTACAAATCAAGAATTTATTTATGCTGATGAAGGAGAAATTGTAATAAATGGAGTGATTACAGAAATTATTAACAATAACGAAGGAGAATTAGAATCATTTCAAATAGTAGATAATAAAGGTAATTTGATTAATCTAAATGTTAGTTCAAACGAAACAATCACTGAATATGGACTTGAAAATATCACTGGTGAAAGATGGATCTCTAATCAAAAAGAATCCCCAGTAAAAGCATCTAAAATCCTAAAAGATCATCAAGAAAGGTTCATACCAATTACTGTAACTGCTTCAGGAAATATCGCCTTAAAAATAGTAGAAAAAGAAAAAAGGAATTTAGAAACTAATTTAACTTACCTCTCTGTAGTATTTGGAGTAGCATGGTTATCATTCTTCGTTTATATTTATATAGTTGATAGAAGACAAAAGATTCTAGAGAGTAAAATAAAAAAATTAAATGAATAATAACTCTGAAGGCAAAAATATATCTCAGAAAAAACCTGTATTTTCTGTAAGACTCCAAATATTAACTATCGCTATAGCTATTGCAATAGTAGTAGGATATTTATCTTTGACATCATTCGATGAAGCAACTACTAGGTATTTTTCTGTTAATGATGTTCTCTCAAAACAAAATGAAGCGAATAATGAATCATTAGGAATAATTGGAAGATTAGTTCCTGAGACATTCCATAGATCTGCAGATGGATTAACAGCATATTTTCAAATAACTGATGAAAGTTCAAACTCTAATTTAAAAGTATCCTATCAAGGTGAAGTAGGACAAATATTTTTCAACCAAAATGCAGAAATTATTATGAGAGGAAAAATGCTTGAAGATGGAGTATTCCACACAAAAGATCTTTCTATCAAGTGTCCTTCTAAATACATGGATGAAATGTATACAGAAGACTATACAACAACCAATACATCCAGTTAATCAAATAATCTATGGGGAAGAATCTAAACAATTCCTCTAATGAGGATAGTATATGGGCTGCGGGTGGAGTAATCATAAAATCATCTAATAGAGAAAGAAAAGTCGTAATTTGCTTCAGGGAAAAAGAAAATCTTTGGAGTTTACCCAAAGGAAAACCAGAGAATGGAGAAACAATCGCTCAAACAGCAATTAGAGAAGTAAGAGAAGAAACAGGAATAGATACAGATATACTTGAGAAAATAACTACAATTGACTATATTTTTTTGAATAATAGAGATACTACAGTTAAAAAAAAGGTTCATTTTTTTTTGATGAAATCAAAGGGTGGTAATATAGAATATCATGATAATGAATTTGATAAAGTAACTTGGGTGAATTTGGAAGATGCTAAACATCTTCTCACTTACAAAAATGAACTTCATGTATTGGAAAAAGCTATTGAAATGGTCCTCAAAAAGTAACCTCGAAGATAAGGTTAAGTTTATCGAAGGTTCACTAACTAATATCAGGACTAAAAAAATACAAGATCTTGAATTAGATTACAAATGGAGAACAGATCCTTTATTGTGTGCGCTTGATGCTACAGTTCCAATTACAATCTCTTCTAAAAATTTTATCTCCCAAGAAACAGATGATCTAAAATATCCAGTACCTTGGTCAGAAAAATTTGCAGTAGAAACTAAAGAAGGAAAACATATAGGAAATTGTATGTATTATGATATAGATATTATCAATCAAGAAGCAGAAGTAGGAATCATGATTGGAGATAAGAATTTCTGGGATCGTGGTTATGGGTGCGATGCTCTAAGTACATTAGTAAATTACATTTTTGGTTTTACTAATATTAACAAACTCTATCTTCATACATTAATGACAAATAAGAGAGCCCAAAATTCATTTAAAAAAGTAGGATTTTCCAAAGTAAAAGAAATAAGAAAGGAAGGCATGAATTTTATCTTGATGGAAATAAGAAAAGATTCTAACAAACTCTAATAAGATTATTTTTCAAAGAATATTATTAACTAAATTTTTATTTCTTACTATTCATTTTATTTAATGAACCAAAACTAGGAATAATCCTTTTGGGAACACTAATATTATCAAATTTAATAATTAATTCTTCTTCACCAGATGACTTTTCAACAGATATCACAATTCCTTTCCCAAAAACTTTATGATCAACAACATCTGAAGGATGAAATAAATTATTATCCTGATTAACATGTTGTGGATTGATTTTTTTATCCAAAACATCAAAATTTTGTTTCACAGAACTTTTAGTAAACCTAGAAAAATTTCCTGATACTCTAAAAGATTTTTGACTAGAAACTTGATCAGGTATTTCTGAAATAAATTGGGATGAAACCTGGGATTGAGGGAATTGTTGTTTCCCCATTTCACTCCATGGTATTCGTTGCAAACATTTAGAAAGATAAAGACGTTTTTTTGCCCTAGTAATTCCTACGTAGCATAATCTTCTTTCTTCTTCCATTTGTGAAGGATCATCGAATGATCTTACATGTGGAAGAATGCCTTGTTCAAGACCTAGTATGAAAACAACATCGAATTCAAGTCCTTTTGCCTGATGTAAAGTAATTAATGTCACTTTTTCTTGTTTATCATCTTCTTTTACACCAATTTCATTATCTAGATCATCTGTTTTAGATATTAAGGAAAATCTACTTAGAAATTCTAGAGAGTTTTGTAAACAATCCAAGTTAGGATCTATTATTTCTTTAGCTTTTATTTTCAACTCTTCAATATTACGCCATCTATTTTCCCAATCAGTATCAGCCTCGATATATTCTTTATATTTAATTTTATCTAAAATATTAGAAATTAAGATATAGGGATTCTGATTATTTACTTGAGGCAACAAGTCAGAAAGTATTTCTGAAAATTTCTGAATTGATTTAATAGCCCTTGATGGCAACCCATCTATAACAGAAGACTTGTGATCCAATATTACTTCTAAGACAGAATTGTATTTCTGTTCTTTTAATAAAATCTGCTTCAGATAATTAAAGGTTCTATCAGTAATCCCTCTCCTAGGAGTATTAATAATTCTTAGTAAAGAGATTTCATCTTTGGGGTTAATAAGTACAGACATATATGCGAGGATATCTTTGATTTCTCTTCTTTCTCTAAAACTAGTAGCTCCTATCAATCTATGAGGAATTTTTAATTTCTGAAAATGATCTTCTATATTACGTGACTGAGCATTAACTCTATACATCACAGCAATCTGTTCTTTAGAGAAACCTTCAGACAAGAGTTTTACCACTTGTTCTGAAACAAAAGCCGCCTCATTAGGAGGATTTTGGCAAGTGACTATTTCTACTAAAGAACCATCCGGATTATCAGTCCATAATTCTCTATCAAATCTCATACTATTATTAGCAATCAAAGAATCTGCTGCTGATAAAATAGATTTCGTAGAACGATAGTTTTGATCTAACTTAATGATTTTAGAATTTTTAAAAAAATTATTAAAATCAATTACATTATTCGGATCAGCGTGTCTCCATGAATATATTGATTGATCAGGATCACCTACCACAAATAAATTCTTATTTTCTTTGGTTAAAGATGTAGAAATCTCAAATTGTAACTTATTAGTATCTTGAAATTCATCTACTAATAAATATTTAAATTGTTCCTCACACATCATTCTTGTTTCTTCATCATTCTGTAAGAGAGTAACAGTCTTTAATAGAAGATCATCAAAATCCAATGCATTTGACTGTATTAATTCGTTTTCATAATGTTGATACATTTCAAAAACATTTTGATTAAAACCTATTGAAGAATTCTGATCTCCAAATTTATTAATATATTGAGTTGGTGAAAGTTTTAAATTCTTCGCTAATGATATCTCTGAAATCAAAGTATTTATTTTAAAAGGTAAAAGTTTAGGATCTCTATTGAGATTTTTTAGGATTCTTTTTACTAGTCTTAATTGATCATCTGAATCATATATAGAAAAAGTTGGTTCTATTCCAATCTTTGATCCATAAGATCTTAAAAGAAATGCACTTAAACTATGGAAAGTATAAATATTTAATTTTGAAAATCCTTTCAACAAATTTTCACATCTTTCCCTCATCTCTTGAGCAGCTTTGTTAGTAAAAGTTACAGCTAATAAATTCTCAGTTGAAACTTGATGATTCTTTATAAGATTGTAAATTCTATAAGCTAAGACTCTAGTTTTTCCACTTCCTGGCCCCGCAACAACTAAAACCGGACCCTCAGTATGATTTACTGCTTCAAATTGTGTCTTTGTTAAATCATTAAATTTTTCTGTTTCCAACAATTATCCCTTTATATTTAAACTTAAATTTCTAAGTAAAATTTCCATGTTCCTTTATCGGATATCTTTAACGTGTAACCTGAAAAAAGGTAATTACACGGTAAAATGTAATTGAGAAATTAAAATAATTGCATATTACAATTTGTAGAAACTAAATCAGAAATCCTTTTTAATTTTTCAGGATGATTGAAATTAGATGTTCCATAAAGATTTTCAAGCAAACTTACCGTTTCTTTAGTATTTTTATCAGATAAGATTATTGGAATATTTAGTTTCTGAGCTTCATAATACACGTATTCTATTGGTTCAATACCCTGTGTTAAAATTAAAACTTTTACCTTTCCTGATTGTAAGGCTCCTAACTGAAGATCTGGTCTATCTCCTCTTATTATTGCAGCTACATTAATCAAAGAACTGAAGTAATGAACACTCCAATCTAAAACCATCCCTCCAATTAGAATATTCTCTACTAAAGAATCAATATTGGATGTTTTATGAATAAATTTCCCCTCAATATGCTCACAAAGTTGTTCAACTGTACATGAGAGTAAACATCTATCTTCAGGAATTGTGCCTATCACATTAAAACCATCCTGACTTAATGAATCTAGCAAATCATTATCTATTTTATTCATTCTGAATTTAGGTACATTATTAATAATTATTCCAAATATATTTTCTTTGTGGTCTTTTATCTGGGATTTAATTTTATTTGAATAATCGATAATTAATATTGACTCACTATTCAAAGTTTTTGAAAGATCGTTATTAGATTCATTAGAATCTAAATTCGATTCCACAAAACAGTAATCAGAAGTATCTTTAAAAGAATCTACTAAGTCTCTGATTTTCTGAAAATCATTAGAATCAACTATTGAACCATTTTTATTCAAAATTCCAGATTCTACAACGTTTTTGGGGAATATTTCAGAATTCAAAACATTGTTATTTGAATTTGAAAAAATAGAATTTATAATCTTCACTTTTTTCCCTTTATCTATCAAAACTTTTGACAAACCTGATAACAAAGAAGTTTTTCCAAGTCTTGGTTTAGGAGAGGTAATTAAAAAAATTTTCATTTGAAATATTACTTTTTAATTTATAAGATTCATTAATATTTTGAGTTTACACTAGATATTACAAAAATGTAGTAAACTCCTTAAATCATTTAATTTGCCGCGGTAGCTCAGTCGGTAGAGCAATGGACTGAAAATCCATGTGTCGGCGGTTCGATTCCGCCCTGCGGCACCTTTTTATATTTTGTTAATAAAACTAAAAGAATTTTTATCATCTGAAACAGGATTAAAGGCTTTTGAATCCAAAGAATACAGGTACTTTTGGTTAGCAGCGGCATTTTCAAATGTAGGAATGTGGTCTTTGGGATATGGAAGACTATGGCTAATGCACGACCTTACAGAATCTACAATAATGGTAGGATTAGTTGGATTCAGCACATTATCACCTATGATTTTTCTTTCATTTTTTGGAGGAGTATTAGCTGATAGAGTTAACAGATTAATTAATATCAGAATTACTAGGGGAATATTCTCTTTTCTAGCAATAATTACAGGATTAATAATTTCAATGGAACTCATGAATCCTTGGATACTTTTGTTAATATCTGTAATTACTGGAATTTTTTTATCTTTTGATCTGCCATCAAGATCAGCAATGCTACCTGCATTAGTAAAACCAAATCTTTTATCTAGTGCCATAGCTATGTATTCAATTGTATTTGGGATTTCTTCTATATTAGGACCTATGATCTTTGCTCCTATTAACAATATTATGGGAATAGAAGGAATCTTTTATTTAATAGGATTATGTTATCTGTTCACACTTTTATGTTTATTAAAAATGAACTCATCTTTACATAAAGCTAAGAAACAAAAAGAAAATATATTTTCTAATCTAAAAGATGGTTTTTCATATGTAATAAAGAGTAAAACAATAAAGTATGTAATTCTTCTAGGAATACTTTTAACACTATTTTCATCAAGTTTTGATACTTTATTGCCTAAGTATTCTGAAAGTATAAGTGAACAAGGAATTAAAGCTTACAGTAATCTATTACTTGGTGCAGGTTTAGGAGGATTAATAGCAACATTTTTTCTAATACTTCAGGGTACAAGAATTAAAATTCAAAATTATTACATGTTTTCAGCTATATTTTTAGGTATTTCTCTACTATTTCTTTCAATTACTTCATCTATTTTAATAGGAATACTTGTAACTGTAATCTTAGGTGGTTCAAAAACACTTTATAGTACTTTAAGTACAACTTTAACTCAAAATTTAACTAATGATATGTATAGAGGAAGAGTAATGAGTATGCATCAACTAATCTGGTGCGCAAGTGCTGTTGGATCAATAACTGCTGGGTTATTAGCAAAATCTATAGGTCTATCCATTACTTTTGGGTTATCAGGATTATTCATTGTGATTTTGGGATTTATTCTTGGAAAAAAAATTATAAGAAATATATCATGATTATTCGAAGAGAAATTTAAGGAGCAAATAATGAAAGTACTAGTTACTGGAGGAAGTGGAAGAGCAGGAAAATACGTAATAAAAGAACTTGTTAAAAGAAATCATCAAGTTGTGAATGGAGATTTAATAGAATCACATCAAAACTTAGAAAACTCAAAAGTAAAATTTAAGAAAATAAATTTCACTGACTACGGAGAAACAATTTTTGCAACTGAAGAATGTGAAGCAATAATACATCTAGCTGCTATTCCTTCTCCAGGAGTAATTCCCAATGAAGAAATTTTCCGAGTAAATATGCTTTCTACTTTTAATGTATTGCAAGCCGCAGAAGAGAAAGGAATAGGAAAAATAGTACTAGCCTCTTCAGTAAATGCTTTAGGTGCAGGATGGCCTGCTACTCTTTGGGGAGAATCCCCAATAGCACCTAAATACTTTCCAATTGATGAAAATCATCCTACAAGAAATAAGGACGTTTATAGTTTAACCAAATGGCTTGGAGAAGAAATGGCAGAATCCTTCGCAAGAAAAAGAACTGTACAAATTTCAAGTATGAGATTTCATGCATTATGGGATGAAAAAATGTCAAAAGAATTCCTAAAAAATGGAAACAAAAAAAATATGACTGGACATGCCGCAGCTGGATTCTGGGCATGGACTGATAGAAGAGATGCTGCGTCAGCATGTGTAATGAGCATAGAAGGGAATTGGACAGGACATGAAGCATTCTTCATCAATGGAAAAGACACAATCCTGGACATCCCTAGTAAAGATGCAACTAGTGAATTATTTCCCAATGTCGCTTATAAAAAAGAAATTGAAGAATTCGGAACACTATTAGATATTACAAAAGCTAAAGAAATATTAGGTTGGGAGCCAAAATATTCTTGGAGAGATTCAGCTGATTGGTAAAAATTTATATTTGGTTATAAAAAAATCATTATTTTGAATAGATTGTTACTTCATATACATTGCCATCAATGGATACAGTTGCCTTAGAAGATTTTTTGCTAACACTTTTATCTTCTGAAGAATTTGTATCAACTTTGACTTTTTCCATATCTTTAGTATATCTTACACCCAGTTCACTTTTACCTTCTAAGAAAGCTAATCCTTTATCTCCACAAGTAGCAGATATAAAAATATTCTCATCTGTGATTTCTAAATTCTTTTCCTCAAGCAATTTTTTATTATATTCAATGCCTAAATTAGGGTTTTCATCATTTAAGTCATGAACATCTTCTTTAGTGAGTTTTAAAGACAACTGCTCTGATGCAATTTTCATAATTTCAGGGTCTGGGTCTGTAGGAGTTTTACCAAAATAACCAAGAATCATTTTTCCATAATTTTCAGAAATTTTTGACCATTTTTCTTCCATAGTATTAATAAAAGCTTGTTGAAAATAAAATTGAGAAACAGGAGTAACAGAGGTTCCAAACCCACCTTTTGCTACAACTTCTCTCATATTTTCAATAACCTTACCAAAAAGATCTAGAGTTCCATTATCTCGCATCATTTGTGTGTTTGCTGTAAGAGCTCCTCCTGGCATAGGGGAAAAAGGAATTACAGGGTTAACTTCTGTTGCTTCTGGTGGAAGATAATATTTTTTCATTTGTTCTATAAAAATTTTTTCTACTTCCAAAATTTTTTCTTCATCTATATCCAAGGTGTATTCAGTACCTCTCAATGCCTGCCACATAGTTAAAATATCTGTTTGAGAAGTTCCTCCACTTACAGGTGCCATTGCTAAATCGATCATATCTGCTCCAGCTTCTATTGCTGCCATATTACTTGAGATAGCCATACCTGCTGTGTCATGGGTGTGGAATTGAATCATTGTTTCTTTGGGTAATAATTTCCTAGCATTTTTTACACAATCATAAACAATGGATGGAGGTGTAGTTCCTGATGCGTCCTTAAACGCTAAACTATCAAATGGAATATCAGCTTTTAATATTTCATTTATTTTTTCAGTATAGAAATCTGCAGAATGAAAATATTTCTCATTTAAACTTGGTGGTAATCCCATCAGTGCAATAACAATTTGATGATTTAGCCCTGCATTAGTAATACATTCACCTGAATAAGATAAATTTCTAATGTCCATAAGGGCATCAAAATTTCTTATAGTAGAAATACCATGTTTTTTAAATAATTTTGCATGAAGATCAATTATATCTCTCGATTGAGATTCTAATCCTACAACGTTTGTACCTCTTGCTAAAGTTTGTAAATTTATATCTTTCCCTACAATTTCTCGAGATTTATCCATCATATCAAAAGCATCTTCTTGGCAATAAAAATAAAGACTTTGAAATCTTGCTCCACCACCAATTTCAAAATTATTATTACCTACTTCAACAGCAGCTTTTAATATTGGTGTAAAATCCTCTGTTTTGACTCTAGCTCCATAACATGACTGAAACCCATCTCGAAAAGAAGTATCCATAAAATTAATTTTTTTCATAAAGGCATTATAAGGAATTTTGTTTTTTTTTGATTAAAAATGTAATTAATAGTCCTCAATCGCATTTGGAGAATGAATACGATTTTGTGAAAATATAAAAATAATTCTTAGTACTCGACACCCACATATATATTTACATATACCGCTCAACACCTGACGGCGATACTTATTTCCACATAAATATATAAATTAGATAATATGTAGGTATATATATGAAAAAAGGATAATAATGAATGTAATTGTCATAGTAAATGATAGCTTCCGTCGAGATCATTTAGGATGTTATGGTAATAATTGGATACATACTCCCAATTTAGATAAATTTGCCCAAGAATCTATCATTTTTGATCAAGCTTATATTGCCTCATATCCTACTGTCCCCAACAGATGGGACATGAATACAGGAAGATTCGGATTTCCTTTTAGAGGATGGCAGCCTTTGGATCAGAAAGACGTTACTGTTGCTGAGATATTAGGGAAATATGGGTTTACTAGTATGCTCATCCATGACACTCCTATGCTAGAAATGCATGAATTCAATTATACCAAAGGTTATTCAGCTTTTTGGTGGATTAGAGGTCAGCACTCTGATCCATTTATTACAGACCCTTCTATATCTCTTAGGCTACCTGCTGAGGCGCATAAGATTTTCCGACCTCAAAATCTGGTTAACTATATTAGGAATCAAGCTAATCGTCATAATGAAGAAGAATATCCTGTAGCTCGTTCTATCAAAGCTTCAATAGAATGGCTTGAGACTAATGCTAATTTGGATAAATTCATGTTGTGGGTTGATATGTGGGATCCTCATGAACCATTTGATCCACCCGATAATGATTGGAATCTTTATAAAAACCCAGAATACACAGGAGATCGTATAATCTATCCTGTTTATGGTCGATCAAATTATATGACTCAACAAGAGCTCGAATCGGTACAAGCATTATATGCTGGAAAAGTAACTCTAGTGGATAGGTGGGTCGGCAAATTGTTTGCTACTATAGAGAAACTAGGATTACTAAAGGATACTTTAATTATTTGGACAACAGACCATGGGCATCTTTTTGGTGAACATGATTTGCAGGGTAAACCAGCAGGAGAGCTAGGGCGTTTATACGAAGAGACTACCCGTATTCCTTTAATTATCCGTCACCCTGATGGTTTGGGGGCAGGGTCTCATGTAAACGGTTTAGTACAACCACCAGATCTCTTGCCAACTATAATTGAATTTTTGGATTTACCGGAAACCGAGAATTATGAAGGGAAATCTTTGTGGCCTTTGGTAAACGATAAAGATGTCAAGGCAATTCGTAATATAGCTATTTCGTCTCGATTTCCTCCTATGGAGAAAGATAACACTCCCTTATCAAGTGGATTTTTGTTCGATGGTTGGGCTACATCTTCTAGATCAGTAGATCCCATTACACTGACTACAGATAAATGGGCTTACATTTGTTCTCCAATAGGTGAACAATCAGAATTGTATGATTTGGAAAATGACCCTGGACAAGAAAACAATATCATAGATAATTATTCGGATGTGAGTGAGGATTTCCGAAATCAAATTGTAAAATTCCTTGAGGATCATGGATCTACACGAGAAAGAATAGAACCTTTCATTAAAACAGTAAGTGATTATACAGTATCACCAAATACGGAATTATGGTCTATAAGAGATAATGAGGGGCAAATCATAAGTTTTTCTAGCGAAGATGAAGCAAGGTCACGAGTGAACTGGGATGCTCCAGGTCCAAAAAGACTTATCGAAAAAACTACATTAAGGCAAGTATTTGATAACAATCCTAAGAATTTAGTTCATACTTCTAGCCAATATTATTGGGCTCAAGATCTTCTTAAAGAAAATTAATTCAAATTTCATATAAGATAAAATTTATGAAAAAATACCCCTGATAACACTAGCTATCATAATTACATCAGCCTGCTCTGCCGAGGTAATATCAACGCCTACTCCCGAATCTGTTGTTGAAGAAGTTTTGGAACAAATAATAGATAATGAAAAAATATATACATCCAAGGATTTTTTTGATGCTGGATTTGAAGAATACAAGGAATATAACGTATCAAAACTTACTGGAGCTACTGAAGCATGGTACGGGTACTGGGGAGAGAATATGGATGATTTCCAATCAGTAAAATATTATGAATTAAGATTTTACCCTGATCATTCCACAGCTGTATCAGATGGAACTCCTTTTGCTAAAGATGCTACGGGAGAAGATGCTAATTTAGGTAGAAAAGATACTATGTGGAGAGTAGGTTTAGCTGAAAGGAAAATTTCTGGAAATTTTCACGCACGAAGTGGTAATAAAAAAATACTTGAAGAAAAAGTAACCGCAAAATATGCAGACTACATGATTTTCAATAATGTAATAATGCTTTGTGAAGGTGAAGACTCGAAAGAAGCATTTAAGTTATGTAATGATCTTATAGATCTAGTCAGTAGATAACCTCAGCACTCGCCCACATATATATTTACATATGCCCCCCAATGCCTATCGGCACTCAATCAATTCCAAATAAATATCTGAATAAGATAAAATTACGCAAGTATGAAAAATATTATATGATTTATGTACAGGAAAATAATTTGTCCCAATCAGTAGAAAATAATATAACTGTTGAAATTAATAATATAGCTTTTAGTTACGGTAAGAGATCTATATTTGAAGATTTTTCTCTAATAATTCCCAAAGGAATTAGTTTAGGTCTTTTGGGAGGTAATGGTAGTGGGAAAACAACCATAATGAAACTAATTTCTGGATTAGAAAAAGCTAAAAAAGGAAATATAAAACTTTTTGATAATGATTTAACAAATACTATTCGATCAAAAATAGGATATATGCCTCAGCAGAATGCTCTTTATAACGATTTAACAGTTTTTGATAATGTTGATTTTTTTGCTCGTATGTATGGGATCCAGAAAAAATCACAACGTTCTGAGGCAGTAAATTCCGCTCTAAAAACTGTTGATTTATGGGACCGTAAAAATGATGCCATTTCTACTTTAAGTGGAGGAATGGAGAGAAGAGTTAGCCTTGCATGCGTATTAGTACATAAACCTGAATTTTTATTGCTAGATGAACCTACCGTAGGATTAGACCCTGATATACGAGTATCTTTTTGGAAATATTTTAGAAAACTCACTGATAAAGGGATCACTTTGTTTATTAGTAGTCATACTATGGATGATGCGTTGCATTGTGATCGTCTGATTTTTCTAAAGAGTGGACGTATTATTGCAGAAGATACGCCTAAAGCTCTGATATCTGCAACGGGAAATCCTAATGCTACGCTTGAGGATTCTTTTCTTTATTTTAATGCAAAGGAATTAGGCGATGATCTTAGCTAGAACATTTGGTATTACAAAAAGAATCATTAAACAAATCCTGAGAGATCGTAGATCTGTTGCGATGATTTTTGCTGTTCCACTTATCGTTATGGCTTTAGTAGGAGTTAGTTTTAATAAAAATCAAGAACTTTTAAACTTTGTTGGCCCGGCACTTATTTGTACATTTGTATTATTTTTTACTTTTATTTTGACAGGAATAAGCTTTTTACGTGAAAGATCTGAAGGCACATTAGATAGGCTACTTACTACTCCTATAAGGCGTATAGATATTATACTTGGTTACTCTCTAAGCTTCTTTTTATTTGCACTTATCCAGTCAAGTATTATTATTTCCTTTAGCATATTCGTACTTGATATAATCAATCAAGGAGAAATATGGCATATGTTCTTAGTAGTGATACTTCTCTCACTTGTTGCAGTCAATTTTGGGGTGTTCGTATCTACCTTTGCTAAAAATGAATTTCAAGTAATGCAATTTCTCCCTTTATTTATTGTTCCTCAAATTTTTTTATGCGGTGTTATCCAACCTGTTGAAAATTTACCCAACATTTTGCAATATGTATCAAAAATACTACCCTTGACTTATGCAGTAAACGGACTAAGATCCATAATGATTCAAGGTTCTAATCTTACAGTGGTAGGGGAGGAAATATTAATTCTTAGCGTATTTGCATCTTTATTTGTTATTTTAGCCTCATTAAGTATCAAAAGATAAGAAGTTCTCAAATTACACTCGCACACAACACCCCTATAATTCCCTCAAATTCCACATTACTAATGGATTAGATAAGATGTAGGAGTTATGAAAAAAGTTTTACTTCCATTAGTGGTTATCATCATATTCTCAACCTGTTCGTCTGATATAGAACCGACCATTATTCCTGAACCTGTTGTTGAAGAGATTGTTTATGAGCAAGTTCGTGACAATGGAAATATCTACACTTCTAAGGATTTTTTTGATGCAGGATTCAACGAATATAAGGAATATAACATATCAAAATTAACAGGAGCTACAGAAGCATGGTACGGATACTGGGGACCTGATGAAGACAGTGATGTGTATTATGAACTGAGGTTTTACCCTGATCACTCCACTGCTGTATCAGATGGGACTCCTTTTGCTGAGGATGCAACAGGAGAAGATGCTGTATTAGGAAGAAAAGAAACAATGTGGAGAGTGGGTCTCGCAGAAAGAAAAGCTTCTTCACAAGTAGTTTCTACACAATCAGAAACTGGTTTAGCTGCTGCTGCAAAGAAGCCTCGGCTTGCAAGATATGCAGACTACATGATTTTCAATAATGTAATAATGCTTTGTGAGGGTGAAGATTCCAATGAAGCATTTAAGCTATGTAATGATCTTATAGATCTAGTGGGTAAATAATCTCAGC
>CAYSUW010000012.1:7519-41035 GCA_964434385.1 uncultured Dehalococcoidales bacterium | reverse complement strand
ACATACTCAATTTTAATATTAATATAACCTGATTTAATTGCTTTCATTACTGACACCTAAAATCTTTATGCCATTCAGGCGCTCTCCCAACTGAGCTACAGCCCCTTTTTTTAGTTTTCAAATTCTTTATCGCTTTTTAGATAAGGGGAAAAACTATTTATTGTAGTTTTTTGAATACTATTCCAAAAAATAAAAGCAATAGAGCCAGTAAATAAAATACTAAGCCAAGTAATACTTCTGTCAACTATAGTAATTGTCAGGGCAGTTGTAGAATCAAAGCCCAACAGAATGAATACTCCAATTAATCCTCCTTCTACTATTCCTAATCCCCCTGGAAGTGGAACAATTGTCAGTATAGTACCCAAAATAGTAATTAGAATTACTAAAGGAAAAGATAATTCAATATTCAAAGCCATTAATACAAGAGATAATCTTAATATTTCTGTACTCCAAGCCAATAATCCACATATTAATTGAAAGATTAAATTCTTAGACTTTAAAGGTTTGTAAAAACTATTTCTAAAAGATGAAGAATCTAGCTTTTTTTCTAAAGGAAGATATTTAATTAATCTAGATGTTGTGACTCCTATAATTAATGTGATCATCAAAATCAAAGATATGCCAAAACATGTCAAAGCAACCCAAAAAGGAAATTGAGGTTCTGAAAAAGCAAGGATAAATACCGAAAACAATATTAGATTAATGATAATTAAGTCCTGAAAACGTTCTGCTAGAAGAAAACCAAATAAATCTACAAATTTTAATTTGAATTCTTTAGCAAACAGCCAAATTCTATATAAATCACCTGCCCTTAGAAGTGTTACAGAATTTACAAACCACCCTATAAGCAAAAAAATAGAAGATTTCAAGAAATTTCTTGATAGATTTTTATTCTTGAAATGAAGATCAGTCATTAGTAAAAACCTGAATCCTCTAGGTAAAAACCCTAAATAATAAATAATTATCGCCAAACCCAATAACTTGAAATCACTCTTTGTTATTTGACTCACAAATTCTTCAAAATCAACATTAGACAAACGAATAACTAGAAAAATTATAATTACACCTATAATAAAAGATGAAATTAGAAATTTTTTATTTGATGAAAGATTAAAATTTTTTAAATTCATATCATATTGATTTTTTTATTAAAGGAGATTTTTTGGGCATGCCATCTCTCCTAGGAAATTTTAGAGGAGTGTTTTTGTTTTTTTTCCATACTATCAATTTATCTGGTAATTGATTTTCTTGATATTCTGCTGAAATAACATCTACATTTTCAGCACCCAAGATTTTAGATGCAAACTCTGAAGATTTTAATTCTTGGTCTATATTATTACCTTTCAAACAAATAACTAGACCTTGTAATTTACAAAAAGGTATAGTCAATTCTGCTAATTGATTTAGTTTTGCGACTCCCCTTGAAACAACAACATCAAATACTTCTCTAAAAACAGGATTCCTACCTTCTTTTTCAGCTCTAGAATGCAATATCTGAATATCAGTAATATCTAATTCAGATACAACTTTTCTTAAAAAATCTACTTTCTTTTTATTCGAATCCAAAAGATGAATATTGGTTTCAGGATTTAAAATTTTTATCAAAAGGCCAGGAATTCCTGAACCAGTGCCCACATCAATAATTTTAGAGTTCTTTAATTTCAATTTTCCTAAAATTTCATAAATTGAAAATGATCTAATAAAAAGATTATCTCTGATTTCATTCCAAGACTTGTGACCAGTTAAATTCTGAGATTGATTATTTTTTTCAATCAAATCACCAAACTTTCTTAGCTTTTCTAACTTTTCTGAGGTTAATTGAGCACCTATTCTTTTAATTGCAAGTTCGAGTTTTTTCATTAATACTCTGTATCATTCATGATTAATATTTGATTATAATAAAAGAAAATATTTTTAATTTAATTAAGGTTTTTTCATGTCTCAAGAAAATTCTACATGTTGTTCACCCAAAAAATCAGTAAAAGGTAATATTAATAGATCTGTTAATTTTAAAACCACTCTTCCAAAAATAAACTTAAATGGAAAGATGATTGACTTAAATGGTGGTCATTTTTTAATGGGAACTGATTACATTAAGAGTTTTGCTGCTGATGGAGAAGGTCCTGTAAGAAAAGTGAAATTTAAAAAATTCTCAATTTCGGAAACATCAGTTACTAATGAAGATTTTTCAAAATTCATTCAGGATACTGGATACGTTACAGATGCTGAGAAATTTGGATGGTCATTTTGCTTTTTTCCAGCTTTAAGTGATGAAAATAAAATAAAAGTTAATTATTGGATTCAAGGTTCTGAATGGTGGTGTCGAGTTGATGGAGCATCTTGGAATTATCCAGAAGGTCCTAAATCAAATATAGAAAAAAAAATGAGTCATCCTGTAGTTCATATTTCCTGGAACGATGCAAATGCTTATTGTCGATGGTCTGGAACCAGATTACCATCTGAAATAGAATGGGAATTTGCAGCAAGAGGTGGGTTAGAACAAGCCTTGTATCCATGGGGAAATGAATTAGTGGTTGATGGAGAACATATGTGCAACATTTGGCAAGGCACATTTCCATCAAAAAATGAATGTAGTGATGGATACTTTACCACAGCACCTGCAAAATCATTTAAACCTAATGATTTTGGCATTTATAATGTTATAGGTAATGTATGGGAATGGACTGCAGATTGGTTCACAAGATATCATAATGAAAATAATTCAGGCCCACCTATAAAAGGAGATACTAAAGTTATTAAAGGTGGTTCCTTTTTATGCCATGAATCTTATTGTAATAGATATAGAGTCGCAGCCAGATCCTCAAATACAACTGACTCAAGCACAGCAAATATGGGTTTTAGGGTAGTAAGAAATATATAAAATAATCACTCTTCTGATAAACTTGAAGAGATCTTCTCAGCTTCCTGAAAAGGCACTTGATCATAATAACTAAATTTAGAAGAGAAAGTACCCATAGATTGAGTAATTGACTTCAAATCTGAAGCGAAACTCTGTGTAGTTCCCATAGGAATATCAGCTTCAATTAAAGTGTTACCTGAATTACCTTGAGGAATCATCCCTTGGATTTTACCTCTCTTAGTATTTAAGTCACTTATCAAATCACCTGTAAATTTATCAGGAACTAAAATAGAAAAATTCATCACAGGTTCTAATAATATCGAATTAGCTTTTTTCAATGCGTCTCTAAAACCCATTGAACCAGCAATTTCAAATGCCATACCCGAAGAATCTACTGAATGAGAACTTCCATCTAGTAAATTAATTTCAACATCTACTACTGGAAATCCAGCAATTATTCCCTTGCTCGCAGCTTTTACTACACCTTTTTCTACTGCAGGAATATATTCTTTAGGAACATTTCCACCAGTTACACTACTAGAAAAATTAATTCCACCACTTCTTTCAAGAGGCTTGATTTCTAAAATTACATGACCATATTGACCAGCCCCACCACTCTGTTTTTTATGTTTGTAATCAGCTGTAGATTTTGAAGTGATAGTCTCTTTATATGGAATTTTAGGTAAAGCTGTAGTTAAAGAAACGCCAAATTTTCTTGCCGTTCTCTCTATTGCCATCTCTACATGAAGATCCCCTAGTCCTTTTAAAAGAGTTTCTGATGTTTCAGATACTCTCTCTATTTCCATAGTAGGATCTTCTTCTTCCAATCTAGAAAGAGCCATAGACATTTTATCTGTGTCAGCTTGATTTTTAGGTGAAACTGCTAAACTAAAACTAGGTTCAGGTAATTCGGGAGATTTTATTGCTTCAGTTTTTTCTTTGTCCCCTAAGGTATCATATGTTTGAGTTTCAGAAAGTTTACTAATTACACCAATATCTCCTGTAGAAAGTGAATCTATAGGGAGTTGTTCTTTTCCAGAAGGGACAAATAATTGACCAAATCTTTCTCCAGAATTTTTATTAATGTTCCAAACCTGATTATCAGATTTCATAGAATCACCATTAACTTTTACATAAGTAAGTTTTCCAACAAATGGATCTGCGCTTGTTTTAAAAACAAAATTAGATTGGCCTTCAATTTTATCATTATTAAATAATGGGTCAGGAACTGCATCTCTAATAATATTTAATAAATCAATTACACCAATTTCATTTTGAGCTGAACAAAAAACTATAGGAAAAATAGAAGAATTTCCTACACTATTAGAAATAGCAGCTTTCAATTCATCTGCAAGTAATTCTTCACCTTCTAAATATTTTTCTATCAATGAATCATCAGATTCAGCTAAACTCTCATCAAAATTTTCCTTCCATTTATCAGGAACATCAGTTGAATCAGGAGAAATTAAAGAAATTGTTTTAGAGAAAGAAGAATCATTTCCATCTATAGTTTGAATAGGTAAACATTTTCTTCCCCAATTTGACTGTATCTCATTAACTATATCGACATAATTAGTATTCTCTCTATCAAGTTTGTTGACTACGATAATCCTAGGGATAGAAGCTTTTTCACAAATGTCCCAAGCTTGATTTGTGCCTACTTCAATTCCCGAGGTAGCTGAAATTACAATGATTGCTAAATCCGCTACTGAAACTGCTGAAATCATTTCAGACCTAAAGTCGAAGTATCCTGGTGAATCTATAACATTAATTTTAGTATCTTGAAAGACACATGGAAGAATAGCATTTTGGATACTAGATTTTCTTTTTTGTTCTTCAGGCTCGAAATCAGAATTACTAGTCCCATTATCTACACTACCTAATCTGCTCGTACCCTCAGTTTTAAAAAACATAGACTCTGCAAGCGAAGTTTTTCCAGAACCAGAATGACCAGTTAGCACAATATTTCTAATATTTTTTGTGTCGAAAACTTTCAATGACATCTCCAATAAATTCTTATTTTTCTACATTTGTTATTAAAAAATACTTTGAAACATTATTATTGATAAATAAAAAAAATGCACGCATTAATTTTTACCTTAACCTAAAAGGTTTAATTTAATACTTAAAAAATCTTCCCAAAGAAATAAATATGAAAAAAAAATATTTAAACTTAATTATTTTAATCTCGATAATTTTCGTACTGTCCGGTTGTAAAAATGATATTTTTGATAAAAGTCTAAAAGAAAAAGAAGTTTTCAGCATACTAAAATATGAAATTACAACAATTGGAAGTAAGTATATTTATTCGTTCAAAAGTATTTTTTCTAAAGACAATAAAGAATATGCAAAAAACTCACTTATTCAATTCAAAAGCCTAACAAAAAAAATCTACGCTCTTGAAAAAGAACCTACTTCTACTGTTAGATCAAAACAGAAAAATATAGAACAATTAGAAAAAGAGTTAACTACTTTAAGAAAAAAAAGAAATTCAATTCTTTTAAAAATAGAAAAAGACATTCAAAAAATCGTAAGAAATCAAATTAAAGCTGAAGGAATAGATACCAAAGGATTCGTTTTTCCACCAGTATCAATAAAAATATTCGACCCTCCTTTATTATTAGTTACTTCTCCTAGAAATTTAATTTCACGCGAAAAAGAAATTTTGTTAGATTCAAGTATGAAAAATTCTAGAAAAAATATCATCGAACAAAAAATTCTAGATGAAGAAAATCTTTCTGCGGTGATCTTGGAAATAGGAGGTCTAGCAAGTTATCCAAGTATGATAAAACCAAATACAAATTTTGAAAGATTGTTTGAATTAACAGCTCATGAATGGTTGCATCAGTATTTAATTTTTTACCCTCTAGGAAGATCTATATTCAAAAATAATGAAATGAATGAAATAAATGAAACATTAGCAAATATTTTTGGAAAAGAAATATCTAAAAAAATATGTGCTAACGAATTATATGAAATTTACTGTGAAAATAGTGAATTAACAACTACTACAAATAAAAATTTTGATTATGACTTCTTCATGAAAGAAACAAGAGAAACCGTAGATCTTTTACTTAAAAACAATAATATATCAAAAGCTGAAAAATATATGGAAGAGAGAAGAAAAAATTTAGAAAATGAAGGTATTTTAATTAGGAAAATTAATCAAGCTTGGTTTGCTTTTCATGGTACATATACAGATAGCCCTACCTCAGTAAGTCCAGTATTTTCAATTCTTAAAAAAATCCAAGAAGATACTGAAAACATGAAAGAATTTATTGATATTTTAAAAAATATAGATAGCTATCAGCAATTTTTAACTATAAATGACTACAAATAATAAAAAAAACAACTATACTTAGAAAAAGAAATAAAAATATATTATTAATTATGCCATCAAAACAAGAAAATGTGCCTTTAAGAGACGATAAAGTCTATCGTCCTCCTGAAAGGAATGAAAATGAAGTAAATATCGATGAACTTCTTGGTAAAATTAAAAGTTCATTCCCTAAATTGCCCGGTTTCAAAGGAGGCTCTCCTTTACTCATATTCTTTGTACTTCTAATCATTGCGCTTTTTTGGATTGGATCTGGTGTATACACGGTTGATCCAGATGAACAATCAGTAGTAAGAACCTTTGGTAAATTTGATGGAATTAGAGAGCAAGGGCTTAGATGGCATTGGCCTTCTCCAATTGGACGGAGAGATATAATTTCAGTAACTAAAACAAGAAGAGTCGAATTAGGATTTAGATCAAGTGGTGTTCAGGGAGGCGGAATACAATCAGTGCCTGTAGAATCTAAAATGATAACTGGAGATGAAAATATTGTTGAAGTTCAAGCTGTTGTTCAATACAGAATAAGTGATCCTAGAAATTATCTATTTAAAGTTGGAGATCCTGGAGAACCAGAAAGACAAGTACTCGAAGGACAACCAGATGGAAAAACTTTGAGAGATGTTATTGAATCTGCTCTTAGACAAATTGTAGGTGCTAGAAAAATTGATGACGTTTTAACTACAGAAAAAGAAGTAGTTCAGCAAGAGATTCTTTCAATTGTTAGAAGAGTTCTTTCCGATTATGAATCTGGAATAGATGTTCAACAGGTTTTGTTGCAAAATGTTAATCCACCTGCAGAAGTTCAAGATGCATTCGAAGATGTGGTAAGGGCTAGAGAAGATAGAGATAGAATTGTTAACCTAGCTGAGGCTTACCAGGCAGAACAAATCCCCAAAGCTGAAGGTGAATCTGCAAAAATTATTCAAGCCGCAGAAGCATTTAAACAAGGAAGATTAGCAAAAGCTCAAGGAGAAGCTTTAGGATTCGAAGCTGTACTAGAAGGTTATAATAGATCTCCTGAGGTAACTAGAACCAGACTATATTTAGAAACAATTGAAGAAGTATTCTCAAAAATGAAGAAATTTGTAATCACAAATCCTGAAGGAATCCTTCCATTCTTACCATTAAATGAAGGATCAAGCACTAACCAACAAGGAGTTACAGAATAATGAGACGTCTTATTTTTACAATTGTCATTATAGCTATAGCATCATTTATCTTAGTACCTCAAGTTGCATTTATTGTTGATGAAACTGAGTCAGTTATTATTACAAGATTTGGAGAGTTTAGAGTAGCATATAAAACACCTGGAATAAGAATTAAAACTCCATTTATAGATACTGTAACTAAGTTTGATAAAAGACTCTTAAGAATTGATGCACCACCCACTTCTATTTTAACCAAGGACAAAAGAAATCTAGTCATTGATGCATATGCTAGATATCGTATTGTAGACCCTTTATTATTCTTCCAAGCAATAGGAAGTGAATTGCAAGCAGAAACTAAGTTGGGAGATATTGTTAATTCTAGGCTTAGAGAAGAAGTTGCTCAAGACGATCAATCAGAAGTTATTTCTGAAGTTAGAGAAGAAATAATGAATAGAGTCACAAAGCAAAGCAACTTATATGATATTCCTTTTACTGATGTATCAAAATTAAACAATGGAATACTTAATTCTTCTGTTTCTATTTCATTAATTAGTAAATCTGGTGGAGAAAGATCTAGAAATGCAACTCAAGAAGAAATTTCAGCTCTTCAAGCAAACCCAAATGCATTAGACGAAAATTATGAGGTAAGATATAGAGTCCCATTAAATTCTGTTTTTGGTGCAGATATTATTGATGTGAGAATGAAAAGAACTGATTTTCCTGACGCAATAGAAAATTCTGTTTTTGCTAGAATGCAGGCTGAGAGACAAAGAATTGCATCTGGTCTGAGAGCTGAAGGTTCTCAAAGAGATGCAGAAATTAGAGCAGAAGTTGATAAGCAAGTTACTGTAATACTTCAAAATGCTCAAGGAACTGCAAGCCAATTAGTCGGAGAAGCTGAATTACAAGCAATTGATATTCTTGCTAATGCTTTAGGAAAGAATCCTGAATTATATGATTTTCAAAGATCTTTAGAGGCTTACAGAAAGAGTTTAACCGGAAAAGACACACTAGTTCTTTCTTCTCAAAGTCCTTTCTTTAAATATTTAGAAACTTCTGCAGCGCCTGATAAAGATAAATAATCAACTATCTCTAGAATTAACTTTGATTATAAGCTCTGACTTTTTTAATAAAAGTTGATATTTTCTTTAAATCTTTTTCTCCGTTAGTTTCAACACCTGATGAAATATCAACTCCCCAGAGATTTAATTGAGATAAAAGAGAATAAATATTCTCTGAATTCAAGCCTCCAGCTATAAAAATGTTTTCATAAGACTTAAATTCTAAAATTCTATCCCAATTAAATGTTTTTCCTGTACCACCAGGTTTTTCTTTATCATATGAATCCAAAATTACGAAAGAATGAATATCTAGAGCAGAAAAGACTTTATCTTGAATTTGTTTTTTAGAATACTCTGGCTTTATTCTTATCTGTCTTATAGAAGGAACAGATAAGTTAGAAAAATCATCATTATCTCCACAAAGCTGAACAAAATCTAGTTTACTTTTCCTTGCGATGTTCTCAACATAAGAAGGAGATTGATTTTGGAAAAGACCCACTACAGAAGGAGGGTCATTTAAATTATTATTAACAGAATTTACAATTTTTATTCCTTGATCAACAGAAATTTCTCTTCTGACACCTTTTACAAATACAAGTCCAATAAAATCAGCTTTTTCTTTAGAAGCGTACAGTGCTGCTTTTTCAGTTTTAATACCACAAATTTTAATTTTCATTTTTTCTAATTGATGACATTTCTTTTATTATTTGATCTGATTTATCACCAGCTTTTAGTAAAGTTTCTCCTATTAAAATAGCGTCAGCTCCTAAATCTGCCATCAATTTAACATCTTCAACCGTCTTAATTCCACTCTCTGCAATTAAAGTTAAATCTTTAGGAACCAAGGGGGCTAAATTCTCAAAAACTTTTAATGAAGTTTCTAACTTTTTTAAATCTCTATTGTTTATACCAATCACTTTCGCACCTTGACTTAGAGCCAAATCTAGTTCATGTTCTGAAAATATTTCTACCAAAGGAGTCATGTTTAAAGATTCTATTAATTTAAATAGTTTCTTAAATTGAGAAGGCTCTAAAATAGATAAAATAAGTAAAATTGCTGAAGCACCATTCGCTTTTCCTTCATATACTTGATATTCATCAAAAATAAAATCTTTTTGAAGAATAGGGGTTTCAAATTTTTTTGATAAATTAACTATAGATCTTAAATCTTTAATATCTCCTGAAAATTTAGTTTTTTCAGTAAGTACAGATATTGCAGCACAATCATTGTTTAAATAAATTTTTGCCATTTCTTCTATTGATAAATTTGATTGTAAATTCCCAGCAGAAGCGGAAGATCTTTTTAATTCTGCAATAATTTGAATATTAGGTTTTTCTGAAATTGCTTTAGAAAAATCAAAATTGATTTCTTCAGAAATATTTTTTATTAAATTCTTTAAAGGAAGTTTCTGTTTTTTAAAATCAATAAGATCTTTCTTAGAATTTAAAATATCTATTAGTACTTCGCCTAATTCAAATTTATTCCAATTCATTAGAAATTTTGATCAACTGATTTAATTTGTCCAAAGATGCTCCAGAGTCTATGGCCTCTGAAGCTAAATTAGAAGCTTCCTGAAAATTATCTACAATTCCATAAGCAATTAAAGAAGCTGCAGAATTTATAATCACAGCTTTTCTACATGATGAAATAATAGAACGATCATTTGGTTTTGCACCTTCACCTTTTAAAACATTTTTAATTATTTCGGCACTTTCCTCAGTAGAAGAAACAATTAAATCAGAATTTTTACCTTCTGAAAGGCTAAAATCAGAAGGCCTAGTTTTACGTCTTTTAACCATATCAACTGTAACTTCCCAAATAATAGTATCTCCTTGAACACTTATTTCATCCATTCCTTCGTAACCATGAACCACTAAAGCTTTTTTAATTTTTAAAATTTTTAATGCTTCAGCTACCTTAGGAGCCAATTCAGGGTTAGATACTCCAATTAACTGAGTTTGCGCATTTGCAGGATTAGTTAATGGACCTAATACATTAAAAACTGTAGGAATACCTATTTCTTTTCTAAGTGGAGCAGCAAATTTCATAGCAGGATGAAAAGATTGAGCAAAAATAAAACCTATTCCAATTTGCTCAATACAAGTTTTCACAGAATCAGGAGAAAGAGTAATCTTTACACCCAATTGTTCTAACACATCTGCACTTCCTGTTGATCCTGACATAGCTCGATTACCATGTTTGGCAACTTTTGCTCCAGAGGAAGACGATACTATCGCAGATGCAGTTGAAATGTTGAATGTTCCCTTATTATCTCCTCCTGTTCCACAAGTATCCAATAGCCTAGAAGAAGTAGATATGGAGAGTGATTTAGTTCTCATAACTGTAGCCATTCCTGCAATTTCTTCAGGTGTTTCACCTTTAATTTTTAAAGCAGTAACAAATGATCCAAATTGAGAAGGAGTGACTTTTCCTTCCATAATTTCATTCATAACTTCTTTAGATAAATCAAATGACAGATCTGAATTATTTAATAAAAGTTTTATTGATTCTAATATCTTCATAAAATTAACAAATTAGTATTCCAAAAAATTCTTTAAAAACTTCTTTCCATGTTTAGTAAAAATTGATTCAGGGTGAAACTGGATTCCTTCTATAGGATATTTCTTATGTCTAATACCCATTATCACTCCATTTTCTGTTATTGCTGAAACTTTTAAGTCTTCAGGAATTGATTCAGGCAGAATCGCTAAAGAGTGATATCTTACAACTTCAACTGGATTTTCAATATCTTTAAATATACCCAATCCATCATGTTTAATCAAAGAAGTCTTTCCATGTTTTACTTCACCCGCATATTGAACTTTTGCACCAAAAGTTTGACCAATACATTGATGGCCTAAACATACACCTAATATAGGGATTTTATCCGAAAATTCTCTAATTGCTTTGTTCGAAATTCCAGCATTATCAGGTTTAGATGGGCCAGGAGATATAACTAATTTTTCAGGATTTAATGATTTTAATTGTTTAATATCTAATTCATCATTCCTAATTACTTTTACGTCTTCTCCCAACTCAGTAATATACTGAAAAAGATTATATGTAAAACTATCATAATTATCTAAAAGTAATATCATTCAATATACTCATTAAAAATTTTGGTTTTATCTAAGGTTTCTTGATATTCTAACTCAGGGTCAGAGTCAAATACTATTCCTCCGCCTCCATTATAGGAGATTTTTTCATCTTTTATTATAACTGAACGTATTATTGTCCCAGTATCAATATTTCCTCTTATATCAAACCATCCTATAGCTCCACAATAAGGACCTCTGCCTTCAGGTTCTAATTCGGAAATCAACTGTGCTGCTCTAATCTTTGGAGCTCCAACAAGTGTTCCAGTAGGAAATGATGCAATAAATGCATCAAAACAATCAAATTCTGGTCTGATAATGCCTTCAATTTCAGAAACTATATGAGCCACATGAGAATAGGTTTCAATATTCATTAATTTGGACACCTTAACCGAGCCAGTTTTGCATACCCTTCCTAAATCATTTCTAGCAAGATCAACTAACATAATGTGTTCTGCATTATCTTTTTCACTGTTTTTGAGATGAAATAATTTTTCTGAAAAATCTTTATTCTTATCAATACTTGTAGTTCCAGCTACAGGACGAATAATCACTTTATTTCCTCTAACTTTTAAGAACATCTCCGGAGAAGAACCAATTATTTGAAAATTATTACCAAAATTAAAATAATACATATAATCAGAAGGGTTTTTTTCTACTAGATACGAATACAATTTTATGAATTTCAAATCATTAAACTTAAATTCTTCATTTATGTCTTGAAATTTTTTTTCCAATAAGAATCTTTGAGATAAAACACATTGAATCAGCTCACCCTTGAGTATATGATCTTTAGCTTGCTTAACCATAGAAATATAATCATTTCTCATAATATTTGGTTTAAAATCAGTGGTCTTTTGATTTTGGAAAATTTTTTCTTCTTCTTTGAAAGTTGTATTGTTCAAGATCAAAAAACTTAAAGAATTTAATTTATCTGTTGCTTTAAAATAATTTTTTTCTAAATCTTTTCCATCTAGCTTCAATATCGTTGAGACAATAACTTTTTGCTCATTATGGAAAAACGAAATCATTGATTGAGGAATCATAAATGAAGCTTCAGGGCAATTATTAGGATCTTTTTTTAATAATCCGACTGATGGTTCAAAATACTTAAATGTTTCATATCCAAAATACCCAACTGCACCAAAAGAAAAATCTCTAGTTTCATCAGACAAATAAATTGATATATTATCAAAATAATTCCTGAGCTTTTGAGTAGGATCTTCATCATTTACATCAATGATTTCCATTATTTCATGACTTAGATAACTCACATAAGGAGTTTTTTCTCCTGGGTTAATAAAATCAAGAATAAAACCTGGATCTTCCTTATTGGCTATATTTTCATATATAGAAATAGGGTTAGAAGTTATATTTTCTAATTCAATAGAAATTTCTACAAAATTATATTTCTTAGTTAATTTTCTAATTTCATTTAATGAAATAGAAACTTTATGGATATTGGGTTTAATAATTTTCTTCTGCATGTTCTATAGCTTTTATCAATGCACCCATCTTATGTAAACATTCCTGATATTCCCTTTCAGGTACTGAATCTGACACAATTCCTGCTCCAGCTTGCAGGTAAGCAACACCATCTTTTAAAATTATCGTCCTAATAGCTATAGCAGTATCCATATTTCCGTTAAAACTAAAATAACCAACTGCTCCAGAGTAAGGACCCCTTTGATATTGCTCTCCCTCAGAAATCAATTGCATTGCCCTAACTTTGGGGGCTCCAGATACTGTTCCTGCTGGAAATGCTGATTTTAAAACATCAAATGGATTAAAGTTTTCAGACAAGTCTCCTGTAACATGAGAAACAATATGCATTACATGAGAATATCTTTCTATTTCCATCTGTTGAGTTACCTTTACAGATCCAGGAGATGAAACTTTTCCCACATCATTTCGACCTAAATCTAAAAGCATCAAATGTTCAGCTAATTCTTTCTCATCATTTAATAATTCTTTTTCTAAATCTTGATCTTCTTTTTCATTCTTGCCCCTAGGTCTAGTTCCAGCTATGGGATGAGCTGCAACTACGCCATCCACTACTTGTACTAATAATTCTGGAGAAGAACCAATAATATGAAAATCTTCTAGATCTAATAAAAACATATACGGAGATGGATTAATAATCCTAAGGGATTGAAAAATATTAACGGCAGATACTTTAACTTTCCTTGTTAATTTCTGAGATAATACCGCTTGAATCATTTCTCCTTGGTTAATTAATTCTTTAGTTTTTTGAACCATTTTTTGATATCTCTCTTTTTCAGTAATATGAACTACAGAAAAATCTTCAAAATCTGAATTATCATGTGCCTTTTCTGAAAACACATCTTCTTTCAAGTCAGTTGTTATTTCAGAGATTGATTCAAGAGTTTTTCTATAAGTATCTTCAAAATCCTTACTATTTCTTAAATCAGCATGTACTACAATAATTATTGATTGTTTTACATGATCAAAAATTACTAATGAACTACCTATCATAAATACACTCTCAGGAGTATATGTTAAAGATTGAGCACTTTTTTCAACTGAAGGTTCGATATAAGTAACAGTTTCATAAGAAAGGAATCCAACTGCTCCACCATGAAATTTAGGAAGACCTTTTAATGAAGCAAATTTAATGTTTTCCATAGCTTTTTCTAATAACTCTAATGGATCTACTTCGCCATTTTGTTCTTCAGAACCTGTTTTAATGATTTCTTTGGGATTTATACCTATAAAACTATATCGTGCTACGCTCTCATCGCCTTCTACTGATTCCAAAAGAAATGAGTATGGATTCTTAACAATTTTTCTGTAAATAGAAAGTGGAGTTTCACTATTGGAATCTAACTCAGTATAAACAGGAATATAATTATAGTTTTTTGATAATTCCAAGAATTGATCTTTACTAGGAAAGTAATTTTCCATCATCTATGTCCAAGTAGATGTATAAGAATCAATTTTCATCGCGGATCTAACCATTTTCATAGTTTCTTTAGCTACATCTCTAGCTCTATTTGTTCCATTCATAATAGCTTCTTCAACTATATTGGGATGCGATTCAAAATATAAACGTTTTTCCCGAATAGGATCTAAGAAATCATTAATTGATTTTGCTAAAACTTTTTTTACTTCCACATCCCCAATTTTTCCTTTCCTATACCTTTCTTTGAAATCTTCTACTTGTCCTTTGTTAGTATTAAAAGCATCATGATATTGAAAAACTGGATTCCCTTCTACGTGACCTGGATCTGTAGCCCTTAATCTAGTTGGATCAGTGTACATAGACATTACAGATTTATTAACTTGTTCTTCTGTAAATCTTAATTCAATTACATTACCCTTACTTTTACTCATTTTATTTTGTCCATCTATTCCTTTTAATCTAGGAACTCTGCCTATTTTAGTAGAGGGTTCAGGGAAAATATCTGAAAACATTCTATTAAATTTTCGCGCCACTTCTCGAGTCATCTCAATATGGGGAGCCTGATCTTCTCCTACAGGAACAAGATCTGCTCTAGGCAATAAAATATCTGCAACTTGACTCATAGGATAATTAAAAAACCCAACTGTCCTTTTTTCTATAGATAATTGATCCAATTCACCTTTTAATGTTGGATTTCTTTCAAGCATCCCAAGAGGAGTAATAAAACTTAATAGTGCAGTAAGTTCTGCGTGTTCTGGGACATAACTTTGAATAACAAATGTAGATTTTTCAGGATCTAGTCCTACTGATAACCAATCCAACGTTACCTGTTTTACAGAATCAGTGATCAGGTCAATTTCTGAAAAATGATCACCAAGAGCTTGATAATCTGCTATCAGGAAAAAACAATCATACTCTTCTTGAAATTCCAACCAAGTTTCAAGAGCTCCTACATAATGACCTAAGTGAAGAGCACCAGTAGGCCTAATTCCTGTCAAAATTCTTTTTTTAGGTTCCATTTCAGGTCCTTTGATCCCAATTTACGCCAAGATTATCATACCTCTGACATAAATCATTAACCGTTTTTACAGAAATAGGTAAAGATTTCAAAAACATTTCAATATTTCCTAACATATGGTCAGGATTTTGAGTGCCAATTATAGCTGAATCAATTTCTTCAAAACTAAATATAAATCCCATAGAAGTTAAAATCCTATCCTCAGGTTCATCACTCAATAATCCTTCATTTTCAAGAATTTTTGATCTTCTGAAATATTCATCTGCATATAAAGAAGGACTTTTAGAAGATCTCCAAGCGCCATTTGCAATAGGCCTTTTTGCTATTACACCCAAATTATTTCTCTTAGTAACCTCAAATAATTTGTACCTAGCTTTTTGTTCTACAAGATTAAAACTCGTCTGGATAGTAGAAAAAATATTACTTTCAGCAGCCCAAACTGCTGCATCATTATCTCCACTATAACCTAGATGCAATATTTTCCCTTCTTTCTTAGCATCCTGAAGAGCATTGATAGCTTCACCTCTCTTCAGGATATCTAATTCACAAGAATGGATTTGCATAATATCTATACGATCTGTTTTTAGAAGTTTCAAACTTCTATCAACACTTTTTTTAACTAAATCATATGACCAATCTTCAAGACTAGAATCAAAAGAATGTCCACATTTTGAAGCTAACACAAATTTATTTCTTAAATGAGACATAGCTTCACCAAGTAATTCTTCACTGTTTCCATAGCATGATGCAGTGTCAAAAAAATTTATACCTGCATCAAGTGCAGATGATAAAATTTTATATACGTTATCTTTAGAACTTGAGCGAATTTCTGATAATCCAACTCCAAGTCTGCTAACAGATAATCCCGTTTTTCCAAGAACTTGAGTTTGCATTTGAAATAATTGATTATTAAAAAATAAGCGACTTACTATAAAGCAAGTCGCTTTCTTTGAGAAATATTAATAGACAAAGTTTAAAACAAATTAACCTATCTGTTTTTCTACCTCTGCAACATCTTTGTCACTTAAAATCCTAAACACTTTTGATGTAGGATCTTCTGAAGCGACGCCTTGAACAGCTTTTCTACCGTTCTTCATAGTTACAATTTTAGGGTTTGCAATTTCTACAACCTTCTTCAATTTCACACTGTAAGCAGTGAGTTTCATGCCTGACCTCCTATAGCTACTTTTTTGCACCGGCAAATAGTTGAAAAAATCAAACTTATTTCAACTTAATTTAATATTACTAATTAATCTTACTTTTTTCAACTTAATCTCTATTTGATTCTAGTTCAAATGATTTTTAAAAATCAAACTAGGTAATTAGATAAGCAAATACTAAATTATAAAAATTATCTTTTACCTATTTTTATAATAGTATCAATTCTAATTAAATATTAATTATTATTTGTGGGTTTTGTTAAACTAAAATTATATTTGATAAGCAAAAACTTATATTGTCAGGAGACTATGAGCTCGAAAAACTCAAAATCCAAACTCATTTTCCAAGAATTAGGTGATTCTAAAAAAACTGCTGAAATTGATCTTGCAAAAATTACTGAATTAAAATCTTTAGAAGAATGGAAAGTTAAATATTTAGGTAGAAAATCTTTTCTTACCAATATTCTAAGAGATATAAAGAACTATGATCCAAAAGAAAGACCAATTATTGGCTCAGAAGCAAATAATATTCGAAAATCATTAGAGAATTCATTTGAAAATAAAAATAAAGAATTAAAACAAGATGAAAAAAAAGAATCTCATATTTTTGACTATTCTTTATCTGGAAGAATTCCCAATAGAGGAAGACTTCATCCTGTAACTCAAACTATAAGGGAAGTATGCTCAGCATTTTCTTCTCTGGGTTTTCAAATAAAAGAAGGCCCAGAAGTAGAATGGGATTTATACAACTTTGATCTTCTGAATATTCCAAAAGATCATCCTGCAAGAGATATGTGGGACACTTTATGGATTGACAATGATGAAATCGATGGGAAAAGAATGTTACTTAGAACTCACACTTCTCCTATGCAAGCTAGAATAATGGAAAAAAGTGATCCTCCTATCAGGGTAATTGTACCTGGAAAATGTTATCGATATGAAGCAACTAACTCAACACATGAATGGCATTTTAATCAAATAGAAGGATTAGCTATAGATTCAAACCTGAATTTTACTGATTTGAAAGGGACTTTATATGATTTTGCAAGAAAACTTTTCGGTCCTAAAAGAAAAATTAGATTCAGATGTGATTATTTTCCTTTTGTTGAACCAGGCGTAGATATGTCTATTGACTGGCAAGGTAATTGGATTGAAATTTTAGGAGCAGGCATGGTTCATCCAAAAGTTTTAGAAAGTGTAGGCTACGACTCAAATAAATACTCGGGATTTGCATTTGGGGTTGGAGTAGAAAGAATTGCTATGATTCGTCATGGAATAGACAATATTAGACATTTTTATGGAAATGATATGAGATTTTTATCTCAATTTTAATTACTAACAAATAAATTAGGACGAAAAATTGAAATTACCTTTATCTTGGATAAATGAATACATAAACATAGAATTACCTGCAAATGAATTAGCACATCTTTTAACTCTTGCTGGAACTGAAGTATCAGGAATAAAAACCATAGGGGAATGGAGCAAGGTAATTGTAAGTAAAATCACAAAAATTGAACCTCATCCCAATGCAGATAAATTAAAATTAGTAACTGTAGACACTGGGACTTTATCAATGAGAGTTGTTTGCGGTGCAAATAATCTCTTTTTGGGGCAAAAAATAGCCTTTGCGCCTACAGGTTCAATGTTGTTTAACCCTAAAACAGGAAAAGAAGAGAAATTAGAAAAAGCAAAAATAAGGAATGTAGAATCTAATGGAATGATATGCTCCTCATTGGAATTAGGCATAGGAGATGATCATCAGGGTATTTATGAGGTAAACGATGCAATTCCTATTGGAACCCTCTTAAAAGACATCCTAAACGATACTATTTTTGATTTGGACATCACTCCAAATAGATCTGATTGCTTATCAATGTATGGAATCGCGAGAGAAATTAGTGCTATCACTGGAGAAAAGTTAAAAATCAATCCTTATGATGTCAAATTACCTATTTCAAATCATAAACAAAAAGAGTTTTCGCTTAAAATAGAAGACCCAAATATATGTTCTCGATACATGGGTGCATTAATTAAAGGCGTTACTATAGAAGAGTCTCCAGCTTGGCTAAAAGAAAGATTAATCAAAATAGGAGAAAAACCAGTTAATAATATCGTTGATATAACCAATTACGTAATGTTTGAATTAGGCCAACCTCTTCATGCTTTTGATTTTAAATTTATAGAAGGAAAAAATATTACCGTAAGAAAATCTTCCAAAGATGAAAAAATCATCACAATTGATAACGAATCTAGAAAACTTGAAGAAGTAGTTGTAATTTCAGATATCAGAAAACCTATTGCTGTAGCCGGAGTTATGGGTGGAAAAGAATCTGAAATAACTGTTGATACCCAAGATGTTTTTCTTGAATCAGCTTGTTTCGACAGTGTGCATAATAGAGAGAGTGCAAAAAACCTAGGAATGAAGACGGAAGCAACCTTAAGATTTGAGAAAGGACTGAATCCAAAGTTATGTGAATTTGGAATTAAAAGATCTTTAGATTTGATTATTGAAATTGCTGGTGGAAATTTAGAAGGTTCTGTCGAAGATTTATGGATAAAAGATAAAAATAAGTCTAATAAGATCAATATTTCTCAGGAAAAAATTAATAACGTTCTAGGTGTAGATTTTAACTCAGATATTATAAACAAAACATTTCTTAAATTAGGTTTCTCAGTGGACGAAAATTCAAAAGGTAATTGGAATGTGACTGTTCCCTTTTGGAGACAAGATATTTCCATTCCCGAAGATTTATGTGAAGAATTAGCTAGAATAATAGGTTATGAAAAAATTCCTGCCTCTACACTATCAGGCAAAATACCAGAATGGGAACCGGATGAGTATTTAAATATCAGAGAAAATCTTAGGGACATTTTGGTTGAATCGGGAGTGCAAGAAGTAATTACTTATGCTGCAGATTCAAAAGAATCTCAACTTTTAGCAATTGGAACAAAAAATTCAGAAAAATTTCTAAAAATACTAAATCCCATGTCTCGTGATTTTGAATATCTAAGATTAACTTTAAGATCAGGGATTTTGAAAACAGTTAGTAAGAATATAAGGATATGGAGAGAACCGCTTAGAATTTTCGAGTTAGGAAATATTTTTGAGAAAAAAAGTAATGATCTTCCAAATATAAAAGAAATGATATGTGGTGCTTTTGTAGGCAATATGCAAGAAAACATTTGGGCTACACCAAGAAAATTAGATTTTTTTGACGTCAAAGGTACAGTCCAATATCTATTTGAAAAATTCCAATTACCTTTTAATCTTGAATTAACTACTGAGGAAAATTTTATTCATGGAAAATGTTTCAATATCACTTCAAATGGAATACGTATGGGCATAATTGGTGAAATTCATTCAAATCTTCTAAATAAATTTGATATAAAAAATGAAGAAGTTATTTTATTTGAATTGGGATTAGATAAATTTATTGAACATTCTGAACATATTACAAAACCAGTTTCATATAACTTATTCAGTAAGTATCAGGAATCTACAAGAGATCTTGATTTAATAATTAATAAATCAGTACTGTCACAAGAAATACTTGATGAAATAAAAACGATCAAACTAATAAAAAATGTAGAAATATTTGATGTTTTCCAAGCTAAAAATCTCCCTAACAATAAAAAATCATTAGGAATCAGATTGATAATTTCCTCAGATAGCCACACTCTTACAAGTGAAGAAATTCAAAATTTAGAAAAAAAAGCACTGAAGAAATTAAATAAAAGATTTGGAGCTGAGTTAAGAGGTTAGTTTGAATCATCCAAAAAGCCATAAGGGTCATCATGTTCACCCAGATGATCCAGATATGTTAAGCGTAGAAGAAGCTCAAAAAGAAATCCTTTCTAAAATCAAAGTTTTAGAAGAAAGAAAAATTCCACTAATTGATAGCACTGATTATGTTTTAGCAGAAAATATTATAGCTAATACAAACATCCCAGAATTTAATAATTCTGCTATGGATGGTTTTGGGGTTCTTTCAACAGATACATCCAATGCAACTCAGGAAAATCCTGCGATTCTAAATATTCAAGAAACTATTCCGGCAGGCAAAATTCCAAAAAATAAACTTTTAAATGGAAATTCAGTAAGAATAATGACAGGATCTGCTATACCAAAAGGATGTGATGCTGTTGTGCCTTTTGAATTCACTAATTTACCTAAAACTCACGAAAAAAAAGTTGAAATATATAAAAATGCAGATTATGGAGAAAACATCAGATATATAGGTGAAGATATTAAAAAAAATAACCTGGTTTTAGAAAAAGGATCTATAATCAACTCTGCTAATATTGGTCTCATAGCATCTTTAGGACTCGAGTCCATAAAAGTATATAGAAAACCTATGATTTCAATACTATCCACAGGAGATGAATTAGTCTCTCCTGGAGAAAATAAAAAATTAGGTCAAATATATGATTCCAATAGTTATTCAATCTATTCTCAGGTAATTCAAAATGGAGGGATACCTCATATAAGAAAAATAGTTCCTGATAATAAAGATTCCTTAGAGGCTGCATTTCTAGATTGTTCAAAAAGTGATCTCGTCATAACTACAGCTGGAGTTTCTAAAGGAGATTTTGATTATATAAAAGATACAATTAAAAAAATGGGTAAAATAAATTTTTGGTCAGTAAGAATGCGCCCAGGAAAACCTTTAACTTTTGGATTACTAAATTATAATAAAAGACAAGTACCTCATATAGGCCTGCCTGGAAATCCAGTGAGCGCAATTGTGGGTTTTGAGATCTTTGTTAGTCCTGTAATAAAATCTATGATTGGAGTAAAAGAAATATTTAGAAAACAAGTGACAGCGACTTTAAATGATCCGATTTTCAATTATGATAAAAGAAAAGTTTTTGCCAGAGTTATAGTAAAAGGGAACCCTAACCAAGGATACTCTGCAAATATTACTGGAGATCAAAATTCACATATATTGAGTTCTATGAGCAAAGCTAATGGACTTGCCATATGTCCCGAAAATATAAAATTATTAAAAAAAGGAGATCAAGTAAAAGTTTTAATGCTAAATTCTGAAATATTATAAATGAAATTTTAATAAGATAGGAGGAGAAAATGCCTAAAGTAAAGAAAAGTAAATCAAAAATAAAGAATCAAGAACCTAAATATCAAATAAATCAACATCTTCTAGAAGAAAGAGGACTTTCTTTTACATATATGATTGCATCTAGACTTAATGAAATAGGAAAAGTGACTGAGAAAGAAATAATGGCTCTGAAATTATCAGAGTTGCTAAATATTTGCTCTAATATTAAAAAGGAATCTGAACTTTTTATTATGCCTGGAAATACTATAGGTGAAGCAATTTTTAAAATTTTACTATTAAATAAAAATAAACCGCTTACCTTAAGACAGCTACAGTCAAATTTAACAGATGCTTGGGTTGATGTACTTCATCTTAAAAATTTATCGGACGAAATATTACTTAATTGGCTAGGCTCAGAGAATCAGTACTGCATAAATGAAATTTCAACTAATTAAATCGCTTGAAGAATCATTAATATTAAGAAAATTAAAATCGCCAATACAAATCCTGTAAAAAAAATATAGGTTAATATCTTATTATCAAATCTAAGATGCATAAAAAAGGCTACTACAAGGATAAATTTTCCTAAAGAAAGAAAAATTAATAAAGGAACCATTAGTACTCCTAATGATTCAAGATAATATATTTGAAATTCTAAATATGTAAGAATTGATAAAATTATTCCAATAATACAATAGAACAAAGGAGAAGCATGACCATCAGCTTTAGCAAGTTTTTTGAAAAGCAAAATAGACTTATTTAAAGAACTTCCAAATGGCCCTTCGTTCTTAGGTTCTGATAAATCAAATTCATTTTTAGGGAGATCAAAATAAGTTTCAGTTCCATGAAACATGGTGTTTATCCAAATCTGTTTGATTTTTTTTATAAGACCCATACTAAAAACTCACATTCCTATTATTGGAGCTACATCTTTCGCTGATACTAAATATATTATTGTAAAAATTACTATCCAAACTATATCTACAAAGTGCCAATATAATCCAGAAAGTTCCAAATTCATAGATTGTGATTCTGCAATTCCCTTAGAAATAGAATTTTTACGTAAGAGAATCATAGAAATTATTAAAATCAATGCTCCAGAAGCACCTATTGCAATTGTAGTAGTTAAGGGGATGTGAGGAATAACATGTAACCAATCACTCATTAGAGTAGCGAAAAAAATCATTAGAAATCCTATTATAGATAAAATTAATATTGCCCTCTCTTTCAAAGAAATGGTCAAACTACTAAATGCAAAAGTCAATAACCATAAAACACCAAAAGTAACATGAGCACCATGAAATCCTGTAAGAACAAAGAATGTAGTACCAAACATATTAGTCCGAGGAGTCAAACCTAAGTTCACAAAATGATTAAACTCATAAACCTGAAATCCTAAAAAAATTGCTCCCAGACCTGCAGTAGCAAGAGTCCAATAACGTGCTGCGACAGGTTTACCTCTCTGAGTATAATTTAAAGCTAATACCATAGCTAACGAACTCATAAGAAGAACAAAAGTACTAATTGTAGTAATGGGTATATCTAAAATTTCATTCGGATAAGGGCCCACTAAACTCCTGTTTCTATAAACTAAATAGGACGCTATAAATGATCCAAAGAATAAACAATCTGACCCTAAGAAGAGCCACATAAGTAATTTACGTGTATTTATTCCAGTAGAATTGTGATGTTCTCCTTCATGTACCGCTATTGCTTCTGACATTTACTTATCCTTTTTGATTACTAGTTTCTTCATTAACAGGCTCAAAGCTCCATCCTAGCAATGACCAAACAAAAATAAGAATACCTATTCCCGCTATTACCCAACTTCCAATCCAAGATAGTTCTAACAAGCTTCCAAGAATTAAAATTATGCCTAATGATAAGAAAAATGGATAGTAAGACAAATCTGGCATTTGTATATGATGATCGTCATCGTTATCTTCTTCAGAAACAGAAGCCTCTGAAATTTCTCCATGAGTAAATTCCGGATATTTTTGGAACCAGAAATCATCTCTATATTTTACTTCTGGAATTTTAGCAAAATTATAGTGAGGAGGAGGAGAAGGAATAGTCCATTCCAAAGTTCTTCCATCCCAAGGATCATTTTCAGCATTCTTAGGTCCTCGATTAGAAAAAAACACATTAAATATAAATATCAAAGTTCCTAATCCGATTGAAAAAGCTCCTATAGTCGAAATTAAATTACCCAGATCCCATCCCATTCCTTCAGGATATGTAAAAATTCTTCTTGGCATCCCATCCATTCCTAACCAATGCATAGGGAAAAAAGCAATATTAAAACCTATTAAAGTAACAAGAAAATGAGCAACACCTAACTTTTCGTTCAAAAATCTTCCAGTCATTTTAGGCCACCAATAATATATTCCAGAAAAAAGTCCTAAAATTGATCCTCCAAACAAAACATAGTGAAAATGAGCAACAACATAATAAGTTTCATGCTGCTGCGCATCAGATGGTGATGAAGCATGAGTAACTCCACTTAAACCACCAATAACAAACATTGCAATAAAACCTACAGAGAATAATAAAGATGTATTTATTCTGATGGAACCTCCCCAAAGAGTAGCAATCCAATTAAAAATTTTCACCCCAGTAGGCACGGCAATAAACATTGTGGAAATAGTAAAAGCTGCATTTGCTGCAGGACCCAAACCAACTGTAAACATATGATGACTCCAAACAAACCAACCCAAAAAACCAATTGCGATACCAGAAAATACTACAAAAGAATATCCGAACAAAGGTTTCTTAGAAAATGTGGGAAGAACTTCAGAGACAATTCCCATAGCAGGTAAAATTAATATATATACTTCAGGATGACCAAATAACCAGAAAAGATGTTGCCACATTACTGGATCCCCACCTTGAGCAACATTAAAAAAGTTAGTTCCAAACTGTCTATCAAACATTAATTGAAGAAGCGCAACAGTGATAATAGGGAAAGCCAATACTATTAATACGTTTACTACCGCAGACATCCAAATAAATACAGGTAATTTGAAAAAACTCATACCAGGGGCTCTCAAATTAATTATTGTAGCCAAAAAATTAAACCCAGCAGCTAGACTAGCTACACCCAAAGCTTGTAATCCTATTATCCAAAATGTGACTCCGAAACCTGGATTATAAGGAAAATTACTGTTTGGGGCATATGCAAACCATCCTGCATTAGGAGCTCCCCCAAAAAACCAACTCAAATTCAATAATATTCCACCAAATAAAAAAGTCCAATAACTAAAAGCATTCAATCTAGGAAAAGCAACATCTCTTGCTCCTAATTGTAGAGGAATTATCCAATTGAAAAAAGCAGCACTCAATGGCATTACAACTAGAAATACCATCGTTGTTCCATGCATTGTAAACATCTGATTATAAACTTCAGGAGACAATACTTTTGCTTCTGGAGTAGCCAACTGTAGTCGAATTATAAAAGCCTCTATGCCTCCTGCAAGAAACCAAATAAAAGCTGTGACTCCATATAAGGTTCCTATTTTTTTATGGTCAACTGTAGTCACCCAAGACCAAATGGTTCCAAATAAACCAGAATATTCCTCTTTAGGTCTTGGTATAAAAGTTGGATACTTTAATAAAGTCGTCAATTATTTATCTCCTCATCATTATCAATTCTTACTTAAAGTTTTTAGATAAGCAATTAGAGAGTCTATCTCTTCTGCTGGCAAGTTTTCAAAAATCAAAGGCATAACACCTTCTGGATAATCTTCAATAATATATTCATTAGGATATCTTATAGATTGTTCAATATACTCTTCAGGTGATAATCCTTCAATTTGTATAGCAGATCTTTCATAAATATCCCACATACCTGGTCCAATTATCTTTGTTTGTTCTTCATCAATAGAATGACAACTGCTACATCCATAAGATGTGTATAAATACTCTCCATGCTCTTCTGGGGAATCCCATTCTTTAGAAACAACTTCAGTAGATCCTGTCTCACCAGAAACATTTTCTCTCTGAGGCGGAGATAAAGATAATAAATAATCAGCTATAGATTCAATTTCATTTTTAGTTAATTTCGCATTCTTTCCTTCATACAACTGAGCTACTTCTTGCATCCGAGTTCCTTCTTTAAAATAAGAAGGATCATCGATCCATTTGATCAGGTTTTCTCGATTTAATTGCTGTTCACCAGATGCAATAGTAGTTCTCATTGCTAAATGAGTAAGATTAGGAGCGGATACTCTTACCGCACCTTCAGGATCAGAATACCAGTCATTCCATCTTTGTTCTTGAACTATTAATTCTCTCTCATAAGATCCAGAAGTGTAACTATCAACAGTATGGCACATACTACAGTTAGCTAAAAACAAACCATAACCTTCTCCAGTAAATGGCATAGGCGGAGTCCTCATATCTTCTAACCATTTTTCAAAATTCTCCGGGGTCTCAGCATGAACCCTAAACCTCATTCTTCCATGTGCTATTCCACAGAATTCAGCACATTGACCTGAATAGTCTCCAGAAGCATCAGCTTGTATCCACATACTATTTTCATTATTAGGTACTAAATCAACTTTTCCTGCTAACTTTGGTATCCAAAAACTATGTATAACATCCTGAGATCTAAGTTGAATATTTACAGGTCTTCCCGTTGGAATGTGTAATTCATTTGCAGTGACTATACCTTCATCTACATATCTAAATTCAAACCACCATTGATGACCTACCACTTCTATTTCTAGAGGTTGTTCATAAACATTTTCAGAAACAGGAGGCTTATATGTCGAGTAAATTGCTTGCACAGTTGGAACTCCAATAGCTAGAACTAAAATTACTGGAATAATTGTCCAAATTATTTCCAGCTTGGTGTTTCCATGTACTTGTTTCGGAGGAACATCTGGAACTCTAACATCTGTTCCAGGAATAGGATATTCTCTTCTTTTGAAATTTATTAAAGCATAAATTAGAATTGATTGAACAATAACTAATACTGCTATTGCTAACCAAAACATTAAAACAAATAATTCCTCTTGCTGAACACCAACTGGCCCTTGAGCATTGAATGTAGACTGAGGGTGATGAGGATAACAAGCACTCAAAAGAATTGAACAAAGGAAAGTTAATCCTAGGAAATTCTTTATTATACTTTTAGAAAATATTTTGTGTTTCATAGGATTAAATCATTACCCTATTAGAAATCTACCAGCTTATTGTACGATTGATTTATAATTTTAATTATACAAGTAAATATGTATAACACTAACTTTATTTGTTATCAATAATTAATAGCAATTTTTATCATAAAATCAATTAATATGATTAAAAAATAGACTCTAATAAATAAATGATTATTCTTGCTACACACAATTCAGGGAAAATAAAAGAATTTAAAAGGAATTTAATTCAACTTAAAAATTTAAATCTAGCAGACCTGAAAACCTTAGGAATAACTAATGTTGCTGATGAATCTGGTTTCACATTTGAAGAAAATGCTAAACAAAAATTATCGTCTTATTTTGAATTATTAAAGAATAAGTTTGATTTTAATAAAAATATTTTAATATCAGAGGACTCAGGATTAGAAGTTTTCTCACTCAATCGTCAACCTGGAATTAAATCAGCTAGATATGGAGGAGAAAAATTGAGTGATAGAGATAGAAATAAATATTTATTAAAAAAAATGGTAAAAATACCTTTTGATAAAAGAAAAGCACAATTTGTATGTGTTATTGCTATCGCAGGGCCTGGAATTCCCTTTGAAACACCTAAAATTTTTAGAGCTGAAGTTTCAGGTATTATATCTTTAGAAGAAAAAGGAGATAATGGTTTTGGATATGATCCAATTTTCATCAGTTCCATATTCCAAAAAACCAATGCCCAACTAAAAGATGAAGAAAAAGATAGTATTAGCCACAGAGGACTTGCAATAAAAAAAATAACTCCATTACTAGAAAAAATGTTGATTTAAAAATGGCACTTATTGATAAATTTAAAAGACCAATTAAAGACCTAAGAATTTCAGTAACAGATAGATGTAATTTTAGGTGTCCTTATTGCATGCCAGCTGAAATATACGGTGAATCATATCAATTTTTACCTAAAAACAAAATTTTAACTTTTGAAGAAATTACTAGGTTAACTAAAATATTTGTTGATTTAGGTGTTTCAAGAATAAGAATTACAGGAGGAGAACCACTATTAAGAAAAGACTTGCCAGTCTTAATAAATCAAATTGCTTCTATAAATAACATTTCGGATTTATCCCTTACAACAAATGGTTATTTGCTAGAAAGATTGTCCCAAGAATTAGTTGATTCAGGTTTGAATAGAGTTACAGTAAGCTTAGACACATTAGATCAAGAAGTATTCAAACAAATGAGTGGAAGAAATCTTGATATAAATAAAATTCTTACAGGGATCGAATCAGCTTCGAGTAAAGGTTTAAACCCCATAAAAATCAATTGTGTAGTAAAAAGAAACGTTAATGAAAAATCTATTTTAGGTTTGATAAATTATTTCAAAAACACACAACATATAATCAGATTCATAGAATATATGGATGTCGGGAATTTAAATAAGTGGGATTTATCAGAAGTGGTATCCTCTAAAGAAATTCTAGAAATTATCAAAAAAGATTTCTCTGTCCAACCTTTAGACGCATCATTTAAAGGAGAAGTAGCAACTAGATATTCTTATTTATCTGATGATGGAATAAAAGGAGAAATAGGAATAATTTCATCAGTTACGAATCCCTTCTGTTCAAGTTGTACAAGAGCACGTTTAACTACAGATGGAAAATTAGTTACATGTCTCTTTTCAAACTCTGGGCTTGATCTTAAAAAAGAAATCAGAGCAGGGAAAAATGACAAATACATTAAAGAGATCATCACCAATTACTGGGAGAAAAGAACAGATAGATACTCTGAGTTAAGATCTCAAAAAACTTCTAAAAATAAAAAAATAGAAATGTATCAATTAGGAGGATAATTATTATTATTCAAATGGATTCTTAATAATTTCTCCAAAATTATCAACTAAATATCCATCTAATTTTTCTCTATTTTTCTTGTTAGGTTTAATTACTCCTGATTCCCACTTTCTAATCGTTGATTGTTCAACATCTAATTCTTTTGAGAATTCATTTACTGTTTTTTTTGATTCAAATCTCATTTTAGAAATAGAAAGTTTATCCCATGGAAAAAGTAGTTTATTGGTTGTAGAAATTTTTTTTCTCGATGATTTAGTGTCTATAAATTTTTGAACATTCTCTTTAGAACCTAAAATTAAAGGAGTTCTTTGATGAAAATTCTCTGGTTCAATATCTAGGACACTAATTTTCCCATTGCTAGAAGAACCATTAGCAGACTCGAAAATTAAAGAATATGGGTTTGCTTCATACATTAGTCGTAATTTTCCATTACGATTCTTATTATCAGCTGGGTACACAAATATTCCTCCTTTCTTCAATGTCCTATGAGCATCAGCTACCAATGAACCAACATACCTTAAAGAACTAGGTTTATTTAATTCATTTTCAAAACTTTTTCTAGACTGTGACCACTCCTTTACAGAAGAATCCCAAGATTCATAATTTCCTTCATTAATAGAGTAGATGTCACCAGATATTGGAACATTAATATTTTCTTCAGAGATATAAAAAATATTTTCACTCGGCTCTAAAGTGAATTCAGTAACTATATTGTTACAAGCTATAACTAATATAGTTGAGGGACCATATAAAATGTATCCAGAAGCCACAAAATACCTTCCACTTCTTATAAAACCTGATTTTTCTGGATCGGTTTTCCTTATTACTCCAAAAATTGTACCTATTGGCATATTCACATCAATATTACTTGAACCATCTAATGGATCAGCAACTACCAAAAAACTAGATTCTTCATTATTGAAAAAAACTGGTTTCTCAATTTCTTCACTAGCGTATCCACCACAACCAGGATCATCTTTTAAGAATTTTAATAAAATATCATTAGCTATTAAATCAAGTTTTTGTACTTCTTCACCTTGTATATTTGTTTGCTTTGTGGATCCAAGTATATTGGTTAATCCAGATCTTCTTGTTTTTTGAGAAATTTCTATAGAAGCATCAGATATTGATAAAATTAATCTCGCAAGGGCTTTACCTTCATGGCTTGAAAAATTAAAATTATCTTTTAAGAATGTTTTTAAATTTGATTTTTCAAGAGACATGTTTTTAATAAATGAAAATATTATTTTTTGAAATTGTTTTCTAATTTATGATATTAATGCAAATAATGATAGGAGTATGAATATGGCACTAACCAAAAAAGTATCAGAAATATTATCGTGGTACTCTTCTGAAAACCCTGGAACTTTAGGAAACATAAGTAAATTACTCATGTCAGGAAAATTAGCTGGAACAGGAAAATTAGTAATTTTACCAGTAGACCAAGGTTTTGAGCATGGTCCAATAAGATCTTTTACGAATAACCCTTCAGGATATGATCCTGATTATCATTTTCAATTAGCTATAGATGCAGAGTGCAATGCTTATGCTGCGCCTTTAGGATTTTTAGAATCTGGAGCTACTAAATATGCTGGTCAAATACCTCTGATTCTTAAAGTTAATAATGCAGACTCACTTTCTACTGGAGAACCTTGTCAAACAATTACTTCTTCAGTAAGTGATGCACTAAGGCTTGGGTGTGTTGCAGTAGGATTTACTATTTATCCGGGTTCAAACTTATCAGGAAAAATGTATTACGAATTAAAAGAATTAACCCTTGAAGCGAAAAGTAAGGGGCTAGCAGTTGTAGTATGGAGTTACCCTAGAGGTGGTACTCTAGCAAAAGCAGATGAAACTGCAATAGATGTTGTTGCTTATGCAGCTCATATTGCAGCACAAATGGGTGCAAATATCATAAAAATTAAACCTCCTGATAACCACATATTTGATCAAGAAGCTAAAAAAGTAATTGAAAAATCAAGATTAAAACTAGATTCTCTTGCAGAACGGGTACAACATTGCGTTAAATCTACTTTTAATGGAAAAAGGATAGTTATTTTTTCAGGTGGACCTGCAAAAGGTAGAGATGCTGTTCTAGAAGAAATTCAACAAGTTGCAAAAGGTGGATCTTTCGGATCAATTGTTGGAAGAAATTCATTTCAGAGACCAAAAGCTGAGGGAATTAAATTATTAAATGAAATTATGGATTTATATAAAAAATAATTTAAAGGTTTTAAATAAATCTTATGAAAACTGAAAATATTCTTTACACTGATGGCTCTTGCATAGGGAATCCTGGTCCAGGCGGTTGGGCTGCAATAATAATAATTGACGGGAGTAAAAAAACAGATCTTTCTGGTGGGGAAAAAGAAACAACTAACAACAAGATGGAAATCACTGCGGTGATAAAAGGTTTAGAATGTTTTCCAGAAAAATCTTCTGTAAAAATTTTTACAGATAGTACATATGTTATAAACACTATGACTAAAAATTGGAAACGAAATACTAATATCGACTTATGGAATCAATTAGACTCTTTAATAGTGAATAGGAAAATCGAATGGAATTGGGTAAAGGGACATTCAGGAAATAAATTTAATGAAGAAGCCGATCTTTTAGCTAATCAAGAAGCAAGAGAAATAATTAATAAAAAAAAACTGACACATATTAATAAAGAAGGGGATGCTCTAATGGTCGACACTTCATCAAAGGGTGCCACAGAAAGAGTCGCAGTAGTCAGTGGAAAAATAATAATGAAAAAAGAGACACTTAATATTGCTTTAGAAGGAAATCTTAAAAAAGGTGACCTGTTTTCAGTAGCAAAAACATCTGGAATCAATGCTGCAAAATGGACCCATCTGCTAATACCAATGTGTCACCCTGTACCATTAACTAATGTTGTAATAGATATTGTTCCTAATCATGATTTGCCCGGATTAGAAATTACTTCAACAGTAAAAGCAAATTGGAATACTGGAGTAGAAATGGAAGCTTTCACTGCTGTTTCTATAACATGTCTAACAATTTATGATATGTGCAAATCATTAGATAAAAGTATAAAAGTCGAAGAGATTCGTCTAGTACATAAAACAGGTGGTGCTAGCGGAGAGTACTTATCTAAATAAATACTTAATGAAATTTTGATCTTCTATATTATAAAAATTCTTTGTTAATAATATTTTAAAGTTCTCTTAAAAATGAATTTTTAATTTTTCAATTTTTTATCAATATTTCGTAGTATCATTGACATAGATTTGCTCTAAACATAACCTATCCAAAATAAATTACAATTGGCAACGTAGCTCAGGGGTTAGAGCGGGGTCTTCATAAGGCCTAGGCCGTAGGTTCAAATCCTACCGTTGCCACCAAAAATATGATTGATCGTGAAAAAATTCAAGAAAAAGAATATGAATTCCCATATCATCATCTTCCAGTAAACGATGAACAAAATTGGCATCTCGGTAAATGGTGGTTCAATGGATTAGAGTATTTAGGCGTTCTAACTTACGTAAAAAATATTATTAACGATCTAAACCCTAAAAATGTACTAGATTTTGGTTGTGGTGATGGAAGATTAACTCTTGAAATGAAAAAAACCGGAGTTCCTAAAATTACAGGATTAGATATATCTGAACAAGCCTTAAATTATGCAAAAATATTTAATCAAAGTTCAAATGAAAATGTAAACCTAGTTTCTGATTTTCATGAAATAGAAGACATGAAATTTGACCTTATAGTAGCAATGGAAGTTTTGGAGCATATTGAAGAAAACCAACTACCTAAAATAATTAATAATCTTTCAAAAATACTAAAAGAGAATGGAAAATTTTTAATTACTGTACCTACTCTTAATAAAAAACCTATACCTGAAAAACATTACCGACATTACAACTTAGATATTCTTAATGATCATGTATCACCATCTTTTAAAATAGATGAAGCAAAATACATAATCAAAATAGGATTCCTTCAAAAATTAATTAGACGTTTAATGATAAATCGTTTTTTTATATTAAACTGGAAACCTTTAAATCGTTTATTAAGAAAAATTTATGAAAAATTTGTTTTAAATGCTGAAGAAAAAACAGGAGCTAATCTAGTAGCAATATTATCGAAAAACAAATAATTATTTATCAGTAGTATCAAAACCTTTTTTCAAATCATCCCAGACAACTTCAACTTCTCTCATACTAATAGCTAGTTGAGTGCCAATCACTCTTGAGCCTCCAGTACTTTGTACTTGGGCAAATACAACTCCAACAACATTTCCTTCATAATCAATAATTGGCCCACCGCTGTCTCCAGGATCTGCTCCAGTATTAAACACTATTAACATTACACCATCTTTAGTGTAAGTAGATCCAGGGAGCACTTTAAATGTTGCCTTAATTCCATAATCTAAAGCTTTTCCCATTTGCAAAATGACATTTGTCACTAACCCAGATTTAATTACTGGAAATCCTGCAGTACCAGTAGAATATCCGATCTGAACAACTTCAGTTCCAGCATCCAGTGAAGTAAGATATTTTCTGTTAAAAATTTTGAAAGGGTCAAGTCGATTAAGATTAGAATTAATTTTAACTGCTGCTAAATCCCTTTTTTTATCAACTCCATAAACTATTCCATAAATATCTTTTGTTGTTCCATTAGCCTGAGGAACAGTAACTATCACAGTAGTCTCATCTCTAACAACATGTTCATTAGTAATTATCCACCCATCTTCTATAGCCCAACCTGTACCCGTCCCTCCACTAGAAGAAATTCTAGGAACAGAAAATCGCCATTGATTATATAAATCATTAGGTTTGATAATTTGAGAAATAATCTGAGGTGTAGCTGTGGGCTGAGGAGTAGGAACTACAAAAACCTGAGGTGTAGCT
>CAYSUW010000012.1:0-7419 GCA_964434385.1 uncultured Dehalococcoidales bacterium | reverse complement strand
CTGAGGTGTAGCTGTGGGCTGAGGAGTAGGAACTACAAAAACCTGAGGTGTAGCTGTAGGCTGAGGAGTAGGAACTACAAAAACCTGAGGTGTAGCTGTAGCTATTCTAGAAATTACCTTATCTACTCTAGCATCAATTGTGGCCTCCAAATTCATATCATTAGAATTTGAACAACCTATACTCATAAATAAAATTAATACTAAAAAATTGATTTTTCGTGTAAATATCATATATATAAAGTTTAACTCAAAAAAATAATTAAATATTAATATTGTGTTGAAATTTAATTTAATTTAATAATATTCAGAAAACATGTTAAAGAAATTTCTACCTATTCTAATAATTACATTAACTCTAAGTATTATTTCTTGTGATACAAACCATAAGACTGAAAATAAACCTGTTGTGGTCGACAACTCCGACTTGATCAAAGCTTTATCAGAAGCTATAGCAAAATCACCTGAAAATCCAAATTTTTATTTTCAGAGAGGAGAATTATTTTTGGAATCTAACCAACTAAAAAATGCTAAAAATGATTTTGACAAAACAATTAATTTAATGCCAGAGGCAACTCTTGCCTATATTTACAGGGCAAAAGTCTTATTCGAGCTCAAAGATATTGAGAAAGCTAGTTTAGATTATTCTAAAGCAATAGAGTTAACAAAAGATAATTGGGAATTATTTAAATTTAGAGGAATAACTTATACATATTTACAAAATTTTAATTACGCAGCTAAAGATTTCTCTAAAGCTTTAGAAATTAAATTAGAAGAATTTCAAAATATAGAAAATGAAAAAATTCAAATTTCTGATTTGTATTATCTAAGAGGAGACACTTTTGCCTCTCTGAAAAATTATAATCAGGCATTAAGTGATTTCCAAAAAGCTCTAGAATTTAACAGCAAAAATATAGATGCAAAAAATTCAATAAAAAAAATTTCTAAAATTCAATAAAAACAACCCATTTTCAAAGATATAAAATTTTTGTTACAACTAATTAACAATCAATTTGAAAAACGATTAAGTCAAAATTTGCAGTGTTTTTCATGAAAACCTTGATTAAATATTATTTTTTTACGAATTCATAATTATTTACTACTAATAGAATTAATTAGAAAGAAAAAATATAGCATGATGTCTGGTTGACAGGAAATTCTTATTATGTTTTTGTATTCGATGTCTGATAAAAACATACATTCGGTATAATATTACAGACACCGAATAACAAAAACATGGAGTAAACAAAGAAATGTACACTAATCTAGCATCACGTGTCAATTTTGTTTCATTTGTGTCCACAGCTTTATTAACTGTAGCGATATTTTTTGTTGTAGCTTGTGGTGGTTCAGATGAATCAGGAACTGATACATTAACTGAATCTAATAAATCTTCACAGTCAGAATCAAAAGCTCTTTCTGGATTAATTGAGATTGACGGTTCAAGTACTGTGTTCCCAATTACTCAAGCTGTAGCTGAAGAATTCAATAAAATTCATCAAGATGTTCAAATTCCAGTAGGAGTTTCAGGGACAGGTGGAGGAATGAAGCGGTTTACTGTAGGAGAAACAAGCATCACTAATGCTTCTAGACCTATAAAAGACAAAGAAACTAGCGCTGCTAAAAAAAACGGAATTGATTTTGTTGAAGTAACTGTAGCTTACGACGGATTGTCAATAATGGTTAACCTTAAAAACACTTGGGTTGATTGTCTTACAATCGAACAATTAAACATGCTTTGGAGACCAGACAACCCTGTTAACAAATGGAACGAACTAGATCCATCTTGGCCAGACAAAACTATCAACCTTTACGGACCAGGTACCGATTCTGGCACTTTTGATTACTTCACTGATGAAATAAATGGTGACGAGGGTATTAGCCGAGCTGACTTCGTAGCAAGTGAAGATGATAATGTTCTAGTCATGGGGATTTCAGGTGACAAAAATTCACTAGGTTACTTCGGTTATGCTTACTACGTTGAAAACAAAGACAAATTAAAGATAGTAGCTATTGACGGTGGGACAGGTTGTACTACTCCATCAATAGACACAATTAGCACAGGTACTTACGCACCTCTTTCTAGGCCTATATTCATTTACGTAAATAAAGATCACCTAGTAAATAGGTCAGAAGTAGCTGCACTTATAGACTTTTACTTAAACGAAGGAAGGCCTTTGGTAGCAGAAGTTGGATACGTTCCTCTTCCTGATGCAAAGTACGAAGAAGAGATAAAAAAGATTAAACTTCAATGAAATAATAGTATAGAAACCCTTGTTTTTAACTATTTAACTTTTCCAAAATAGTTGTCAAACGATTAATAATTCTTTCTGAAGATAATAATTTGTTATCGCCAGCAAATTTATCTTTAATTTTCTTTCTTCCTTCAAAACATTGACTAGGATTTTCAAGATATTTTAAAATTTGATTATCAAGTTCTTCAAAATTTGATACTAATCTTGTCCCTTCAGTTTTTAAAAGATCTTGATAATGATTTACATTATATCTGTTACTTACAGACAATAAATCAGGAACATCTTCTTGACCTTCAAATGCCAAATTGATTATTGGAGTGTTAGTACAACTAGCATCTATTGCAAGAGTACTTTGACCACAAATCAACATTTTTGATTTTCCTAATAAAGAAGCCATTAAATAGCCATCTTCTTTGTATTGGACTGGGTCAAAATCATCAATGTTAGGAGTTTTAAGTAATTTTACAAATGAATACTCTTTTAAACTCTTAAACCTTTCTTCAAATTCCTGATCCATTGGATGAGATCTTATTATCAACTGAAAATTTGATTTAGAGTAAGAAGAAGATTTGATTTTTTCAGCAATATGTTTAGCAATAGAGGGTTCTCCTATGCCTCTATGAAATCTATTGGCACCAAATAAGATAATATTCTCATCTGAAGAAATATTTTTTTCTGCCAAAATGGAATCTGTATTCAAATTTTTTACATTGAAATAGTTATCAAATTGAGGGGAACCAACAATTTCTATTAAATCTGATTTAACATTGTGAAATTTCGTCATTTCATCTTTCATGGTGTCATTCCAAACCCAATATTCTGAAAGATCAGGAATTAAAGGACCGTTTTTGGTTAAATGATCCCAAGTTCTAACGTTACCAATAACATATGATTTATTCATTAATGCATAAACAGCATATGTAAAAGATATAGGAGTTTGACTATCACCAATAAACAAAATGTCGGGAGAAATTTCATTCATGATTTTTTTTACTGAATGATGACCTGAAATTATTTTAGAAGTTAACATTTTTTTCATTATTTCTAAAATTTTCTTCGACTTTGGAAAAGGAAAACCTAAATAACTAGGCCATACATCAGTACTCCATAAAAGCTTATTATTAAAATCTTTAAAATTAGAGGTAATATCCTTATATCTATTATGAGTGACAAATGAATTGAAATCATTAAATCTATATATACTACTTTTATGAAGGTAGTCTTGCCTTATTTTCCAAAAAAATCGCTCTCTAAAATATCCTTTTTCAGAAACTAAAGAAATCAATGAAATATCATGATTAGATAAGAACAATGAAACTTTTTCCATAATTTCTCTTGAAACAGGATTTGATTCTATTCCAGCAAAATAAACATCTAAATTATAAGATTCTTTCATTTTCACAAGTTGCTCAAAGAAAGGGGTGCTTAGATAATTTCTAGTAACGAAAGAATTACCGGGAAGAAACATTATAGATTTTCTTTTTCTAGCCATAATATTTTCTTTTTCTAATCATTAACCAATTTCTTATAAAGAGATTTAGCTTCTCTATGTAAATCTAAAATTTCTTTACGTTGTTTATTTGAGTAAAATTTACCCTTTTTATCAATCCACTCTAAGCTTTCATCAATTTTTTTTATAAAATGATTTGCCGAAGAGACTCTTTCCAAAATTTTGTCATTTCCGACAGAAATATATATTGGAGAAGTGTGAGCCCAGACAGGTTGAAAAAATGAATCTCTGGTTTCAGATTTTATTCTAGCAGCAATCCAGCCATCATTTGGAACAATAATATCTTTATCAATGATTCCTTTCTTCTGTTGATCATTAATTAAAAAATTTTCTATTATATTTCCATTAAAAATTAATTCGATTTGATCAATATTATAGTAAGAGTTCCATGTAATCTTTGCATTAACTTTTTTATTTTTTTGGAAAGAAATATCAACATCACTCCCCATACTTTTTTCATTTATTTCCAAAAATAATGAAGGACCATTAGATATAAAACAGTTTCCTTCTTTCAAAGAGTTAATCCAATTTTCATAATTAAAATTTCCGCCTGTAAAAGAATAAATTCTGTTAGCTGATGAAAGAAACCAATCAGAACCTGTAGATGCAGGAATTTTTAATCCACAATTTAACATATGGTACCAAATAGTATATTCAACATCTGTCCAAAATGGATCAAACAAGTTGATTGCATCTAATTTTCCTAAAACTCCAGCTACTGGAGCTTCCATTCCCTGTCCGTTGTGACACCAGATCACTAATCCATTTTGAGATTTCGCTTGATCACAAACATAAGTCAATGGTGGATAATCAGGTTCAAATTTATCAACAAGTACTCCTGTACTCACAGGATCAACCACGTTATTGATATTTAACAACATAACATGCCCATACCCTATGCTATCTGAGCCAAATTCAGATTTTTTGTTATGCCTACTTTCTTCGCCACATTCAACATGGTGATTTAAATCAGAAAATTCTGAGAGAAATCCCGGAGTGTATTTGTTCGAAGCATATTCTAAATCCCACCTTTTAAGAATAGACACGGCTGTCATTCTTAAATCTTCAATTCTCGGATCTAGTAAAAGTCTTTCATCAGGGTTTTCTTCTTTCTCATCATAATGTAAATGTGTATTTCCAGGATGCCACCCTTCATTAGAAAGAAGATTCCATTTATTAAGCTTAACTTCTAATTTTTCCAAAGAAGAAGAATCAATTTGTACTGTTTTTTTCCATGGTTCATACTCTGTTCCTTTTTCAATAAGAATTTGATGGTAGCCATTTCCTACTTCAACCTCAAAATATCCATCTGAATAAAAAAAAGGTTCTCCCGGTCCAATTTTATTTATTGAATCTTCTGAAGATACTAACTCACCAGTAGGAGATAATATTTGTACTCTTGCAGGTACTTTTTCTCCAGAAATTAAATCTCTTATTTCTCCACAAAGTTTTGTCATTAGAGTAAAAATTATAATTCTTGTGTTTTAATTAATGGAATTATAGTCTGTTTTGCCCTTTAATTACCAAAAAATCATAAGTTTAAGATAATAAAACTTTTAAGATTAATTAGTTATAATTATAAGCCGAGGTGGTGAAATGGTAGACGCACTACCTTCAAGAAGTAGTACTCTAAGAGTATGTAAAAGAGTCTCACTCTCTCGGCACAATGCGCTTGTAGCTCAACGGATAGAGCGCAGCCCTGCGAAGGCTGAGGTTGTGGGTTCGATTCCCGCCAAGCGCGCCATTCAAAAAAAATCATGTAAAATTATATTAGGAGAAAAAGTTGCCAAAATTAAATGCAAATATACAATTTTTATTCAACGAGCATGATGTTTTATCCAGATTTGAGGAAGCATCAAATTTTGGCTTTAATGCAGTAGAACTTCAAAGTCCTTATAAATTTGATCCTGCTTATATAAAAAATATTCTGGATGATTTTAACTTAAAAATGATTTTAATTAATGTACCAGTAATGGATGAAGATACAGGTAAAATGAATTTAGCAATATTACCTGAAAAAACAGATTTATTTAAACAAAGAATAGAAAAAACTTTAGAATATGCTGAAAAATTAGACGTAAACGTGGTCAACTGCACACCGGGTCCTTCAAATGAAAATTTAAACTTCTCAGAAATGTATGAAACATTAATTTCTAATCTAGAATTTGCCTCTCCACTTTTTGAAAGCATAGGAGTGAAGTTACTCATAGAACCCATTAATACAATTGATCAACCTAGATTTTTTATCAATAAATCTGATCAAGCTTTAAAATTAATCAGTGATGTAAATCATAAAAATTTAGGCCTTCAATATGATTTGTACCACATGCAAATAATGGAAGGAAATCTTACTAGAACCATAGAGAATAACATTGAAAAAATATGGCATTTTCAAATCGCAGATAACCCTGGAAGAAACGAGCCTGGTTCAGGAGAAATCAACTTCAATCATATGTTCTCGATAATTGATAAATTAAATTATCAAGGATTTATAGGTGCTGAATATCATCCAAAAACCACTACCTTAGAAGGTCTTTCTTGGATAAAAAAATACCCTTCAATAAAAATTTAATTAATATGAAAAGATTTTATATATATATAAGTTTATTTACTCTATTTTTAATTTCCTGTAATAATTCTGAAGAAATAGCACAAATTGCCTCAGAGCAAATAATAACCAACAAAGATATAAAAATTTCTAATCCTCAAAAATGGATTAACTCTAAGCCTCTTAAAGTAAACCAACTTCTAGGAGAAAATAAAATAGTATTAATAGATTTTTGGACATACACATGCGTCAACTGTTTAAGAACTTTACCTTTTTTAAAAGAGTGGGATCAGAAATATAAATCGAAAGGCTTAGTAATAATTGGAGTACATACACCTGAATTTGAATTTGAAAAAAAGAAAAAAAATATTGAAGATTTTGTGGACACATTAAATCTTTCTTACCCTATTGTAATTGATAATGATTATGAAATTTGGGATGACTTTGAAAATCGTTATTGGCCAGCAAAATATTTATTCGATAAAAGCGGCGAAATCATCTATCAACATTTTGGCGAAGGAGATTATATAGAAACTGAAATGGCAATTAGAAAAGCTCTGACAACCATAAATCAAGATATTTCAAGTATTCCTATAGGAGAAATAAATAATCAAGAATATTCAGTAAAAACAACCAAAGGGTTTTTCTCAGATAAATCTGGGATTAATGAATCAAATAAAGGTTCCGAAAAACCATATTTTCGAATGACTAGAGAATTATATATGGGATACGAAAGAAATTTTTCTTCCAGAGGAATGTATAGTGGCCAAGAGGAATATTATGAAGATATTAATCAAACAGTAAATTATTTGGATGAACAAGATTATAAACATAATAGATTCTATCTAAATGGACTTTGGAAAAATGGAAAAGAAAGCATAATTCATGAAAGAGATACTGAATCTTTAGAAGATTATATTGCATTAAAATTTTTAGCAAAAAGTGTAAATGTTGTAAGTGATTCAAACAATAAAGAATACATTGCGTACGTAAAATTAAATGATAAATTTTTAAGTAAAGACTCAGCGGGCAAAAATATAGAATTTGATGACTCAGGAAGATCTTTTTTTAGAGTAAACGAACCCAAAATGTATTCTTTGATTATTTTG
>CAYSUW010000011.1:15451-45772 GCA_964434385.1 uncultured Dehalococcoidales bacterium | reverse complement strand
GAGAGATGATGCAAGACCCAACGATGTTGGCTATGGCTGGTTTAGTAGTTACAGTAGGTGCTACATTACTACAGATGGCTAGAGGTAAGTAAAAAATAGTTTTACTACAATAATGTACATATGCTAACTTCAATTGAATAACCATTAATTGTATAAAGATGAAATGAAACTTGATGCTTTAATTATAGGTGCTGGCTTTTCTGGTATTTATCAACTTATTGCTCTTCGAGATAGATTAGGCTTTTCTGTTAAAATTCTTGAAGCAGCGGATGGGGTTGGTGGAACATGGTATTGGAATAGGTATCCTGGTGCACGATGTGATTCAGAAAGTCACTCATATAACTACTATTTTGATGATGATCTTCTAGATGAATGGGAGTGGGCCGAGAGATATCCTGGGCAAGAAGAGGTTATTAAATATTTGAATTATGTAACTGAGAAATTTGATTTAAAAAAAGATATAAATTTTAATTCCCGAGTTTTATCTGCTCATTATGATCGATTAAATAATAAGTGGATTGTGATAAATGAAGATGGGCAGAAGTTTGAATGTACTTATCTTATATTAGCTGTAGGTTGTCTTGATAACTCCTCAACTAATATTCCTAAATTTTCTGGATTAGATAGTTTTGAAGGTGATTGGTACCATACAGGTGAATGGCCACATGAAGGTGTAGATTTTAAAGGTAAACGGGTAGGTCAGATTGGCACTGGATCAACAGGAATTCAGACTGCTCCAATAATAGCTGAAACTGCAAGTCATCTTACTGTATTTCAGAGAACTCCAAATTTTAGTGTTCCTGCAAGTAACAGGCCTCTAAACCCAGATTTTCAAAAATATCTTCGAAAAAATCGTGAGAAAATTAAAAAAATGATTCAATCTAATACAAATGGGCATCCTTTTCTGTTTTCAGAACTCAAAATATTTGATGTTAGTGAAGAGGAACGTGAGGAAATTTTCGAAAGAGCTTGGGAAAGTGGTGGTTTAAGTTTTAGAGGGTGTTTTCAAGATATAGCATTCGATAAAAAAGCTAATGATATGGCAGTTGATTTCTTAAAAAGAAAGATTGGATCTATAGTAAAAGACCCAGAAAAAAGAAAAGTTTTGACAAATATTGATCATGTGTTTGGTGTTAAACGTCCTCCTATAGATACTAATTATTTTGAAACATTTAATAGAAATAATGTAAGTTTGGTCGATGTTAAATCATCTCCTATTGAATCAATTACCCCCAAAGGGATTAAGACAAAAGAAGAAGAATATGAAGTGGATATTTTGGTTTTTGCTACAGGTTTTGATGCAATGACTGGCCCATTACTTAATATAGATATTCAAGGTCTAGATGGGAAGAAATTGAGAGATATTTGGAAGGATGGTCCAAAAACTTTTCTTGGTATTCAAATTGCTGGCTTTCCAAATTTATTTACTATTACTGGACCAGGAAGTCCATCAGTTCTTTGTAATATGATTGTTCCTATAGAGCAACATGTTGAATGGATCGAAAAATGTTTAGGATACATGAAAAAAAATCACATTAATTATATAGAAGCGACTCAAGGTTCAATGGAAAAATGGGTAGAGCATAATGAAGATGTAGTAAATGAGACACTTTTTATTCATGGAAAGGAGAATTCTTGGTACTTTGGAGTAAATATTCCTGGAAAACCGAGAGTTTTTATGCCTTATGCAGGAGGTATGGCTCGATATAAAGCGATATGTAATTATATTGCTAGACAAAATTATATTGGATTCAAATTAGGAAATAATGATAAAGGAAAAACTTATATCCCACCAAAATTATCTGTAGATATATTAGTCGAAGATGTACTTATGACTAAAAAATTGTGATGTTCTGAAAACTTGATTGATCTAGTGAATAAATAACCTCTACTGAAAGAACCTCTTATCCTTACTTTGCCTGTTTCTCTCTTTTATTTTTATTTAATTCTCTTTTTCTCATTCTTATAGTTTTGGGGGTAACTTCAATTAACTCATCATCATCAATAAACTCAATGCATTTATCAAGAGACATTATTTTTGGGGGCCTTAATGTAACTGTTGAATCAGAACCTGCCGCTCTCATATTAGTTAGTTTTTTTTCTTTAGTTATGTTTACATCAAGATCTCCAAGCCTATTCCTTTCACCTATGATCATTCCTTCATAAACTTCAGTTCCTACTGAAGTAAATAATATTCCTCTTTCAGCCATAGCCAAATATGCAAAAGAAGTAACATTACCTTGCCTATCACCAACTAAAACGCCATTACTTCTTTTAGGAATAGGACCAAACCAAGGTTCATAAGAATCAAATAAAGTATTCATGATTCCTGCACCTTTAGTATCAGTTAAATATTGACTCCTAAAACCTATTAAGCCTCTTGCTGGTATTTTAAATTCAAGCATTGCTCTTCCAGAACCATTATTTTGCAGATTTACCATTACTCCTTTTCTTTCAGAAAGTTTTTCTGTTATTGTTCCAACATTTTGCTCAGGTAAATCTAAATAAACATGCTCTACTGGTTCTAGTTTTCTCCCATTTTCTTCTTTAGTTATTACAATTGGTTTAGATACCATAAATTCATAACCTTCTCTTCTCATAGTTTCAATTAGTACAGCCATTTGTAACTCTCCTCTGCCACAAACTTCAAAAATATCGGCGGAATTTGTAGGAATAATTTTCAAAGACACGTTTACTAAAGTTTCTTTTTTAAGTCTTTCACTTAAGTGTCTTGAAGTTAAATATTTGCCCTCTTTTCCTGCAAAAGGACTATTATTAACTTGAAAATACATTGATACAGTTGGGCTATCAATTTCTATTCTAGGTAAAGGTTTTGGGTTATCATTATCAGAAATAGTATCTCCAATTTCGACTCCTTCTATTCCAGAAATTGCAATAATGTCACCTGCTTCTAACTTTTCAACTTTTGTTTTTGACAGTCCATTAAATGTAAAGCATGCAGATAATTTTTGATTATTTTTTATGCCTTCTTTTGTGCATAAGCTATATGGACTATCTAATTTAATCTCTCCATTTCCAAGTCTTCCAATAGCAATTTGCCCTAAATATGGATCGTAATCCAAATTAGTAATTAGAAATTGAGTAATTTTATTATCATCAGATTCAGGGCCATCAATTTTAGATATAATAAGTTCAAAAAGTGGAGTCAAGTCATCAGAATCATCTTCTAATTTGATTTTTGCAATCCCTTCTCGTGCATTGGTATAAATTATTGGAAAATCAATTTGTTCATCATTTGCACCTAAATCTATGAATAGCTCATAGACTTCATCGATTACTTCTTTAATTCTTGCATCAGGCCTATCAATTTTATTTATTACTAAAATTACAGGAAGTTTTTTATTAAGAGCTTTTTGTAAAACAAATCTTGTTTGAGGTAATGGTCCCTCACTAGAATCAACTAGTAATAGAACTCCATCAACTAAATTTAAACTTCTTTCTACTTCTCCTCCAAAATCTGAATGTCCAGGAGTATCAACAACATTTACTTTTATATTTTTATAAAATATTGCTGTATTTTTTGCAGATATCGTTATTCCACGTTCTTTTTCTAGATCCATTGAGTCCAAAACTCTTTCTTCAATTATCTTGTGAGAGTCGAACGTTCCGCTTTGCTTTAAAAGGTCATCTACCAAAGTAGTTTTTCCATGGTCAACGTGTGCAATTATAGCTATGTTTCTTAAATTTGATTTTCTCACATTTATTTTTATATTTTGAACTAAAATAGATAAGTATCGAGGGTGACTTGAACATCTAACCTATACTTTATCAGAGTTAATATAGCATACTTTATTGACTCAAGCTGTTCCGTGTTCCTATCTTTCCGCAGATATTGTCAATAAAATATACAAAAAATTACAAATTTAAATTTTACATCTTAAGCATCCAAGGTATACGAGAAATGAATGATTCAAATATAAATATTCCCAAGAATCCAAATTTGAGGTCGGAAGACCAATTGTCATCATTAGTGTTACGTACACCGGACTCCTGTTTTGACAACCTGCCACTGTGGAACTATGAACCTCAGTACTTTATGAGTAGGCTATATGACCTAGATGTGCGTATGGCATACTATGATCTCGGCGATAAACGAGCTGAGGAGACTATCCTACTCACGCATGGCATGTCGGCATGGTCGTACCTCAACCGTAGGATGATTCCTCCACTTGTAAATGCTGGGTATCGTGTCATCTTATTTGATCAAGTCGGATGTGGTCGCAGTGATAAGCCAAGTCGTGAGGAGGACTACACCTATGAGAGGCACATAGGTTGGAACATCGATTTGCTTATAAACCACCTTCGCCTTAAAGACGTCACTGTGGTGCTTCAGGACTGGGGTGGTTTGATCGGAACCCGCGTTGTCGCAGCACATCCCGGCTCATTTCGTCGGCTTGTAATTGCGAACACTATGTTGCCGACCTGCGATGACACCTTTTTCAAAGTCTCATCAGGATTCTACAGCTGGAAAACATTTGCATTTCGAACCGGATTGAAGGACGACATCTGGATGAAGGAGCGTGGAGGGAAATGGCCTGGACAAATCCTGGCACAGAAAGCTGTTGGTCCGAGCAATCCAAAGATGGATCCTGTAGAGATGGCAGCCTACGATGCACCTTACCCTGATGATACATACAAAGCAGGTGCGAGAATGTTTCCAGAACTAGTATCAACACCGCCCACTGATCCTACAAATCGCCCCGCAATGGCTGAAGCTGAGAACAATTCCGCTGCTTGGGGTGTGTTCCAGAAATTTACTAAGCCAGTGTTACTAGCTTTCAGCGACGAGGATACAGTCATGGCTGGTGGTGACGCAATTTGGCAAGAGCACTGTCCAGGAACAAAACATCCTGGAGTTGAGCATGTCACTATCAAAGGAGTCGGACATTTTCTGCAAGATGGTGGAGCAGATCAGTTGGTCGAGGCTATTAACTCTCTTATAAATGCCACACCGCCATCATCTATTGAACCTCTAAGTTCAGGGCCTGCTGCAAATCAGGCAGCTATATCTGCAAAAGTCGCAGCAGAAGCTGCAGCCACCAAGAGAGCTGTAGCTCACGGCGACATTGGAATTTCAACACCCTCTGATGGGGGTGTTTCTTTTATCGAACCTACTCCGGAAGAGCGAGCGCCGTATCAATAGCACGGAGTTCAATATGACGATTCTTTTGAAATATTAAGAATGATATTTGATTAGTAGGGATACAGTTTTTTTCCAAATCAATATTTGCTTTTTAATTAATGATCTTTTGATTTTAGGATAGAAATAATTGCCTACTTTGTAGACATTGTTACTTTTCCATAGTTTTGTTATTGAATCAATATCTTTAATCAATCCCGAGCTTAATGCTGCTAAATAAGCTGCTCCTAATACTGTGGTTTCTATGTTGTTTGGTTTGACTATTTTTATTTGCAGAATATTGGAAAGGCTTTGAAGAAATTTGTTGTTAGTAGTCATTCCTCCATCAACACTGATTTCAGAAATTTTTGTACCTGAATCTTTTTCCATTGCTTCAATTAAATCTAAAGTCTGATAACACAGACTATCTAATGTCGCTTTGACTATTTCAGCAATTGAAGTATCTCTAGTTAACCCAAATATTGCTCCTCTAGCATTTGGTTCCCAATGAGGCGCTCCAAGACCTGTAAGAGCTGGGACTACCATTATACTTTCGTTTTTATTGGCCTTAGAATAGAGGTATTCAGTTTCTTTAGAATCTTTGAAGAAAAATAACTTATCTCTTAACCACTGGATTGCTGAACCTGCAACAAATATACTGCCTTCATAACAATACATTTTTTGATTGCCAATTTTATAAGCAACTGTTGTTAAAAGTTTATTTTTTGATAAGTAGAAATTTTTTCCAATATTCATAAGGATAAAACAACCAGTTCCGTAAGTGCTTTTTGTTTGACCTTTTTTAAAACATGCTTGGCCAATTGCTGCTGATTGTTGATCACCCGCCATTCCACCAATATTGATTGGCCCACCAAACAAATTAGTAGTACCAAAATCGTATGCATTTTCGACTACTTTGGGAAGAATATTTTGGGGGATATCTAAAATTTTTAATAGATCTGTTGACCATTCTTCTTTTTTAGAATCATATAACATTGTTCTAGATGCATTGGTTATATCAGTTAAATGTGATTCTTTTTCAGTTAAATTCCATAATAGCCACGTATCAATTGTTCCAAATAGCAGGTTGTTTTCTTTCACAAGCTTCTTCGCCTCGGCATTATTATCTAAAATCCATTTAATTTTTGTAGCTGAAAAATAAGGATCAATAATTAACCCTGTGATATTTTGTATTTTTCTATCTAGTTTCTTTTCTTTTAAATGGTTACAAATATCAGTGGTTCTTCTGTCTTGCCAAACTATTGCATTGTAAATTGGTCTTCCTGTTCTTTTATTCCAAAGAACAGTTGTTTCTCTTTGATTAGCTATCCCGATAGAATAAATTTGTGAAGCTTCAATTTTGTTCTTTTTTAATATTTTTTGAATTAATAATTTAACATCATTCCATATTTCAACTGGATTATGCTCAACCCAGCCATTTTTTGGAAAAATTTGATTGAAGTGTTTTTGAACAGAATCAATAACTGTTAAGCGGTTGTTATAAATTACAACCCTGGAACTTGTTGTTCCTTGGTCTATAGCTAGAATAAATTTCTTTTTATCAGAACTCATAGATGACTCCAGATATGTTTGTATTAATTATCACAATTTTTTCATTTTTTCTAAATATAAAAAATTAAATGAATTTTAGATTGGTCAGGACGAGTGGATTTGAATCACTGACTTTCAGTACTTCATACTGATGCGCTACCAATCTACGCCCCGCCCCGTAATTTTGATGTAAAATCTTATTTGAAATTAATTATATTATTTATAATTGAGAATCTATCAATATCATCTCTTGGCATTAAAAACTACTAATATATATACTTCTGAATAATATGAGTAACGATAATCCAAAAAAATCTACATTCAGATCTTTTGTGAAATTATTAATTTCATATCAAAAGTTTGGAGTTGTAATAGGTTTAATTATAACGATCACATCAAGTTTATTAGATACTGCTGCCTTAGCACTTGTAGTTCCTGCTATTGAACTTTTGATAGGAATGGCTTCTGAAGATTCAATTGTTAATTCAGCTCATTCAGCAAGTAATATGATTTTAGATTTTACTCAAAGGACTTTCTCTTTTCTTGGTATGACTTATTCTTTGAAATGGATGTTAATAACAATTTTTATTGTTATGGGTCTCAGAGCTGTTTCAGTCTTTCTTTATAACGCATTAATGAATTATTTTAAAACTGGAATAGTTGCTTCAATTAGTCAAAAATTATACTTAAAACTTGAGAAATCAAATTGGGTTTTTTACAAATCAAATAGCCGTAGCAAGATGACTAATCTTTTAACTGCACAACCCATGAGAGTTGGTTCTGCTTATGTAGATGTCACACAGGTATTATCTAATGCTTTTAATGTTTTAGTTTATTTGATAGTAGGAACAATAATTTCTATAAAATTAACATTTTTTGCTATATTATCGGCTTTCATTCTAACTGTTGTTTTTTCTTTTTTAAGAATAATTGCTAGAAGATTAGGAGAGAAGGATACGATTTTTTCTGCAGACCTTCTTGAATCAGTAGGTAATAGTATTTCAATGGCAAAATACATTAGATCACATGGTCTTTTTAAATTAATGCGTAAAAACTTTTTTCTACAATTAAACAAAGTAAGAAAGAATCAATTTCTTTCAGCAATTAATGAAGGAGTTTTTCATGCAACATATGAGTATGCTTTTGTAATTTTAATTTTGTCTGGATTATTAGTTGCCACAAAATTTTTGGATTTCCCAGCAAGTTTAGTTTTATTAATGAGTTTATTGCTATATAGAATTTTTCAAAAAGTTAAAGTTATGCAGGATCATTTACAGAGATTAAGTAAAAATTTACCTGCATTAGATGCTATTGAAGATGCTATGGACTCTGCGGATAAAGAAGAAGAAATTTGGGGTGTAAAAGAATATAAAGGGTTTAATAAAGTAATTTCTTTAAAAGAAATTCAAGTTACTTTAGGTGATAATCAAATTTTAAAAAAGCTCAGCCTAGATATAAATAAGAATTCAATTGTAGCTTTTATTGGTCCTTCTGGAGGAGGGAAAACTACTATTGCAGATGTTGTTTCAGGGCTCATACGACCAGATCAAGGAAAAGTTTTGATTGATAAAGAAGATTTATATCGATTTTCTGAGAATTCATGGAAAAATAATTTAGCTTATGTTTCTCAAAGTAGTCTTTTTTTTAATGATTCTATTAAGAATAATTTAACTTGGGGAAATAGTTCTCTGACAGAAGAGGAAATTATTGAAGTATCTAAAAAAGTTTCGTCTCACAATTTTGTTGATGGAATGCCAGATAAATACGAAACAAACGTAGGAGATTTAGGTTCTAGATTATCTGGAGGAGAAAGACAACGACTTGTTTTAGCGAGAGCATTACTTAGACATCCAGAAATTTTAATTTTAGATGAAGCTACTAGTGAACTTGATCCTTTAACGCAATCTGAAATAGTCTCAACGCTTGATAAATTAAAAGACAAAATGACTATTTTAATTATCGCACACAGATTAGAAACTATTGGAATTGCAGATAAAGTATATTTTGTGGAATCAGGTAATATTTCAGAAATTTTAGATCCACTTGATACCATTAATAAAGAAAGTAAAATGAAATCATTGTTTATGTCAGGAAATGAGAACCTTAACTAAAAATGCATGATCTTCAAAAAAGAGTAAAAATTTTGCAAAAAAAATTTGCAGAAAATGTGAGGTATCTTTGACTTAGATTTTCTATCTAAAGAAATTTCAAGAATTGAAGAAGAAGCTTCAAAACCAGAAATATGGAATGATCAAGAAAATGCTAAAGTCATAATGCGAAAACTTTCTCTAGCAAAAAAACGTTTATCTACATGGAATAATTTAGAGAAGGCGATTAAAGATCTTTCTGAAATTATGGAAACTTCTGAAGATTCTGAAATAGAGGATTTTAAAGAAGATTTTTTAGTAGAAATTCATCGTATAGAAAATACTTTAAAAGATTTAGAATTCAGTGAACAATTATCTGGAGAGTATGATTCTTCTCCAGCAATAATTTCTTTAAGCCAAGGAGCAGGAGGTGTAGATGCACAGGATTGGACCTCGATGTTAATGAGAATGTATTTACGATGGGCATCTAGTAAAGGATTTGAAACTGAAATATTGTCTAAAATGACAGGTGAAGAGGCAGGTATCAAGAGTGCCCTGATTAGAATTAAAGGTGATTATTCATATGGATACTTGAAGGGTGAAAAAGGCACTCATAGATTGGTTAGGCTTTCTCCATTTAATGCCAACAGTTTAAGACATACTAGCTTTGCTTTAGTCGAAGTGATGCCTGAGCTAGACAATACTGTTGAAGTAAATATCAATTCGGATGATTTAAGGATAGATACTTTCAAAGCTAGTGGTCATGGTGGACAGAGTGTTCAAAAGAACTCTTCAGCTGTAAGAATTACTCACTTGCCTACTAATATTGTTGTTTCTGTTCAGAATGAAAGATCTCAGAGCCAAAATAAGAAATTGGCAATGAGTATCTTGAAATCAAGAATTCTAGACATTGAAATAAAGAAAAAAGAATTAGAAAAAAATAAAATTAAAGGGGAACATATTTCTGCTGAATGGGGTAGCCAGGTAAGGAATTATGTTCTTCATCCATATCAATTAGTAAAAGATAACAGAACATCTTTAGAAATAAAGGATGTAAGAAGTGTTTTAGATGGAAACTTAGATGATTTATTAAGGTCTTATCTTAAGACTTTAATGGGGAAAAATTGAACTAAAATTTTGAGAATTTCGATTTAGATTGTAAAATTATAAATATGTTTAAAAATTTTAAAAAATCAAATTTAATTATTAATGTTATTTTAGCTGTATTTTTGATGATTGCTGTAACTTCTTGTGGCAGTGAAGAAAGTGCTAGTTCTGATCTAAATACTCCTATTGAGTCGACTGGTGATTCAGATAAAAAAATTGCCCCCAAATTGTTAGAACAAAAAGATTCTGATTCATTGAGTAATAAAGAGAAAGGTGGAGTATTAAAAAGACTTTGGGCAGATCCAGCTACCCTAGATCCACATTTAGTTACTGATACTACATCTGCGGGATTGGTAGTTGAACTATTTAGTGGTTTAGTTAGTTTGAATTCTTCATTGGAAATTGTTCCTGAATTAGCAGAATCTTGGGAGATTTCTGACGATGGAAAAGTTTACACTTTTAAATTAAGGGACGGAATTTTATTTTCTGATGGTTCTCCTATTACCGCTCGTGATTTTAAATGGTCTTTTGAGAGAGCTGCTCACCCTGATACTGAATCTCCTGTTGCATCAATTTACCTAGAAGATATTGTTGGTTCTATGGAAGTTATCGATGGAGATGGTTCTATCACAGATATTTCAGGAGTAAAGATAATTGATGATTCTACCCTACAGATAACTATTGATGCTCCTAAGGCTTATTTTTTGGCAAAATTGACTTATCCAACTGCTTATGTTCTGAAAAAAAATAATGTAGATCAAAACGGAGATGATTGGACTGATTCTCCAATAGGAACAGGACCTTTTGTAATGTATGAGTACAGAATTGGAGAAGTTTTAGTTATTAGAAGAAATGACTACTACTGGGGAGAAAAAGCAAGGTTAGATGGTGTGGAATATAATTTAGCTGGTGGACAAGCAATGTCTATGTATGAAAATGATGAAATTGATATTACTGGTGTTGGATTAGCAGATTTAGAAAGGGTAAAGGATGTTAATGATCCTTTGAATTCTGATTTGGTTTCAGTTCCTCCTTCTTTTACAGTTTCATATATAGGTTTTAATGTAAAAGAGCCTCCATTTGATGATTTGAAGTTCAGATTAGCTCTAAATTATGCAGTTGATAAACAATTAATTGCATCTCAAGTTTATTCAGATTTAGTTAAGCCAGCTTATGGAATATTACCTCCAAATTTTCCAGGTTTTTCTTTAGATATTTCTGGAATAGAATATGATCCTGATAAAGCAGCTCAGTTATTATCAGAATCTAAATATGCTGATGCTTCTACTAGACCTCCTATAGTTGTTACAGTTCCAGGTACAGGAGGTTCTCCTAGTTTAGATATGGAAGTAGTAAGTGATATGTGGGACAGAATTTTAGGAGTACAGATAGAAATTCAACAGGTTGAATGGGCTACTTATTTACAGGATTTACATAGAAGAAGACTTCAGGTTTGGGGAGGTTCTGGGTGGCAGGCTGATTATCCTGACCCTCAAGATTTTATAGATATTCTCTTTCATACAGAAAGTACTAATAATCATGGAAATTATTCTAATACTGATGCAGATAAATTTCTGGAAGATGCTCGGACTGAACAAGACATTTACAAAAGAATTAGTCTTTATAACAAAGCAGAACAATTGATTATAGATGATGCTCCTTGGTTACCTATGTGGTTTGATCAGGAAGGTCTTGCTCTTATAAAACCATGGGTTAAAGGTTTTAATTTTACCCCTATGATTGTTCCTAAAATGAAAGAAGTATACATCGATAAAAGTTAGATAAGTGGGTTAAGTATGTTTTATTACATACTACGTAGGATAATTTGGACTCCAATTTTATTATTAATAATCACTCTCCTGGTTTTTGTTATGGGTCAATATGGACCAGGGGATCCTGTAGAAGTTCAATTGGGTCAAAATTATTCAGAAGAAAGAGCTCAAAGAATTCGAGAAGCAAAAGGATTGAATGATCCTCTTGTAGTTCAATATTTCAGATATGTAAAAAATGCTCTTAAAGGGGATTTTGGAGAAAGTTACAAGTATCCTAGTAAAACTGTATCTGAGTTGTTAAAACCAAAACTGGTAGTTTCAGCAAAACTGTTTTTAGCGTCAATATTTATTACTGTTCTTTTAGGTATTCCCTTAGGATTCTTTTCTGCTTTGAAACAAGGATCTTGGATTGATCCTTCGGTAGTTGCTACTACGCTTGTATTTTATGCTATGCCTGTTTTTCTTGTAGGGCCAGTTTTGATAATTATATTTTCACTAGAATTAGGCTGGTTTCCGGTATCTGGATGGGGAGGTTTTTTTGACAGACGAATGATTTTACCAGCAATCACAATTGGTATTCCTGGAGTAGCAGTACTTACCAGGATAATGAGAGCTAGTACTTTAGATGTTTTAGGAAATGAGTTTGTTAGAACTGCAAGAGCGAAGGGTCTTACAAATTTTGTTGTGAATTATAGACATGTTGCAAGAAATGCTTTGATTCCAGTTGTAACAATTTTGGGGTTTTCAATTGCTGGAATGTTAGGTGGTGCGTTAATAGTTGAGTTGATATTTGGAATACCAGGAGTTGGAAGATTTGCTTTAGATTCTATTTTTTCTAGGGATTATCCAGTAATCATGGCTTTAACTTTGATTGGAGCAATATCTTTAGTAATTGCTAATTTAATTGTAGATATTTTTTATGTGATTTTGGATCCAAGAATTAGATATTGAGAAATAAAATGGATAATAATAATCAAGATAATTTAACATACAGAAGTCCTTTAAGAATTACATTTACAAAGTTAATTAAGAAAAAACTTGCTGTTGCTTCAATGGTGATGTTATTAATTCTTTATGGGTCTGGTATTTTTGCATCTGTTCTATCTCCTTATCCATATACTGAAACAGATTTGAAAAATACTCAACAAGGTCCATCTCAAGAACATTTTTTTGGAACAGACAGATTAGGTAGAGATATATTTACTAGAGCCTTATGGGGTATCCAAACTACAGTAATTGTTACATTTGTGGGCCTATTAACTGGAAGCTTGATATTAGGTGTCAGCTTAGGTTTAATCTCAGGTTATTTTCAAGGAAAAATTGATTCTCTTATCATGCGTTTGGGAGAAATAACATCTGCTTTCCCAGATATTCTTTTAATAATTCTACTTGCGGCAACTTTGAGGCCTAGAATAGTAGATTTTGCTAGAACTATTGAAGAAAAATCTGGAATCACAGGTTTGATTTCCTCAGGTTTTATTGATTATGTTGTAATTGGATTTGCTTTACTTCCATTAAGTTGGTTTGGAATGATGCGTTTAGTCAGAGGTCAAGTTTTAAGCGTTGTAAATAGTGAATATATTGAATCAGCGAAAGCAATGGGAGTTTCTAGGACCAGAATATTAATTAAACATGTTTTTCCTAATATATTAGGTCCGATAATAGTTTCTGCTACTTTTGGATTAGGAGCTGTTGCTGGAACAGAAATTATTTTGAGTTTTTTTGGTTTAGGAGTACAACCACCACACCCAAGTCTTGGTATTATGATTAGTGAAGTAACTGGTCGTGGTGCTGCAAGTGTTTCTGTTTTGAAAAATCACCCTGAACAGCTTTTAGTTCCCATAATTATAGTTTGGTTATTGATATTTTGTTGGAATTTGTTGGGAGATGCACTAACTGATGTGTTTAATCCACGTTCGAAATGATTCTCTATAAGCCTTTTCTGTTTGAAATAGTTCTATCAGACAAATTATATCTAGTTTTATGACCTGAAAAAAATCTTTCTAATTCGTCAATCATAATTGAGAAAAATCTTGGATGACAAGCTCTAGTAACTCCTGCAATATGAGGTGATAGAAAAACATTTTTCATATTTCTTATTGGAGAATCTTCTGGTATTGGTTCAGGCTCAAAAACATCCAGTGAGGCAATAATATCTTTTTTTGATAATCTTTTAATTAAATCTTCTGAATTGAAAATTGCTCCTCTTGAAACATTAACTAGTACTGTGCCAGGTTTAATTAGATTCAATTCTTTTTCCCTGATCATGTTTTTAGTTTTTGGGGTTAATGGAGCAAGGCAAATTATTACATCTACGTTTGACAATATATATTCAAGTGATGTTTGTGTGAAATCAAATATATCTGCAATCTCTGAATCTAAATAAGGATCATAAACAAAATTAGTTGTTTTAAATGGTTTTAGAAAAGTTAATAATCTTCTGCCTATATGACCACAACCTATTAAACCTACTTTTCTCTCCCAAAGTTCTCCAGATTCAAAACCAGGGTCACCATCCCTAATACCATCTGGGAAAACGGTTTTTCCTGCTATAAGATTTCTGAAATGTTCTCCAGCATTTTTCAATCCTAATATACTTAAACCTAATGCCCATTCAGCTACAGGGTATGATGATCCATGAGTAGTATCTACAACATTAATCCCGTTTTTAAAAGAAGATTCTAGATCTATTCTTTGAGAAAATCTATCGCCTTCTAGCTCACCAATAAATTTTAAGTTGGGACAATTTTCTATGACATTTTTACTTATTAAAGGAGATCCGTGAGAAACAATTAAAGCATCTAAGTTTTTTGTGAATTCTATTAATTTTGTTTCTGATTCTTTGGAGAACGATGGATGATTATCCCAATCAGAACTCTCATTAAATTCTTGCCATGTAAAGTTAGCAAAAGTTTTTAGGCGTGATAAATCAGGATCAATAGTATATTTTTTTCTTACTTCTTTATTGCAAACTAAGCCGATATTTGGATTTTCTTTCTTCATATGTAAAATCTATAGTAATGAATTTTAATTTTTCAATTTAGAATTAATTTATTGATTTTAGATAAAAGGACATTAACAGTAAAGTGGAATTTAATTCTCGAAGATCTAATGTGATTGCAAAAAATGGTGCTGTAGCAACAAGTCAACCATTAGCAGCACAAGCTGGATTAGAAATATTGAAAAAAGGGGGGAATGCAGTAGATGCTGCTGTAGCCACAGCAGCTGTACTTAATGTAGTTGAACCTATGTCTACAGGGATTGGTGGAGATGTATTTGCTTTAGTTAGAAATTCAAAAGATAAAACTGTGAAGGCTATGAATGGTAGTGGAAGATCTGGATTATATGCAAATCCGAATTTTTTAAAACAAAAAGGTTATAATGCTATTCCTAAATCAGGACTTCAGGGAATTTATTCTGTTTCAGTCCCAGGTACCGTTCATGGATGGGAAACACTTTTAAATGATGAAGGTAATATGACATTAGAGGATGTTTTGAAACCAGCAATACAATATGCTTTTGAAGGCTTTGGTGTATCTGAAATAATTGCAAATTCATGGAATAGTTCAGTTGATAAAATTTCTATAAATGGACCAAATGAATTTTTACCTTTAGGGAAAACCCCTAAAGTAGGTTCTCTATTAAAACTACAATCATTAGGCGAAACATTAACTAATATTAGTAAAAAAGGCTCTGATGAATTTTATCAAGGAGATACAGCGCAGAAAATTATTAAATTTGTTGAATCTTTAGGTGGATGGATTACAAAAGAAGATTTATTGAATCATACCACTGATTGGGTGGAACCTATTCATACAAAATATCGAGATGTAGATATTTGGGAATGTCCTCCAAATGGTCAAGGTATTGCAGCTTTAATTGCTTTGAATATTATTGAAAATTTTAATATTTCTGAGTTTGGATTTCAAACTGTAGAAACATTTCATCATTCAATAGAAGCTATGAGGTTAGCATTTGCAGATTCTCTACAATATGTTTCTGATCCTGATTTAAGTTTTGTTCCAACTAATGAGTTGATTTCTAAGAATTATGCTAAGTCAAGAAGCAAGTTGATTAGCCATAATCAAAGACTTAACGATGTTAGTTTTGGAAATCCTATTAATTACAGTGATACGGTCTACATTTCAGTAATTGATGCAGAAGGTAATGCTTGTTCTTTAATTAATAGTTTGTATGAAAGTTTCGGTTCTGGATTATTAGTTCCAGGCACAGGAATATTTTTGCAAAATAGAGGTTCTCTTTTTTCTCTGGATGCAAAACATCCAAATTATTTATCTCCTAAAAAACGGCCATATCATACTATTATCCCTGCTATTGCCACCAAAGATGAAGATTTATGGCTTAGCTTTGGTGTAATGGGAGGATTTCAACAGCCACAAGGCCATCTTCAAGTTGTGATAAATATGGTGGATTTTGATTTAAACCCTCAACAATCATTAGATGCTCCAAGATTTAGAGTAGATCTAGATACGGATACTGTTTGGTTAGAAGATCAGTTGTCTGAGCAAATATCCAAGACCTTAAAGAAATTTGGTCACCAAGTAAAAATGATGTCCGGAGAACAGAGGATGCAATTTGGTGGTGGTCAAATATTAGAGAAAAAACCGGATTCTGGATTAGTTGTAGGGGGCTCTGATTCTAGAAAAGATGGATGTGTGGTGGGCTGGTAATTCATGAAAATAGGGTTTGTTTCTCCTTATGATTTTAAAAAACCTGGAGGGGTAAATAGTCATATTAATGGTCTTGCTAATGAATTAATTAATAGAGGACATTCAGTAAAAATTCTAGGTATTGCTTCAGAAGATTTTAAATTAGAAACGGGAGTCGAATTTATAAATCTTGGAAGTTCTTTTTCATTTGTGTCTAATGGAACAGTTTCAAATATTTCATTGTCACCTATAGTTCTTTGGAGAATAAAAAGAATTCTAAATAAATTAAATTTTGATGTTCTTCATATTCATGAACCCTTAGCACCTTTAGTTTCCTTAGGAGCATTATTGTTTTCTAAATCTCCTGTTGTAGCTACTTTTCATGCATCTAGTAAAAAAGTTTTAAAATATAAATTTATTAGCATGATATTTAAGTCAACTATAGAAGAAAAAATAAAAAAAAAGATTGCGGTTTCTCAAGAAGCATTTAGAACAGCTTCGACTTATTTGCCAGGAAAATTTGATATTATTCCCAACGGAATTGATTATCATCACTTTGCTGATAATAATTTAGAGAAAATAAATTTTGAGGAACAGAAAAAGAATATATTATTTTTTGGAAGGAATGAGCCTAGGAAAGGAATTCCTATACTTTTAAAAGCTTTTTCAATTCTTAAAGCTAGGAATAATAATTATCGCCTGATTTTATCTGGACCAGGTACAGATAAAATAAATCCAATAGAATATGTGGATGAAAAATTTTGTAATGATGTTGTTTGTCTTGGAGAGATAGACTATAATTTATTACCAAGATATTTTTTTTCATCTGATTGTTTTTGTTCACCTGCTACTGGAAATGAAAGTTTTGGTATAGTTATATTAGAAGCCATGGCTAGTTCTTTACCTGTAGTAGTATCGGATATATCAGGTTATAAAGATTTACTTCTTAATGGGGAAATGGGTGTATTATTTGATAATGGGGACTCTAAAGTATTAGCTGATAAATTAGAAAACGTTATTGGTAACTCAGAGTTAAGTGAAAAGTTTGTGAAGAAAGGAAAAACTTATTCAAAAAAGTTTGATTGGGAGAATTTAGCTCCTGAAATTTTGGAAATATATCAAGCTGTGAAATAAAAGGAAAAAATGGATATTGAAAATATTAGAGATTCATTTAGGTCTATGTTGACAATTTATTTAGAAAATCCTGTAGCTAGTTTTTTGTCTAAAATTCACCTAAATCCAAATAATATTACCTTTTTAGGGATATTTTCTGGATTAGGTGCTGGGATTTTTGCGCTTAATGGAAAATTTTTATTTGCCGGAATATTGATTTTTGTTAATGGTTTTTTAGATTTAATGGATGGTGCATTGGCCAGAAAATTAAATATGAAAAGTAATAGAGGTGCTTTTTTTGACTCTGTTGCAGATAGATTAAATGAAGCAGTAGTATTGATAGGACTGGGAGTATTTTTTCTTAGAACATCAGAAGAACCACTACTTCCTGTTACTTTGGTATTGATTTCTATAACTGGTTCTATGATGACCAGTTATATGAGAGCTAGAATGGAAGGGTTGGGAACTCAAGGATCTCCTGGATTTTTTACAAGGCCTGAAAGAGTTTTTGTTGTAATGGTTGGTTTATTGTTGAACAGACCCTTGGAGACTTTATGGATTTTGGCTGTAGCTACTTTATTAGGATCAACCCATAGGTTTATTTCAATATGGTTAAGATTAAAAAATAGTTCTGATTGATGAAAACTCTTAAGTCACTATTCATAATTTATTTTTTCACAGTTCTCTTTGGCACTAACGTCATTCTTGCAGATGAACTGTCTTTAGTTAATGATTCTGGGATGATAAGTGAATTGCCTAACGGATTGACTTTTTTTGTTGATGTTAATGATGAAAAAGAAATATCGGATATAGCTGTAAAATTTAGAGTCTTAGATAGAAGTGCGGTTCAATATGATTATTTTGATTTAAAAAAGTCAAAATCTAATAACAGGAAAGAATATTATTTTAATACGACTGCTGGAAATAGTTATATTCCTCCTGGTAGTTTAATTGAATATTATTTTGAGATATTTGATGCTGATAATAAATCTATAAAAACAGATCCTGTTGTTTCCAGAGTCTTAGATTCTAGATTCGAATGGGATTCTGTAAAATCGGACAACATAGAAGTGTTTTTTCATGGGCCCGTAAGAAAAAGAGCATTAAGAATTTTAAAATCAGCAGAGGATTTGAATGCACTTATGAAGGATATTTTAACTTCTTCAAAGTTCAATAATATCGTTGTTACGATGTACAATAATAATGCAGAAATGTTTGATGCTATCGTGCATAAGAGTAGTAAGCAGTCTAGAGAATTAATTACTGAAGGCCAGGCATTTGATAGAGAGAATGTTGTCTTGGTTCAAGGCGCAGGTAGAAGATCTATTGGAACTGCTACTCATGAACTTACACATGTGTTAGTTGCTAGAGCATCAAAAGGATCCCTTTTAGGAGTTCCTCTTTGGTTGAATGAAGGTCTAGCAGAATATGGAAATCTTGATTCTGGACAAAGTTATGACAGATTTCTTGAATGGGCTATAGATACTGAAAGATTGATGCCATTTACATCACTTAACAGATTTCCAGGAGAACCCAGTTTAACAATCGTAGCTTATGGACAATCAAAAAGTTTTGTTGATTTTATTATTAATAAATATGGTGCAGATAAGATTCAAAAAATCCTAGATCAACTTTCTGAAGGGAAAAGGATAGATGGAGCTTTGGAGTCAGTTTTAGGATTAGATTTAATTGAATTGGATAACTTGTGGAGAAAAAAGATTGGGGCTAAACCACTTAAGGTTACAAATACTGAAATTAAACCTAAACAAGGTGGTACAGTTCCTGATTTGAAGCCATATTCGTTAACTCCAGAGCCAAAAGATTTAAAATTAACTGAAAAAATTCAAGATGATGAAATAGTAGAGGTACAAGAAGAAATTGTACGTGAAAGTTCTACTTGCAACGCATCAGGTGGAAAAGGTATTGATGTTTCGTTTTTATTCTTAATTGGGTTAATGATAGTCAGATTACTATTTAGAAGATCTAAATTGGTCTTGCCCAAGAAAGTATTTTAGATAAAGTTCCGCCTAAAATTTCGCTTTTATCTTTTTCAGAAACAAAATCACAATGTGTCCTAAAATTTTCCAATGTTTGTCTATATGTAGTAGCTAATTTTGCTACTGGGAAATCTGAACCCCAAACCATTTTTGTCCCAAAATTTTCATATGCTTTTTTGTATACCCACATTGTGTCTGAATAAGGGTATTCCCATTTGCTTGGAGAATCTTGAACATAATAAAAACCGGACAACTTCAAGAAAATATTTGGAAGTTTAGAAGATTCCATTACATTGTTGATATTTTTGTAGGGCTCACTTTCAGTACATTTTAGTCCGGCAAGATGATGTGAGAGTATAGGTAGTTCAGGATATCTTTCAGCAACTTTTCTAAGGTAAGTATGATGATGTGGTGCTCCTGCAATACTGGCAATTAATTTCCTTTCATTAGCGATTCCAAAAAAATCTTGTCCATCTTGAGTATCCATCCATGAACCGTCATCATCTCCGTCTAAATAGTGTGTAAAACCTTTAATAGGCCATTTTTCTGATGCCTCTTCTAATCTTTTTGCAGCTCCAGGTTTATGGTAAGTATCTGACCAATTACTATCTACATCTGCATACTGATGAATTTTGCCGGGATATTTTTTTACATTTTCTGCTAAATAGTCATTATTGTTCGGATTATGCCAGATTTGGGCACACACAACAGTTGCTTGATCAACTTTGTTTCTATCCATTTCATAAATTAGTTGATCTATGTTGCCATGAGTTTCAGGATTTGGAACTCCTGGTTCATCTGGATTGTGGGAATTTGCCGATTGATATGGCCAATATGTCCATGAGTGGCAGTGACTATCTATAATCATAATTTCTCCTATTGTTTAATACATGCATTATATTGTGGTAAATGATAGTTTAATTATCAAGTTTGTTAATTTAAAAACATATTTTCGAAACATTTTGTTAACAAATTATATATACAGTCAAACTTTTACAACTATTGAATTGAAAATAAAATTTTAAGGAGGTTTTATGGATACAGGTCATATTGCTTGGATGCTAGTAGCGTCTGCATTGGTGCTATTTATGACTCCAGGTTTAGCTTTTTTCTACGGAGGTTTAGTAAGAGCTAAAAATGTAGTAAGTACTATAATGTATAGTTTCATGTCCATGGCAGTTGTTAGTATTGTTTGGATATTGTGGGGCTACAGCCTAGCATTTGGAGATAGTTTAATAGGTATAAATGGTAGTAGTTTGGTAGGTGACTTCAAATTTTTTGCTTTAGCGAATATAGGTGCAGGAGGAGATGGGATTCCAGATTTACTATTCGTTGTTTTCCAAATGATGTTTGCGATTATTACACCAGCTCTTATTACAGGAGCTTTTGCTGAAAGGTTTAAGTTTTCTACTTATCTAATATTTTTAGTTTTATGGATAACTTTAGTTTACGCTCCTATTTGTCATTGGGTATGGCAAAGTGATGGTTGGTTGTTCCAAAGAGGTGCATTAGATTTTGCTGGTGGTACAGTAGTACATCTTAATGCTGGAATGGCTGCAGTAGCAGCTGCATGGTTGGTTGGAAAAAGAAGAGGAGAAACTGAAGGATTATCTGCTCATAATGTTCCTTTCGTAGTTTTAGGTGCAGCTATACTTTGGTTTGGGTGGTTTGGATTTAATGCCGGAAGTGGATTAGCTGCTAACTTTACGGCAGTGAATGCATTTTTGGTAACTAACACAGCAGCAGCAGCAGCTATGTTAACTTGGACAATTGTGGGATATATTCAAACTAAGAAATTTAGTGCAGTCGGATCTGCTACTGGAGCAGTTGCTGGATTGGTTGCTATTACTCCTGCATCAGGTTTTGTGGATGCTAAAGGAGCATTGGTTATTGGTGTTACAGTAGCTTTAGTTTGTTATTTTTCTGCTAAATTTATGGAAAATTCCCGATTGGATGATGCTTTAGTTGTTTTTGGAGTACATGGAGTTGGAGGTCTTTGGGGAGCATTGATGACTGGAGTTTTTGCATTGGAAGCTATTGGGGGAACAAAAGGACTAATTGAAGGAAATGGTGCGATAATGTTGGAACAAATTTTTGCTGTTCTAGCCACTGGTGCTTACTCTCTAGTTGCTACTTTAATAATTCTGAAAGTATTGGATGTTATTCCAGGCTTAGGTCTTCAGGTTGCAGAACAAACTGAATCTGTTGGATTAGATGTATCTGAGCATGGGGAAAGAGGATATGTTCAGGATGGTGCAGACTAAGTTCTAAAGATCAAGCTTTAAAATGTCTTTAAAAGATATCGGGTTAGAGAAATCTTTCTCGATATCTTTTTATATTATCCTATTTAGAATCACTAATTTCTTTCTTCTAGTATAATAAGGATATTAATTTAATCCTGTTAGGATAGAAATGGTCAAAATAGAAGCAGTAATTAGACCTGAAAAAGTAAGTTTAGTAGTAGAAGCTTTAGAAAGAGTTGGTTGTGGTGGATTTCATCTTCTGAATGTTACTGGAAGGGGGAACCAAAAAGGAATAGAAATATTTGTGGGAAGAGGGACATCTTCTGCTACAAGATCATCTTTACCAAAAACTCTTGTTGTGACAGTAGTTCAAGACAGAGATAAAGATAAGGTGATAGAAGCATTAATAGAGGCAAACAGAAGTGGAGAAGAAGGACGAATAGGTGATGGGAAAATTTTCGTATCTCCAGTTTCTGAAGTTGTAAGAGTAAGAACTGGAGAAAAAAATAATAAAGCTTTATAAATTTTGAACTAAAATTTTATTTAAAGATTGACAATAATTATTTTAAATATTTACAATTCCTCGAGTATGATGCTATTTTTCAGAGGTAAAGGAGCGTAGCTCAGCTGGCTAGAGCGGCGGTCTCCAAAACCGCAGGTCGGGGGTTCGAGTCCTCCCGCTCCTGCCAAAATCCTAATATTGGATACAATCGGCAGATTGTAGCCGAGGTGTTGGAATTGGTAGACAAGCAGCGTTGAGGGCGCTGTGCCCTTATGGGCGTGCGAGTTCGATCCTCGCCCTCGGCACCATGTAGGATAGCAGGAAATATTTAAAAATTTGGCGACGTAGCCAAGTGGTTTAAGGCGGGGGTCTGCAAAACCTCTATTCGGCGGTTCGAATCCGCCCGTCGCCTCCACTTATTTAAAGCCGAGGTGGTGGAATGGTATACACGAAGGACTTAAAATCCTTTGCACCTAGTGCATGCGGGTTCGACTCCCGCCCTCGGCACCAAATATTCATGATTGTCTGAATTTATTCAAACTGATATTATCCTAATATTAATAAAATCAGGTTCAGGAGACTTTAAATGTCAAATAATCCGAAATTATCACGAAATTTATTGGTTAAATCTTTTTTGATAGGTTTTTCTTCTTTGTTTATTTTTGCATGTGCTGCAGGAGAAACGGAAGTAGTAGAAGTTATTAAAGAAGTACCAATTGAAAAAGAAGTTATTAAAGAAGTAGAAGTTGAAAAAATTATTATTGAAGAAAAAGCAGGCGAAACTATTATCAAAGAAGTGATTGTTGAAAAACCAGTTACTGTTGAAGTAGTTACTGTTAAGGAAAGAGAAAAGGTTATCACGATTACTCCAACAGCAATTCCTGGTGGAGGAGTAGCAATTTCAGTCGATATGTCTGATTTTGTTTTTAAATCAAACGAACCTAATCCTGTTCGAGGCGGAATACTTCGAATGACTTTTGGTGTTAGTGTTAAGCATACAGATCATCATCAGATGCCTGTAGCTCAGGGTGCTGGACCTCATAACTTTACCGTAATGTATAACGGTCTTATAAGGATGAATCCAAACACGGGAATGACTACCATAATGCCAGACTTGGCAGATAAATGGGAAATTTCTGCTGATGGAAAGATATACAAATTTCATTTGAGAGAAGGCGTGAAATGGCATGATGGAGCAGACTTGTCTGTAGATGATGTTATTGCAACTTTCGAAAGAATTGTTAATCCTCCGGATAATATAGCTATTGGAATTCAATCTTTATTTACAGAGATTGATACTATTACAGATGGTGGAGACAACTGGGTTGTATTCAATTTGAAAAGACCAAGTGCACATCAATTTAATGCATTTACTATGTTGAATGCGACAATTCTTCCTAAGAAATGTCTAGAAGACAACAATTTTGATGTTAGAGAAGTTGTATGTCCTGGAACTGGACCATTCAAATTTGTTGAATATATTCCTGGTGAATATATGTTGTTTGAAAAGAATGAAGATTATTGGAATCCAGAATTACCTTATGTAGATGGTATAAGAATGATTCATGCTGGTGGAACTGCTAGAGGAGTGAACGTAATAACCGACGTTGCTGACTTTGCATGGAATACATCAGAAGATGGATATGCTCAAGCTCAAGAAGACGACAGAGTTCTATCCAAGAGAATGCCTAACACAGGTAGTAATTACTTTGGTTGGAATAATGCAGTAGCTCCATTCAACGACAAAAGAGTCAGAAGAGCTATTCATTTAGTTATTAACCCTCATAACTTTAATAGAGTATCTTTGGGTGCTACTAATCCAAGTAGATGGATTCCTACTCTTGCAGAAGGTGCAACTCCAGAAAGTGAATTTTTCAATCTTGCTGGATACAGAGATGATAATGCTGCAGATATAGAAGAAGCTAAACAACTTATGTCTGATGCAGGATATCCAAATTGTGAAGGTTTCCCAGTAAAAACTATGGTTGGATATAAACCTGACGGAGCACTTCCTGTTGCATTCATGGATATGATTAACACTAATCTTGGATGTGATATACAGCCTAGAGCAGTTGAGAGAGCATTGGTTCAAGATCAGTACGCAGGTGCTGCATTTAATGCTGGAACTGAAATTGTTCAGCATTTAGTTCCTGTTCAAGCGATCAAAAACTATACTCCATTTATGCTAGGTTTATATGGAACGGGTTCTTCACAGAACTTTACCAATTACTCCAACCCTGAAGTGGACGCTTTGTTAGACACAATGCTTGGTGAGCTCGACGCTACAACAAGAGCTGCATACACTCGTCTAGTACAGTCAAAACTTGATGAAAATCCTCCTTTGATATTGAATGGATTTGACAGTCACAGAGCTGTTTGGGGTCCTCATGTTCATTTCCCAATGGACATTAGAACTCAGAGTATCTGGGGTCGAGTTGACACAATATGGATGGATAAAAGATAAAACTATTCTGTTATAAGTTAATTAAGTCGGCGCTTTCTTAAATAGTTAGCGCCGACTATTTATTTATAAAATTTTAAAATATATAGTTCCTATATGTATAAATATATTTTCAGGAGAATATTAATTGCTATCCCTACTTTGATAGGAGTAAGTATTCTTATATTTTTTATTATGCGTATTCTTCCAGGTGATGTGATAGATGCAATGGTTACTGATGAAACAGGATCTTTGGTTTTTACTGAACAGGAAAGAGAATCAATTATGGAAAGTTTAGGATTGAACAGGCCTGTTCATATTCAATATTTAAGTTGGATGAGAGATGTATTTACTGGTGACTTAGGTTTTTCATTTTGGACAAAAATTTCTATAGGAGAACATGTTAGACGTAGAGCACCTATGACTATTGAAATAACTGTTTTGTCCTTGCTGATTTCATGGGTTATTGGTTTGCCGGTAGGTATATTAGCAGCTGTATATAGGAATAGTATAGGAGATTATATTGCTAGAGGAACAGTAATTTTATTTTTGGCTATCCCCTCATTTTATGCTGCTTTAGGATTTTTGATATTTTTTGTTTTGGTGTTTACTTGGAGGCCGCCTGTAGAAGTGATTTTCTTCTGGCAACAACCTATAAAAAGTTTATATGTTGCATTACCTGCTGCAGTTGCTATAGGTACTGGTATGGCAGCTGTAATTGCTAGAATGGCAAGATCAAGTATATTGGAAATTATCAGAGAAGATTATGTGAGAACAGCAAGATCAAAGGGATTATCTAATCGTGTAGTAATAAATAGACATGTACTTAAAAATGCTCTTATCCCTGTAATTACTATCTCAGGATTGCAATTTGGGAATTTATTAGCAGGCTCCATTGCAGTAGAGACAGCCCTTAATATTCCAGGGTTAGGATCTTTGTTAGCGCAAGGATTAGCAGATAGAGATTGGATGATTATTCAGAATATGGTTTTAATTTTTGCATTTTCATTCATTATAATTAACTTAATAGTTGATTTGATTTATTCATGGGTTGATCCGAGGATAAGATATGACTAATGCACGTAGGAATTTAAGAATAATTTATTCAAATCCTCTCACGTTATTTTCTGTAATAATTTTAACAATTATGCTTATATTGGCTATTTTTCCTTCTCAAATAGCTCCGATGGATCCACAAAAAGCTCACTATAAAGCTTTGAGATCACCTCCTACTAAAGATCATGTTATGGGTACTGATTATGCCGGTAGAGATATAGCTAGCAGAGTAATATATGGAGTGAGGACTACATTAATCATTGCATTTTCAGCAGTGATTTTATCTAAATCTATAGGTTTTGCTTGGGGGCTTGCTTCGGGATATTTTGGAGGTTGGTTTGACTTAATAACACAAAGAATAGTCGAAGTAATGTTATCTATCCCTGGTTTAGTTTTAGCTTTATTATTGCTTGCTGGCTTGGGTAGTGGGAAGCTGACTGTAATTGTGGCTATTGCTGTAGGAGGAATAGCGGGTACAGTTAGAATAATCAGATCATCTACGTTAACAGTAAAAAATTTAACTTATGTTGAAGCTTCTAGATCAATGGGAGCACATCCAGTTCGGATAATTTTTAAACACGTAGCTCCACAATGTGTTGCCCCTTTACTTGTAGTTGCAAGTATTAGTTTAGGTGGAGCTATCTTTGCAGAAGCTGCATTAAGTTTTTTGGGCTTAGGAATAACTCCTAACGAGCCTACGTGGGGGAATATGATGTCAGTTGTTGCTGAAAATTTCCTTAGACCTTTATGGTGGATAGCTGTATTTCCTGGGTTATTTTTAACGTTTACCATTATGGCATTTAATTTAATTGGAGACGAGTTGAGAGATAGCTTGGATCCAAGATTAAAAGGTGAAATCAAAAATGATTAATAAGATAATTTGAAATGACTAATAATTCTGAAAATTTACTTAACCTTAAAAACCTTAGAACAATCTTTAGAACTTCTGAGGATCCAGTTATAGCTGTAAATGATGTTTCTATAAATATTAATAAAGGAGAAATTGTTGGAATTGTAGGAGAAAGTGGTTGTGGTAAGAGTGTTACTGCGCTTTCGATAATGAGATTAGTCCCTAACCCTCCAGGAGAAATAGTTTCTGGAGAAATATTACTTGAAGGAAATAATCTTCTTTCAATAAATGAATCAGAAATGGAGAAAATTAGAGGAAAGGAAATTGGAATGATTTTCCAAGAACCCATGACCTCTTTAAATCCTGTATTAACAATTGGAAAGCAGATTACTGAAATATTGGAATTGCATCAAGGTGTGGATCCTAAAGAGGCTATTGCTGAGGCAGTAAGACTATTAACTATTGTTGGCCTTCCTGATCCAGAGATTAGAGTAAATGAGTATCCTCATCAGTTGAGTGGAGGTCAGAGGCAAAGGGTAATGATTGCTATCGCATTAAGTTGTAATCCAAAAATTCTAATTGCTGATGAACCAACTACTGCATTGGATGTGACAATTCAAGCTCAAATTTTGGAATTAATAAAAGATTTAACAACAAAAATGGGAACTGCAGTAATTTTAATTACTCATAATCTTGGAATCCTAGCACGTTATGCAGATAGGATATATGTAATGTATGGAGGCCATGTTGTTGAGTCAGGAAACATTATGGATATTTATAATAATCCTAAGCATCCTTATACAGTGGGATTATTAAATTCTGTTCCTACATTAGAAGTTAATTCAGATGTAGATTTACCAACAATTCCTGGAGAAGTTCATGATTTGTCTTCAATAAAAGGATGTGTATACAGAGCAAGATGTGTGAAACCCACAAATGATTGTAAAGAAGGAAAAATTGAAATGGGATTGATAGAAATAAAACCAGGACATTGGGTGGACCAATGTTGTGTTAATTGTAAATAATTGTTTTAAGAAAAGGCGTAGGAATTAATAAGTGAAAAACAAAATTATGATTAAAATTGAAGATTTGAAAGTTTATTATAATTCTGGTTATCAGAAGCTATTTTCAAACAGGAATGAAGTTAAAGCTGTGGATGGAGTGAATTTAGAGATCAATTCTGGTGAAACTTTAGGTTTAGTAGGTGAAAGTGGATCTGGTAAGAGTACTATTGCTAGAGCGGTATTAAGATTGGTAGATCCAATTAATGGCAAAATTTTTCTAGAGGATGAGGATTTGCTTAAATTGAAATCATCAAAGTTACGTAAAAAACAGAGAGAAATAGGTGCGATATTTCAAGATCCCTATAGTTCTCTAAATCCTCGAATGAAAGTTAAGGATATTATTTCAGAGCCATTAAAAGTTCATGGTGTTTTAAGGGATCCTAGTGAGATTAAAAATACTATAACTGATTTATTAGAAAAAGTAGGACTGAACTCAGCCATGGCAAATAGGTATCCTCATGAATTTAGTGGTGGACAAAGACAGAGAATAGGTATTGCTAGAGCTATAGCTACAAAACCTAAATTAATTGTCTGCGATGAACCTGTATCAGCTCTGGATGTTTCTGTTCAGGCTCAAATATTGAATTTATTAAAAAAATTACAGAAAGATACTGGAATTACTTATCTTTTTATTGCGCATGATTTGGCTGTAGTAAAATATTTGAGTTCAAGGATTGCAGTTATGTATTTAGGGAAAATTGTTGAGTATGGTGAAACAGATACTTTATTTTCAAATCCTCAACATCCTTATACTAAAGTTTTAATTGATTCTATTCCATCTATTAATCCACAGCTTGAAAAATCAAAACCCAGAAATATTATTCAAGGAGATATTCCTAGTGCTACGAATCCTCCTTCTGGATGTGTATTTCGAACAAGATGTCCAAAACCAACTAATGATTGTAAAGAAGGAAATATTGAGATGGGATTGATAGAAGTTAGCGCAGGTCATTGGGTAGATCAATGTTGTATAAATTGTAAATAATTCTAAAAAAAACTTAAAATTTTAAGATAATAAAATAAAAAATACTCTAATTAAGGAGCTTTTATGGATAAGCCAAATATAATTTATATTCAATCTGACCAACATAACCCTGCAGTCACAGGATGTTATGGCGATCCTGTAGTTGAAACTCCTAATTTAGATAAATTAGCTCAGAATGGAACAATTATTACAGGAGCTTATTGTGCTTCTCCTATTTGTGTTCCATCTAGAATGTCTGCAATTACTGGTAGGTATCCTCATGAAAATAAAGTTTGGACAAATGATCAAATTTTAGATTCTGCAATTCCTACATATGCTCACTCTCTTGGTGCTAATGGATATAATCCTGTACAGATAGGAAGAATGCATTTTAATGGAATTGACCAATATCATGGTTTTTCTGAAAGATTAGTAGGAGATCATTCAAGAAATTATAACGGTTCTCCAAGACCTCCAGGAACACATGGTGATTTAAATGGAACAGCTGGTCCTAGCAGATTTAGTTTAGAAAATTCAGGAACAGGACAAACCGCATATGAAATTCATGATGAAGTTGTTGCAGAAACTGCTGTTGAATATATCAATGATTTAGGAAAAACACCTGCGAAAGAAAGAAAACCAATTTCTCTATCCATAGGATTAATGTTGCCCCATCAACCTTTTATAGCTAGAAAAAAAGACTATGAGAAATATGAAGGAAAAGTAGGGCTTCCAAAAGTTCCTGCTGAGGCTTTAGAAGATTGTCACCCGTATATTAAATGGTGGAGAGAAAGAACAGGTATAGAACAAGTTTCAGATGAAGAGATAATGAGATGCAGAATTGCTTATTGGGCTTTAGTTGACAGGATGGATAATCTAATAGGACAAATTTTAAATGCACTTGAAGTAAATGGTTTTATGGAGAATACAATGATTGTTTATACTTCAGACCATGGAGAACAGGTTGGAGAACATGGATTATGGTGGAAACAGACTTTTTACGAGAATGCATCTAGGGTTCCAGCAATAATTTCTTGGCCTGGGCATATACTAGGAGGTCAAGTTTTAGATAATGTTATAAATCAGTTTGATTTAATTGCAACAATGCTTGATGCTTCTGGATCTCCAAAACTTCCTAGATCGAATGGAAGAAGTTTATTGAAATTATTAAAAGATCCTAGAAATACTGATTGGGAAAATTTAGCTTTTTCAGAATATTGTATGGATGATGCTGATTATTTTTCAACATCAAGTAACTTGGGAGGATTGGACATTCATGCTATGTCAGGTGGAGTTCAAAATAGAATGATTAGATATAATGAATATAAATTGAATTACTATAATGGTTTTGAGCCTCAACTTTTTAATTTAAAGGAAGACCCAGATGAATTAAATGATTTGGCTAAAGACAAATCTCATGAAAATATAAGAAAAGATTTAACAAATAAGGTCTTGGAAAATTGGGATCCGAATGAAATTGCAGAAAAAATGAGAGTTCTTAGGCGAGAGACAGAAATCAAGAAGGATTGGGGTACAAAGATTGATCCTGATGACTCTCTGAGATGGGATCTTGATCCATTGAAGGATTCCACTCGTTTAGATAATTGATTATGAAAGCTTTAATTCTTGTAGGCGGTTTAGGCACTAGGTTGAAACCGATTACGGATTCTATTCCTAAACATTTAATACCTTTGGGTAATAGACCCTTGATTTTTTACGTTTTTGACAAAATTATTGATTCAGGTATTAAGGATATTGGTTTAGT